>JAFTVQ010000037.1 GCA_017461865.1 Lachnospiraceae bacterium | reverse complement strand
GTAAACATCCGGGAATAGTTGCAGATGGAGGGATTTCATGGATAATTTTATGGATAAACTTGCAAAACGTTTTAATGCGGGAGAATTGATTCAGGCCAATGGGGAAGCAGAGGCCAGAGAAAATCAAAGATTAAGAGAGCAGATGAGTGAATATGATAAAGTTATACAGGAAATTCGCCGACTGAATTTAAAGACGATTGAAGTGTCCGAGCAGGTTTCCCAGATGGCTGCATGCAGTATTGAGCAGATAGAATCTTATGAACCGGGCGCTGCTGTTTTGGATAATTCGGAAGCAATTGATGAATTGAAAGAATCGTTAGGGCTTATCAGAGAGAATCTGTTTTCCATGGAACAGCGTATTATTCAGGCATGTGCGCAGCAGGAAAGTTATGACAATCAGGATGAGTTTATCAGTCTCTCCAGAAAAGTGGATGAAAATGCAGATGCGGTATCAAGAAAGATGGGAGAGTCCGCAGAGGAGATAAAGAAACAGTTTGAAGACGCAATCTATCGCTTGGAAGCATCTATAAGACAGATGGAAACGTCTTTCGGACAAATAGAGGCGTCGGTCAGCCGGGTAGAACTCGGTAATGATACAAACCAGAGAATGGTGGAAGGTTCTATCCGTAATTTGGAGCAGATGCTTGCAGAGAAGCTGGACAAGCCGTCAGACGACGGGGAAATGTTAGCGGCAATTAACGCCGTACTGTCTGAGCAGGCGCAAGCGCAGCAGGAATCAGCCAAGCAGATTAAAGAAATGATTGTCAATGTCCGTTTATATATGGATGATGTGCAGAAACACATTGAGGACTATGTGCACAGAGAAGACGTGAAGGTATATCGAAATGTGCAGGCGGCAGTAGGCGAACAGCTCAGTATCAAGGCCCGCGATATGAACGATCATATGGACCAGATTGAGAAAGAGTTGCAAAAGAACAAGGGCGTGAAGACCATGGTTATTCTGGCGGTGCTTTTTTCCGGTGCGTCGTTATTGATTCAGGTGCTTCAGATGCTTGGTATATTATAGATAAGAGACGGGAACGAATATGTCAAAGATAGATTTTAAGCCGGGGAATATGTTGTACCCGCTTCCGGCGGTGCTTGTCAGTGTGGCAGATAAAAAAGGAAACAGTAATGTGCTTACGGTAGCGTGGGCGGGGACGGTGTGTACCAATCCGCCGATGGTATCTATTTCTGTGCGTCCGGAAAGATATTCCCACGGAATGATTTGTGAGTCGGGAGAATTTGTTATTAATCTCACGACGGAAGAGTTAGCGTTTGCTACGGATTACTGCGGAGTGAAAAGCGGACGCGATGTGGATAAGTTTAAAGAGATGAATCTGACTCCGCTTCCGGGCAAGGTGGTAAGTGCGCCGAGAATTGCGGAAAGTCCGGTGGCGATTGAATGTGTGGTCAAGCAGCGTATGGAGCTGGGATCTCACGACATGTTTATAGCGGAAGTGGTGGCTGTCAGCGTGGATGATGCTTATATGGATGAAAACAATACGTTTTGTCTGGAGAATGCACATCCGCTTGTCTATTCCCACGGGACCTATTTTTCTATGGGCGAAGCAATCGGGAAATTTGGGTACAGTGTAAAAAAGACAAAAAGGAAATAATTGTGAATGAAATTAACGAAGTATAGCGGACATATAAAAATCACATATTTAAAAATGTTGGCTTTGATTTTTGTCGTAAGTCTTTTTTTGTTGCCTTCCTATACAAAAGTAATCAGCGGCGGTAACAACGTTTTTGATGTGTCTCTGAACGGAGTGTTTGTCGGTACTGTTTCGGATGAGGAGCAGGCACAACAACTTTTATGGGAAGCGCGCAGAGAGGCGGCAAAAGACAGCGAGGGCCTGTTTTTGGCCGAGACTGATTTAAAGATTGATGGAAGGGAAGCTTATTTTGAGCATTTTACCGATCAGGATCAGGTCTTAGAGTCCATGGAGATGGTTTTGGATGTTACGCACATGGAGTCCAGACAACCTGCATATACGATTAAGGTGAACCAGCTCATGGTCAGTGTCAGCACGATAGAAGAAGTGCAGCAGGTATTACAGGCGGCTCTTGATAAGTATCAGAATACGCAGGAATATGTTGTCTCCCTCGGACCGGATGCAGAAAGAGAAATCAATGTCCTGACGGCGTTGGTGGAAAGTAAAGAGGAGCAGAAACAGGAAACCGAGCTGGAAAAAGAAACAGAATTGGAGGCGGGCGTTGCTGCGGCTATCACTAAAATGGTATCGGGCATAGAAGCGGCGAAAGAAAAGACGTTTGATGATTTTGATTACGGGTTGACGGATCTTGCATATGCGGACAAAATTGAAATTGTGGAATCGTATCTGACAAAAGCTGAGATTACGCCGGTAGAGGAGGCAATCGGCCTTGTGACAGAGCAACAGGATGTGCAAAAGATTTACAAAGTTGAGTCGGGAGATACGCTGTCTGAAATTTCGATCAAAAATAATATTCCGTTGGAAAAGATTATTGAGTTGAATGATTCTTTGGAGGACGAGAATTCTACGATACGTGTCGGGGAGGAATTGATTATTACGGCTCCGGAACCGGAACTTTCCATAACGTGGCAGGAAGAAATTTATGTGGAAGAGGACTATGAAGCCGAAATCCAGTATGTTTATAATGATGATTGGTATACTACGGATCAAGTTGTTTTGCAACAACCTTCCGCCGGGCACCATAAAATTGCCGCGGTAAAGACGTATTACAACGAGAAAGAGCTCAGTACCGAGATCTTGAAAGAGGAAGTGACAATGGAGGCGGTTCCTAAGATTATTGAAAAAGGAACAAAAATTCCTCCGACTTATATTAAACCGATTTCAGGCGGACGTCTGTCGTCGCAATTCGGACGTAGAAGTGCTCCGGTAAGAGGTGCTTCCACATACCATAAAGGCGTTGACTGGGCAACTCCGATCGGAACAACAGTTTGGGCATCCAGTGCGGGAACAGTTGCGAAAGCCGGTTGGGGAAGCGGATACGGATATGTGGTTTATATCAATCATGCGGATGGACGACAGACCCGGTACGCACATTTGTCCAAGGTGCTTGTAAAAGCAGGGCAGAAAGTATCGCAGGGACAGAAGATTGCATTGTCCGGAAATACCGGTCGAAGCAGTGGTCCGCATGTCCATTTTGAGATATTAATCGGAGGTTCTCAGGTAAATCCGTTGAAATATTTAAATTAACATAAATTAACAGATTTACAAAAACCATAGATATGGTATATAATAGGTAACGAGTATACAAATAACACTATTTTGAGGTGTGTAATGGAACAGTATGTGATCAAGGGCGGAAGTTCGCTGGTCGGTGAAGTAGAAATCGGCGGTGCCAAAAATGCGGCGCTTGCTATTCTTGCTGCGGCAACTATGGCGGATGAGCCTGTTTTAATTGAAAATATGCCGGATGTGCGTGATACTAATGTATTGCTTGATGCTATTAAGAGTATCGGCGCCTATGTGGAACGTATCGATCGCCATACCGTTAAGATTAATGGATCTACGATTAATGATCTTATCGTAGAGAATGAATATATCAAAAAAATCAGAGCTTCTTATTATCTTGTGGGAGCTTTGCTCGGAAAATATAGAAATGTGGAGGTTGCACTTCCGGGAGGCTGTAATATCGGAAGCCGTCCGGTGGATCTTCATTTAAAAGGTTTTAAAGCTCTCGGTGCTCAGGCGGGACTTTCCCACGGACGCATCTATGCAAGAGCCGAGAAGCTGAAAGGCGGACATATTTATATGGACGTTGTTTCCGTTGGTGCTACCATCAATGTAATGATGGCGGCAGCGCTTGCTGACGGACAGACAATTGTTGAAAATGCAGCGAAGGAGCCGCATGTGGTAGATGTGGCAAACTTCTTGAACAGTATGGGTGCGAATATCAAAGGCGCAGGTACGGATACCATTCGTATTCGCGGAGTGGAACGATTGCACAAGACGGAATATTCTGTAATTCCTGACCAGATAGAAGCAGGAACTTTTATGTTTGCTGCTGCGGCTACCAAAGGGGATGTAACGGTCAAAAACGTGATTCCGAAGCATTTGGATTCGATTTGTTCTAAATTGATGGAAATCGGTTGTGAAGTGATTGAGTCTGATGATGCGGTAAGAGTCGTTGCGTCAAAACCTCTTACACATACACATGTAAAAACGCTGGCGTACCCGGGATTTCCGACGGACATGCAGCCGCAGATTGCGGTTACATTGGCTCTTTCGTCAGGAACCAGTATTGTGACCGAGAGCATTTTCGAAAACCGTTTCAAATATGTAGATGAGCTTGCAAAAATGGGTGCAGAAATCAAGGTAGAAGGTAATACTGCGATTATTGAAGGTGTAGAAAAATACACGGGAGCCCACATTAATGCGCCGGATCTTCGTGCGGGAGCGGCTCTTGTTATTGCGGGCATGGCAGCGGAAGGTTTCACGGTTGTGGACGATATTGTATATATCGAGCGTGGATATGAGGATTTTGATGTGAAGTTGAAAGGACTCGGAGCGCAGATTGAAAAGGTGTCCGGTGAACGCGAGATACAGAAATTCAAATTGAGAGTAAGCTAATGCTTGATAGTGATAAAAAAGGATTTGCACATATGGTTGCAAATCCTTTTCTTGTTTTGTGTATTATATAATTTCTATAATTGAAATGTCTTTTTCGGCGGAAAGATCAATAAACTGGTCTCCGCATTTTACCATCGGCTTAGATAGAATCTGACGGTTGATATAAACGATGTCACCTTCCATGCCGTTGCTCAGGCGAACCCGGTTATTCATATAGGTCAATACGACATTTTCCAGGAAGCAAAGAATATATTCTGTTTCGTACTTCTGAAGTCCTTCTTTTTCGAAAATCTCGATAACGGAAAATGGGCAGAGCGGTCCGCGGTAAACGCGGGCAGCGGTCATGGCATCGTACACGTCTGCAATAGAAACAATTTTGGCAAATTTATCAATTTGATCTGCGCCGATTCCGAGTGGGTAACCACCCTTATCACAACGTTCGTGATGCATGAGTGCCGTGTTTTTAATATGATCGTGTATTTTTTTGTTCTTTAATATATTATACCCTTCGATGGTATGCTTTTTGACAATCGCATATTCCTGATCTGTTAATTTGTCCGGTTTTTTGATAATGTTGTCCGGGATAGCCAATTTTCCAATGTCGTGAAACAGTCCGCACAAGGTTGCCATTTCAATGTCTTCCTGAGGCATATGTAACCAGCTGGCAAGGACATTGCTAATCAGGGCTACATTCATGCTGTGGGCATAGGTCATGTCATCATACTCGCGCATGTTTTGCATCATGTTGAAGAAGCTGAAGGTGTTGCCGTCGGTCTGAAAAAGATCCATGGTGCTGTGCAGCACTTCATCAACATTGATTTCGCTTCCTTTTTCGACGATGTCATTGAGGCTGTTTTTGAATTCGTTGACAGACTCGTTGTAGTCCTGCTTGAATTTTTTGAATTCCGGGCTGGACTGTACCCATTGGGAATAAGGAATTTCCTGTGACGAACCCGAAGCAGAAACAGCCGGTGTCGGCAAATCAGCCGGTGCATCTTCCACGCGGATACTCATGATGGAATAGAATTCCAGTCGCGTAATTGCCTTGTCATTCAAAATGGTATGCTTCGGAATGATCAGCTGGTTGCCATATGTATATACATCTTCCGCGGTAATCATACCCGGAACCAAATTGGATACGTTGACTCTTTTCATGTTTATTACCCCGAATCGTAGGTTTATGATTTAAAATTATAAATTTTTTGAGGGTTAATGTCAATGAAATAGTGTGCAATGTATTGACGGAAAGCGGGAAAAAGGGTATATTGTTAAGCGTAAACGAAATAATGTTTTAGAAAGTCTCTTATTCAGAGTGGTGGAGGTACAGAGGACCTGCGAAGCCACGGCAACCCCCGGCAGGGAAGGTGCCAACCTGAGCGAATGATCGAACAATAAGAGGTTCTTCGCTGTAAGACCGTCCGCTTGTTCGTATTTTCAAGCGGATTTTTTATGCGTAACCCGCGCAGTTTAGAGACACTCAAAGGAGGAAAAATGGAAAAAAGATTATTTACTTCAGAATCAGTTACCGAAGGACATCCGGACAAAGTCTGTGATGCCATTTCAGACGCAATTCTTGATGCCTGTATGGAGCAGGATCCGATGAGCCGTGTGGCATGTGAGACATGCTGCTGTACAGGATTTGTGCTTGTGACAGGTGAGATTACAACACAGGCGCAGCTGGATATTCCGACACTTGTCCGTGAAACGGTCAACGAAATCGGCTATAACCGCGGAAAAATCGGTTTCGATGCCGATACATGTGCGGTTATGGTTGCTCTTGACAAACAATCGGCAGATATCGCTATGGGAGTGGACAAGGCTCTTGAGGCGAAAGAAAATAAAATGTCAGAAGAAGAAATCGAAGCCATCGGAGCGGGAGATCAGGGTATGATGTTCGGTTATGCGACCGATGAGACGGAGGAATTTATGCCTTATCCGATCAGTCTCGCACACAAACTGGCGCTTCAGCTTGCAAAGGTGCGTAAGGATAATACACTTCCTTACCTTCGTCCGGACGGAAAGAGTCAGGTTTCGGTTGAATATGATGAAAACGGCAAACCGCTTCGCCTTGAGGCAGTGGTGCTTTCTACACAGCATGATCCGGATGTGACACAGGAGCAGATTCATGCAGATATTAAGAAATATGTGTTTGATCCGGTTCTTCCGAAAGAATTTTTGGATGACGAGACAAAATATTTCATTAATCCGACCGGTCGTTTTGTTATCGGCGGACCTCACGGAGATGCCGGACTGACAGGTCGCAAGATTATTGTGGATACTTACGGCGGATATGCGCGTCACGGCGGCGGAGCATTTTCCGGAAAAGACTGTACCAAGGTGGACCGAAGTGCAGCTTACGCAGCGAGATATGCTGCAAAGAACATTGTGGCAGCAGGACTTGCAAAGAAATGTGAGATTCAGTTGTCATATGCTATCGGCGTGGCTCAGCCGACCTCTATCATGGTAGATACGTTCGGAACAGGGGCAGTCAGCGATGAGAAACTGGTAGAAATCATCCGTCAGAACTTTGATTTCCGCCCGGCAGGCATCATCAAAATGCTCGATCTTCGCAGACCGATTTACAAACAGACGGCTGCGTACGGACATTTTGGACGCACTGATATCGATCTTCCTTGGGAGAGACTGGACAAGGTCGAAGATTTGAAGAAGAGTTTATAAAGAGTGAAGAAGAGGAAATGCAAAAGGTAAAATTATATCAAAAAATAGAAATAAGTGTCTTTGTAATATTAGTTGTCTGTGCCATATTGACGAAGGTTGCCGTGGTAAATGCGGAAGAAGCAGCACCAACGGTAACGCAGGGCGGAATTATATATACTATCGATACTGAAAATCAGACGGCGACGGTAAGTCAGTATGTAAACAGAGAGATTTCCGAACAGAAAGAAGTGACAGTTTTGTCACGTATTTCATATGGCGGAAAAGCGTACACTGTGACAGAGATTGCTTCGGGGGCATTTTCCAGCTCCGCGCATGTAGAAAAAATTGAAATTCCGATAACAGTAAAGAAGATAGGAGTTGCTGCATTTTACCAGTGTAGTGCACTGAAGGAAATTAAGCTTCCGGAAGGAATGCAAGCAATAGAGGCAAGTACATTTGTAGAGTGTTTATCACTGGTGAGTGTTGTCATACCGGATACAGTGACATCTATAGGCGATGCGGCGTTTTGTAATTGCCCCAAACTTGTGAAAATTACAATACCCAGTGGTGTATCCTATATTGGGAATGATGCCTTTTTCCTCTGCGAGTCCTTAGAAGAAATTGCGTTGCCGGAAAAACTGTCGGAGACAGGTGCGTATGTATTTGGCATGTGCAGCAACCTGAAAAAAGTGGTGATTCCGGAGGGAGTCAAAAAATTAGGCCCAAATTACTTTATTGAATGTACAGCACTTGAGCAGATAGTGATTCCGGAGAGCGTATCCGATATTGCAGGAACATGTTTTGAGGGCTGTACCAGTTTAAAATCCATTTATTATCCGCGTGATTTAAGTTGGCCGGGATTGGCGTTCTTCCCTGAAAATACAGCGAGGGTTAATTATGTCACAAACCCGGACGGTACCGTGTCTCTTTCGGTGGATTATTTGCCCGAGGGAATGTCTGAGATTGAACTTCCGGCTGATATCGGCGGAAGAAAAATAGTTTCCGTCACAGGAGGGCAGGGTGAGAATATTCCTGTTTCCTGTACGAATCATTACACAAAAACATATGCAAAAAGCGCAGACAGTCACCAATATACCTGCGTAGTGTGCAGGAAGCCGGTGAAAGAAGTGCATGATTATGAAAAGGGCTTGCAGCCGTGCGTATGCGGATATGTTCCGTTTGCAATCAGTGAGCAGCCTAGAAGCTTGTCTTTGGCATATGGAACCGGTGGCAAACTTTCTGCTATGGCAAAAGTAACGTTCGGCACAGAAAAAGTTACCTGTCAGTGGTTCGAAGACGGAAAAATGATTTCCGGAGCGACAGCAGCTGCCTATGCGATTCCGCAAGGGAAAGCGGTCGGGACATACACCTATACTTGCAAGCTTGTGTGTAGCGGTTACTCACAGGTAACCAAAGCTGCGATTGTGACCGTAAAACCGCCTGTGAAGGGCAAAAAATACAAAGACGATACGAACATGGCGACATACAAGGTAACAAAAGTCCGTATGGGCGGAAAAGGAACCGTCGAGTATGTGAAGGCTGTCAATAAGAAAAGAAGTACGGTAATTATTACGTCTACGGTGAAAATCGGCGGCGTTGCCT
>JAFTVQ010000148.1 GCA_017461865.1 Lachnospiraceae bacterium | reverse complement strand
TCTTCCTTGCCATGGAAACATCTTTCCAGCGTTATGTACAGCAGGGAGCGAAAGTACTCTGCAACAGCTTTGATGAGGAAGGTAAGCCGGTGCTTACTGCAGCGGAAATACAAAGACAGCTCACAGAGCTGGAAGGGAAAAACGTGACGGTATCCGGCGCGGAAGGCGGGAAACAGACCCTGGGTGCAAAACGTTCATCGGAAGGGGTGTACTTGTACCGGATTCCGGAAGCGTCTGACGGTATAAAAATAAACCTGACAGGATTTGATGCATCCGGTGGAAAAGCATGTGTGCTCAGACTTGGTGCGATGGCAGACCATGCAGGTGTACATCACGGACTTTCTTTTGAGACGAACGGACTGCATCTGGGAGGACTTTTATATTTGTATGAAAATGAGCTTCCGACAATGTCGGTAAGCGGACTTTCGGATGATGGTGCGGGAGCCGAAATCAGTGTGGAGGAGATTGCTATGTCGGAGGCTGCAATCCGGGAGTTAAAAACGACGGTTTCCGATATGCGGTTTATTATAGACAACAGGGAGCAGCAGATTGCAGACCTGAAAAACAGTGCAAGCTGGAAGCTGACAAAGCCTCTCCGGGCGCTGAAAGGAAACAAAGAGGAGTAAGTATGACAGAGGAAAAGCCAATGGCTTCATCGGATATGGAAGCCTATTATAAAGATCTGTATGAGAGAGAAAAAGCAAAAAATGAAAAACTGACCTATCGTCTCGCGGACAGCCAGAGAGAGGTGGAGGATCTCACGCGCAAGCTCGACAAAATCAAGGGTTCTGTTTTCTGGAAACTCGCCAAACCGTTTCGCGTGGTAATCAATTTCTTTCTTGCGACCAAAAATCGGATACTGTGTCACGGAAATCCGAAGGGGATTGCCAGAAAACTGGTAAACAAGTACCGTGAGAAGAGAGCGATCAAGATTCACGGAACCGGAAGTTTTCCGGGCGCAGCACAGCGCAAGGCGGAGGAGGAAACGAAGTTTTCCAAGGATATCAAAATCAGTATTCTGGTGCCTTTATACAATACGCCGGAAAAATTCCTGCGTGAGATGATCGAATCGGTTCAGGTGCAGACCTATAAGAACTGGGAACTTTGCCTGGCGGACGGTTCCGATGCGGAGCATGCATTTGTCGGTGAGATTTGTAACGCGTACCGGGAAAAAGATCCGAGAATTGTTTACAAAAAATTGGAAAAGAATGAAGGAATTTCCGGAAACACCAATCAGTGCTATCAGATGGCAACCGGAGATTATATCGGTCTTTTCGATCATGACGATCTGCTTCACCCGAGTGTTCTTTACGAGTACATGAAGGTCATTTGCGAGCAGAATGCGGATTATATTTACTGTGATGAGGCGACCTTTAAAGGAAACAGCATCAATCACATGATTACCCTGCATTTTAAACCGGATTTTGCGCCGGACAATCTCCGTGCCAACAATTATATTTGTCATTTCAGCGTATTTAAAAAGGAATTGCTTTCCGGCGGGGAGCTGTTCCGCAGTCAGTTTGACGGAAGTCAGGATCACGACATGATTCTGCGCCTGACACAGAAGGCGGAAAAGATTGTCCATGTGCCGAAAATTTTATATTATTGGCGTTCCCACAAGGGAAGTGTGGCGTCGGGAATTGATGCAAAAACCTATGCCATCGATGCTGCCAAAGGTGCCATCGCAGAGCATTTGAAAGGGTTTGGATACAAAAATTTTGAAATTGAGAGCACGAGAGCATTTGCGACGATTTTCCGCATCCGCTACGATGTGACGGACCGGCCGAAGGTGTCGATTGTCATAGCCAATAAAGATCACGTGGAAGATTTGTCACGCTGCGTGGAATCCATCATCAATGTTTCCACCTATGACAACTATGAGATTGTCATTGTGGAAAACAACAGCGAAACACAGGAAATTCACACATATTATGAAGAAATCAGTCAGCATCCGCTTGTCCGTGTGGTAGAATATAAGGGAGCATTCAACTATTCCAAGATTAACAATCTCGGTGTAAAGCATACAACCGGTGATTATGTGCTCCTGTTAAACAATGATACCCAGGTAATCACGCCCAACTGGATGGAAGAGATGCTCATGTATGCACTGCGCGATGATGTGGGCGTAGTAGGTGCAAAACTTTACTATGAAGACCGTACGATTCAACATGCAGGTATTGTGGTGGGGCTGGGAGCCCATCGGACGGCGGGACATACCCATTACCGGATTCCGGAAGCGAATGTGGGTTATATGGGCAAACTCTGTTATGCACAGAATGTGTCAGCGGTGACCGGTGCCTGTATGATGGTGAAAAAATCCCTGTATGAGGAACTGGGCGGACTGGATGAAGAGTTTGCAGTAGCCCTCAACGATGTGGATTTTTGTCTGAAAGTCAGAGAAAAAGGACTGCTGAATATCTTTACTCCGTTTGCGGAGCTCTATCATTTCGAATCCAAGTCCAGAGGTTCGGATAAGAATGACAGCAGGGCAATCCGCTACCAACAGGAGTCTGACCGGTTCAAGATTAAGTGGGAAAAGGTGCTCGCCGCAGGGGATCCGTATTATAACCCGAATTTCTCTCTGGATCATTCCGACTTCACCGTCAATTGGAAGCGGGCAAAAAATTAATCGGAAACTATTCTCCGGCCAGCCGGAGGATTGCAATAAATCTATTTTTGGAAGTATAGGAGGATATGAAAAAATGAGCTACAAAGAAATGTTTGAATTCTGGTTAAATGATGATTATTTTGATCAGGCAACAAAGGATGAACTGCTTGCGATTCGTAACAACGAAGAGGAAGTGGAAGACAGATTTTATAAAGATCTCGAATTCGGTACCGGTGGTCTGCGCGGTGTAATCGGTGCGGGAACAAACCGTATGAATTTTTACACGGTCCGCAAAGCAACACAGGGACTTGCCAACTATATTTTAAAACAGGGCAGTGGGGACAAAGGTGTTGCCATCGCATATGATTCCAGACGTTTTTCTCCGGAGTTTGCAAAAGAAGCAGCATTGTGCCTTTGTGCAAACGGTATCAAAGCATATTTGTTTGATGCCCTCCGCCCGACACCGGAACTTTCTTTCGCTGTACGTCAGCTTGGCTGCACGGCAGGTATCGTTGTAACAGCCAGCCACAATCCGCCGGAGTACAACGGATACAAAGTATACTGGGAGGACGGCGCACAGGTGACATCGCCGAAAGATGTGGAGATTATTGCGGAAGTAAATGCGGTGACAGATTACCACACTGTAAAGACCATGGAGGAAGAGAAAGCCAAAGCAGACGGACTTCTTACGATCATCGGCAAAGAAATCGATGATGCTTACATGGTAGAACTGAAGAAACAGATTGTTCATCAGGATATTATCAATGAAGTTTCAGATGAACTGAAAATTGTATATTCTCCGTTTAACGGAACAGGACTTGTTCCGGTAAAACGTATTCTCTCCGAGCTTGGATTCAAGAATGTCTATGTCGTTCCGGAGCAGGAAATGCCGGATCCGAACTTTACGACGCTTGCATATCCGAATCCGGAAGACCCGGCTGCATTTACGCTTGCAATTAAACTTGCAAAGGAAGTCGGCGCGGATATTATTTTGGCAACTGATCCGGATGCAGACCGTCTCGGTGTTTACGCACTGGATACAAAGAGCGGCGAGTATGTACCGTTTACCGGAAATATGTCAGGAATGCTCATTGCAGAGTACCTTCTCCGAGAGAAAAAGGCAAACGGAACTATGCCGGAAAACCCGGCTCTTGTAAAGACAATTGTCACAACCAATATGTCGGATGTAATCACAAAAGCTTACGATGTAAAACAGATCGAAGTACTGACGGGATTCAAATACATCGGAGAGCAGATTAAATGGTTTGAAGAAAATAACACATTTAACTATGTGTTCGGTCTCGAGGAAAGCTACGGATGCCTTGCCGGAACCCACGCGAGAGATAAGGATGCCATTGTGGCAGTTATGTGTCTCTGCGAAGTGGCTGCTTACTGCAAGAAGAACGGCATTACACTCTGGGATCAGATGATTAAAGTGTATGAAGAATACGGTTATTTCAAAGAAGGGCTTCACACGATCACAATGAAAGGTGTGACAGGAGCGCAGGCAATCAAGGATATTATGGCAGCACTGCGTGAGAATCCGATGAAAGAACTGGCAGGACTTAAAGTGCTCAAAGTACGCGACTACGATGTAAACGTAGTGACAGATATGACGACAGGCGAGAAGACAGAGACAGGACTTCCGAAATCCAACGTTCTGTACTTTGATCTGGAAAACGATTCCTGGTGCTGTGCGCGTCCGTCCGGAACAGAGCCGAAAATCAAATTCTACATGGGTATTAAGGGAGAATCCCTCGCCGATGCGGATGCGAAGCTGGAAGCGTTAAAGAATGCGCTCATTGCGGCGATTCCGGAAGTATAAATAAGGAGATTAATCTGTCATGAAAAAATTGATAGAACAAATTATGAAATTCGGTGTGGTGGGAGTCGTATGTTTTTTGATCGACTTTGCCATCACTATGATAGTTTCCGCCCTGCTTCGCAACTATGCAGGGATGGAAACCGGTACCGCGGCTCTGATTGCTGCATTTTTCGGATTTACGATTTCGGTAATTATCAACTACATTCTTTCCATGAAATTTGTGTTTGAACGCAAAGAGGACATGGATCGGAAAAAAGAGTTCATTATCTTTACGATACTGAGCCTTATCGGACTCGGAATTCATGAAGTGATTATTCTGGTGTGTATCGATTTGATTTACGGGAATTGGACATGGCTCAACCAGCTGTTGTCCCCGACGCTTGCGACGGCCGGAGGTAAAATTTTTGCGACCGGTATCGTTATGATTTACAATTTTATTACCCGGAAGATTTTTTTGGAGAAGAAAGAGGATTAAACTATGGATGAGAAAATGATGTTGTTCATACCGGCGTATAACTGTGAGAAGCAGATTGTGCGCGTACTGGCGCAGCTGGATGAGGAGATTCTGCCGTATTTTGAAGAGATTCTCGTTGTCAACAACAGAAGTACCGACAACACGGAGAAAGCAGTGCTGGAATATTTGGAACAAAATCCGTCTCTTCCGGTCAAACTCATGCGAAATGATGAGAATTACGGACTGGGCGGTTCGCAGAAAATGGCATTCCATTACGCGGTGGATCACGGTTATGAATATGTGTGCATGCTTCACGGAGATGATCAGGGCGATATTCATGATTTTGTTCCGATGTTGGAAAAAGGAATCTACAAAAAACATGACTGCGTGCTCGGTGCCCGCTTTATGAGAGGATCCAGACTGCAGGGCTACTCGGCGTTCCGCACATTCGGAAATATCGTATATGACTTCATCTTTGCCTTTATTACGAAGCAGAGAATTTTTGATTTGGGAAGCGGACTGAATTTGTACAGTACCAAAATGCTGGAGGACAGTTTCTTTGAAAAATTCCCGGACAATCTGATGTTCAATTATGTGATGATACTTGCTTCCCACTATTATAAGCATGATATTATCTTCTATCCGGTATCATGGAGGGAAGAGGATCAGGTTTCCAACGTAAAGATGGTCAACCAGGCCATCAATGTACTGAAGATGGCATTTTCTTATATGTTTAACAATGAAGTAATCAAGCAGGAGTACAGAGAAACGGTACGTGAAGGATATACCTGCAAACAGATTACAGAGATGGAAGAATAACGGGTGTTTTTGATGATTTGGTGGACAGTATTAATTGTTCTGGGATTTTTGGCAGTACATTTGTTTAAGATGGCGAGGCTTTATCTGGTGCTTATGGAACATAAGATTTCGTTCGGCCGCTTTCTGCTGATGTATTTCAGGACAACCTTTATCAATTTATGTATTCCGTTCAAACTCGGTGAAATTTACCGCGTGGAGGAGATTGCGCGTGAGACGAAGGTGTGGCAGGTGGGACTGCTCAGCGTTCTTGTGGACCGCTATTATGATATGGCAGCCCTTCTTATGCTGTTGGTACCGTTTGATTTGTTTTTCCGCAAATCACTCTCTCCGATTACGGCGGTGCTTTTTCTTTTGATTGTCGCGGTCGGACTGCTGTATCTTGCCGTGCCGCCCAGTTTTGCGTATTTGAACCGCTATTTGATTGTGAAAAAGTCATCGGCAAGGTCTTTGGCTGCGCTCCGGGGGCTGGATGTAATCAAAAAATGGTATGACTTTACAAAAAATCTCATCACGGGAAGATCTGCGCTGATTGTTTTTGCTTCTCTTCTCGGATGGATCAGTGAGGTTGTGACGTTGAAGGCACTGGCATCCTACCGGGGACTTGCCTTTGGACTGGGTGATTTTGCTTCCTACATAGAAGCAATCTTTATGAACGGAAACAGTCAGATTCTGACCGTATATACAGGAACGACAGCATTGGCGTTTCTTGTTTTAACTATAGCCGGTTATCTGGTTAAATTGTGCTGTTATGCGAGAAAGGATAGAGCATGAAAAGAGTAATTGTTGTTTACGATGACAGTCTGAAACCGAACAAAGAGATCCGTACGATCACAGGAGATAAGACATACGGGGAGACAATCTTTAAACGTGTCACGTTAAAAGACCGTATGAAGCAGGAGATTGTGAAGAACAAAAATGTTCTCCGCATGCTGACTTTGGATGCGGATCAGAGTGCTGATAAATTAAAAGATGATTTAATATCAGTAACAAGTGATCCGGAAAATACTTCGGTTGTGTATCTTTATTCCAATTACGGGCTTGCGGATACCAAAGAGTTTCAAAGTCTTCTCACAAAAGCAGGATATATCAATGATACGTTTTCTGCCGGATGCGGGGAAGAAGCGGCGGAGGTGCTTTTGCCGGATGTGGCAACGTGTATCCGGCAGCTGGATCTTTTGAAGGAAAGAAAAGTGGTCGCGGAACGTATTGAGACGGAAGCTTTTATGGATCTTTCCGTGCTCGGCAATTTCCTGACCTTTATTACAAGCGGATTCGATGCGAGGTACTTTAATGCCCTTGCCGGCGATGAACACACAGTCACAAAACGGTCCACCAAAATAGAAAAAATTAAATCAGAATATAACTTCTACTATCTTTTGCCGGACAATATGAAGATGTGGTTTGTTATGCCATACGATTATAAAGAAGATAAGGATAGTGCATCTTATACGATGGAACGGTTTCATATGACAGATATCGCAATCCGTTTCGTACATGGAGCGGTGAGCTGTGAGGAACTTTCGGACATTTTGGATAAGCTGTTTTATTTTGTGAAGCTGCGTAAGAGTAAGAGTGTGGACGGAAAGACGGCAGCGGAAGTGGCGGACGAACTCTACGTGAAAAAATTAAAAGCACGCATGGACGATTTGAAGAAACTTCCGGAATATGCGCAGTTTGATGCACTGATATCCATGGGGACCGATTATGAGAATATCGATGCGATTGTCGGCCATTATCTCCGTTTGTACGATAAAGTGGCAAAGGGAATTGCAGAGAAAGATGCAAAGCTTGTAGTCGGGCACGGAGATTTGTGTTTCTCTAATATTTTATACAGCCGTGAGGCAAATCTGCTGAAGCTGATCGACCCGAAGGGGGCTCTCGAGGAGGATGAGCTTTATACGGATCCGTATTATGACCTTGCGAAATTGTCCCATTCCATTTGCGGATGCTATGATTTCTTTAACAGCGGACTGTATCAGATTACGATGGAGCGCGACATGAAGATTCGGCTTTCGGTGGATACCGATCCGCAGCCATACATGGATATTTTTAAAAAGTATTTGGAGAAAAACGGGTATAGTTATACAAGAGTACGTTTGTACGAGGCAAGTCTTTTCCTTTCCATGCTTCCGTACCATATGGACCAGCCGGGAAAGGTGTTTGGATTTTTGCTGAATGCAATACGTATTTTGGAGGAGGTAGAAGAGTGTACAAAGAGTTGACATTTTGTTTCGATATTGACGGAACCATTTGTCCGATCAAGAGAAAGGACCAGGAATATATCGATCTGGTTCCGTTTCCGGAAATGGTTGCGAAGATTCGTGAATACAAAG
>JAFTVQ010000020.1 GCA_017461865.1 Lachnospiraceae bacterium | reverse complement strand
CCTGTACAGACTGAAACGGTTTCCGAGTTAAAGGGAGTTGTGCAGGGAACAAATGTCAATGTCCGGAAGAAGGCGGTGACGGGCACTGTCATCGGAAGTGTTTCCACAGGCGCAGAAGTGACTGTGAAAAAGAATGAAACCGGTTCGGACGGCAAGGTGTGGTATTATATTTCCACGCAGATAACCGGAAGTTTGAAAGAAGGATGGATCCGCTCCGATTTTGTTAAGATAACGCAGACGGAGCAAGCCGATTCAAAAGAGAATGAGTCGGGAACAGCAAATACAGAAAATGAGGATTCGGCAGGGACCAAAGAGGAACCTGTGCAGGAAATAAAGAAAGGTAACTTGAAAGGCAATTATGTCCGTGCCAGACAAAAACCGGTGAACGGAACGATGATTTGTTACCTGATGGCAGGGGCAGAACTTGTTATTGAGGGAGAAGAGAAGGGATCTGACGGATATACATGGTATAAAGTTGCTTTTCAATATAACGGAGTGGCAAAGAGCGGATACGTCCGCAGTGATTTTGTAGAATTACAGGTACAACAGTCAACCGGGGAGAATGCGCAGGAAGAGGTTTTGTCGGACGAAGACTTCGAAGCGTATTTGAATGCACAGGGATTTCCAAAATCCTATAAAAATTCATTAAGAAATTTACACAATATACATCCGGAATGGGAGTTCCGCGCCGTAAAAACGGGGCTGGACTGGAATGATGCAATAACTGCAGAAAGTAAAGTCGGCACCAACCTGGTGACAAAGGCAGCAATCGCATCATGGAAGTCAACAGAAAAAACCGCATATAATTGGAAGACCAATTCCTGGTATACGTTTGACGGAGGAGCATGGGTGGCAGCATCCAAAGATATTGTCAGCTATTATATGGATCCGCGAAACTTTTTGACAGAGACAACTGTTTTTCAGTTTGAGTCCCTGGAATATGAGCCTTATCAGAATAAACAGGGTGTGAAACGTCTGCTGAAAGGTTCTTTTATGAGCGGATCCTATAAAGAACCGGACGGAAAGAAAAGAAGTTATGCCAATACGTTTGTGAAAGCCGGAAAAGCGGTCGGTGTAAGTCCGTATCATCTGGCGGCCCGCTGTTATCAGGAACAGGGTACCGGAAAGAGCGGAAGTATTTCCGGTACGGTTTCGGGATATGAAAATACATTCAATTATTACAACATCGGAGCGTATGCCCAAGGAGGAAACTCTCCGGTGGTGCAGGGGCTGATATATGCCTCGTCCTCCACAAGCAAAAACACCAACTATGACAGACCTTGGAATACACGTTACAAATCCATTATGGGAGGCGCACAGTATGTGGCGCAGAAATATGTGAAGGTCGGTCAGAATACACTGTATTTCCAGAAATTCAATGTGGTAAACAAGAAAAACGGTTTGTACCGTCATCAGTATATGACCAACATCCAGGCAGCGGAAGCAGAAGCCGTAAAAATGAGCAAGGCATATACTGCGGAAGATAAACAGCTTGCATTTTATATTCCGGTGTATGAAAATATGCCGGATGCACCGTCTGCAAAGCCGGTCAGCAATGCAAATCCGAACAATTACCTCGCTTCGCTGGAAATAGCAGATCAGCAGTTGACGCCGGTGTTTGATCCGGAGGTTACCGAGTATGACCTGACAGTTCCGAAAAAGGTAAAGAAGGTTAAAATTCAGGCAACGGCTGTTGCAGGTACATCCACCGTGACAGGAACAGGTAAAGTGAAGCTTGCCAGAGGAGAAAATGTGTTTACCGTCATCTGTAAGGCGGAAAACGGAGTTGAAAAAACATATACGATTCATATTGTAAGAGAATAGAGAAGGGACAGGAACGATGAAAACAACAATGGGGAAAAAAATAATGAAAACAGCAGGATTTGTGCTGGGAGTAGCTTTCCTGTCTGCAGTTTTGCAGACGGAACTTATGGCAGCCGGTACCGTGACGGTGACAGCGGATAAGACAAGCGCGGCAATCGGTGAAACCATTACCGTTACAGTGCAGACATCCGAGCCGGAGGATCCGGCAACGATACCGGAGGTGTCCGTTACTTACAATGCGGATATTCTTTCCTTTGCCGATTGCAATGTAGAGTACGGCGGAGGCGGAGGCGGACTGATCACTTTCGTAGGCAAATCGGCCGCGATAACATTTACGGCAGCGCAGGCAGGATCCGTAACAGTTGCAGCGGAGGCGGTGATTGATGATGACGGAAATAATCCGGCACTCGGATCCGTGGCGGTTGCAGTCGGTGCGCAGAGTGGGGCATCTGCGGATGCTACACTTTATGCGTTGGAAATGAATCCGGGGCAGATGGTCCCTGATTTTTCACCGCAGGTTACGGACTATAAGATTATCATCGACAATGATGTGACGGATATTACGGTCAGCGGCGCAGTATCCGATCCGGGCGCACAAATTACGGCGGCCAGCGGTTTCAAAAATTTAAAAGAGGGTACCAATGAGGCGATTATTACAGTGACCGCAGCAGACGGAACAACGCTCAGTTATCATTTTACCATTGAACGGTCGGCAGCGTCGGATGCGGAAGAGGAGACAGCGGAAGAAGAGGCAGAAAGCGAGCAGATAAGCAACGGTCTTGAGGTTACGATTGATGATATCCGGTATACGGTCCAGACAACATTTGCGGATGAAATTTTGCCGGAAGGCTGCATAAAAACAAGCAGCACTTTTAATGGTGAGACAGTTGAGGCAGCGCTTTTTGAAAAAGGCGGCTTGATGCTGGTGTATACCCTTGCCGAAGACGGAAACGGTGAATTTTTCATCTATAATGAATCTTCCGGCAAATTGCAGTTGTTTTTGCAGCTTCGCAGCATTGAAAACCGGTATATTATACCGATTGAAGGAACAGAAGGAACACCTGCAACCTTCAAGGAAGGAAAAATGCAGTGGAATAATTCGTACATACCGGCCTATGTTCTTGCGGACACATCTGTGGAGCATGCGAATGAATTTTATCTGCTTTACGCAGTAAATAACGAGGGTGAGAGGGCATTTTACCTGTATGATACGATGGAAGGAACCTATCAGCGTTTTCTGAATTATACCGGTGCGGATACGGTTGCTGTCAATACTGACGTAAATACGAAACCGTACGTGATTGCCATTGTTGTTCTGGTGATTCTTCTTGCCGGTATGGTGATGCTCATTGTGAATATCATCATAGGTAACAGGGAGCGCCGTGATGACGAGAGATATGCGCGCAGAACGAGCCAGAGAAAGCCGGTGAAAAAATCGGCACCGAAACAGCGACCGAGACCGGAAAAACGAAGAATTCCGGAGGAGGAAACTCTTGAGGAAACAGAAAAAGAGCCTGCTGTAAAAGAGGAAAAGCCGAAACCGGTTGTGCATAAAACAGTTGTTCCGCAGCCGGAAAGCGAACAGAAAGCGGCGCCGGTACCAAGCTCCAAACATGTGACGGGGGCAGTCGGTATTACCGGCAATATTCCGATTAAAGTGGTACAACCGCCGAAATCGGAGATAAAGAGACCGCAGGTTCCGATTTATACATTGGAGAGACCGCCGGTGCAGCTTACGAGAGAAGCACCGCCGGATCAGTTGGATGATGATTTTGAATTTGAGTTTATAAGTATGGATAATGAGTAATACTTTAGTATAAGGAAATGAACTGACATCACAGGGAGGACATTTGTATGGAATATACCGATAAGGCCAGATCGGCGCTTGCGCTTGCAGCAAAAGCAGCCCGTAGTCTGGGGCAGAGTTATATCGGGACAGAGCATATTCTTCTGGGGCTGATGCGTCAGCAGACAGGAATTGCAGCGAAAGTACTTCTTGCCGGAGGAGTGGAAGAAGACAGAGTGATTGACCTGATCAGAGAACTGATTGCACCCCCGAATTACTTGGAATTAAAAGAACGGGAAGGATATTCGCCGAAGGCAAAATTAATATTGGAAATGGCAGAGCAACAGGCACAGCGTTTCAAAAGTCCGACAGTGGGAACAGAACATCTGCTTCTTGCATTGATACAGGAGAGAAATAATGTGGCAGTGCGCATCATTTCCACATTGAATGTCAATCCGCAGAAATTGTATGCGGATACGCTTGTGGCAATGGGTGAGGATGGTAACCTTTATAAAGAAGATTTGTCCTCAAAAAAGAGCGGCGGAACAAAAGTCCTTGACCAATACAGCAGAGATATGACGCAGTTGGCAAGAGAAGGGAAATTGGATCCTGTCATCGGCAGGGAAAAGGAAATTCTTCGTCTGGTACAGATTCTCAGCAGACGTACCAAAAACAATCCGTGTCTCATCGGAGAACCGGGAGTCGGGAAAACAGCAATTGTGGAAGGATTGGCGCAGAAGATTGTGTCCGGTGATGTGCCGGAAACAGTGCAAAACAAGCGTCTTGTCACATTGGATCTTTCCGGTATGGTTGCAGGAAGTAAATACCGCGGAGAGTTTGAAGAGAGAATCAAAAAAGTAATCAAAGAAGTGGTTTCTGACGGAAATGTTATTCTGTTTTTGGATGAAATTCACACCATTATCGGGGCAGGCGGTGCAGAGGGAGCCATTGATGCATCCAACATTATGAAACCGTCCCTTGCGCGCGGTGAAATTCAGCTTGTCGGCGCGACGACCATTGATGAGTACCGTAAGCATATCGAAAAAGATCCTGCGTTGGAGAGAAGATTCCAGCCGATTACGGTGGAAGAACCGGGCGTTTCGGAAGCAATCCGTATTCTGGAGGGCGTCCGCCATAAATATGAGGAGCATCATCATGTGACCATCTCCGATGAGGCGGTCAGTGCAGCGGTGAAATTATCAGCCCGCTATATCAATGACAGAAATCTTCCGGATAAAGCCATCGACCTTATCGATGAAGCAGCTGCGGCGTTGCGGCTTCTCGGATTGAAGCAGCCGGAGAAATGCATCAAGCTGGAAAAAGAGATGGCGGAACTGGATGTGCAGTTAGAAAGATCGCTGAAACTCGGCGAATTTTCCCAGGCCCATGAACAGCGTTTGCAGCGCAGGACTTTGGAGAAAAAATACCAGAGTGCACTCAGACAATATGAAAAGAAACTGCAGGACAGAAATCTTGTGGTGACAGAGGAAGATATAGCAGGAGTCGTATCCCAGTGGGCAAAGGTTCCTGTGAAAAAACTGGAGGAGAAAGAGAGTGAGCGTCTGCTGAAACTGGAGACAGTTCTGCATAAGAGGGTTGTCGGACAGAAGGAAGCGGTCGGTGCGGTCGCGCGTGCTATGCGACGCGGATGCGTGGGACTTTCCGATCCAAACAGACCGATTGGGTCATTCCTGTTTCTCGGACCTACCGGTGTGGGAAAAACAGAGCTCTCCAAAGCATTGGCTGAGGCTATGTTCGGCTCGCAGAATGATCTGATCCGGGTAGATATGTCGGAGTATATGGAATCCCATTCTGTGGCTAAGATGATCGGTTCTCCGCCGGGATATGTGGGACATGATGACGGCGGCCAGCTCAGTGAAAAAGTAAGGCGTAACCCGTATAGCGTCATACTGTTTGATGAGATTGAGAAAGCGCATCCGGATGTGTTCAACATACTGCTTCAGGTACTGGATGACGGACATATTACCGATTCCAAGGGACGTAAAGTCAATTTCAAAAATACAGTCATTATTATGACGTCCAATGCCGGCGCATCCCGTATTGTGGATCCTAAAAACCTCGGATTCGCAACGGCGACAACGGCAGAGCAGGATTATGCCAAAATGAAAAATGGTGTCATGGAGGAGGTAAAACGCCTGTTCAAGCCGGAGTTTATCAACCGAATTGATGAGATTATGGTGTTCCATGCTCTGACGCAGAAAGAGTTGCGGGAGATTGTATCCCTTCTTGCGACGGATTTGGTGAAACGCTGCAAGGAACAAATGGGATTGAAGCTTACGGTCAGCGCGGCTCTCAAGGATCATTTGGTAGAAAAGTATTGTGACATTAAGATGGGAGCGAGACCTTTGAAGCGTGCCATGCAGTCGGTGGTGGAAGATTTACTCGCGGAAGAGATTCTTTCCGGAAGGATAAAATCAGGGGACGTTGTAACTGCGACCGTGCAGAAGGATAAAGTCGTTTTCAAGGTTAAAAATACTGGAATTATAGAGTGAAATATATTATAATTTAACTACTACAAGAAAGAACAGGCAGAGAAGCTTTTTGCCTGATTAGGAGGACAAAAGAATGGCAGTTGTGGAACAGTTACTTCGAAGCGAACAGGACGGAACGCTCAGCTTTGGTAACCATGCGCTGGCGCACAAGGCAAAGCTTGAAGATTATGAACATGGCGGAGATTTATATAAAGTAAAAACGTTTTCCACTATGACGAAACTGGAAAAAAACGGTATGTTTTTATATGAATCTGTACCGGGAACAAGTGTCAATCGTTTTAATGAAACAGAAAACGGAGTTTCTTTTCTCGTGGAAGGAACTGCAGACGCACAGTTGACACTCGGCCTTGGCGATGATACGGAATATGAAGTTTTTGTGTCCGGAAACAGTGTAGGTACCATGAAGGCCGGTTTGGGCGGAAAGCTCAGTATCAGTGTTGAACTGGAAGGTATGGGCGAAGTAGAAGTAAAGGTGGTAGAAGCTTAAGTATGGCAAAAGCAAAAATGACAACGGTTTATTTTTGTCAGAATTGCGGCTATGAGTCTTCCAAATGGATGGGGCAGTGCCCGGGATGCAGAGAGTGGAACACCCTGGTGGAAGAGGTGGTTTCCAAAACTGCCGGTTCCCATAAAGGCGTGGAAAAAAACGGTGCTTTGCCGATGAGCAGACCACAGTCCATCGCATCCATATCCATGGAGGAAGAAGACAAGATTTTTACACATATGGAAGAGTTTGACAGGGTTCTTGGTGGAGGAATCATGCCCGGCGGACTTGTACTTGTAGGTGGAGATCCCGGTATCGGGAAATCCACCTTGCTTTTACAAATGTGTAAAATGCTTTCTGATGAACGCAAAAAAGTATTATATATATCCGGCGAGGAATCCCTGAAACAGATTAAGATGCGTGCAGTTCGTATCGGTGAGTTTTCGGAGGATGTAAAGCTTCTTTGTGAGACAGATTTGGACCGGGTGGAGTCTGTGATTGTGAGCGAAAAACCTCAGGTGGTTGTGATAGACTCCATCCAGACGATGTTTTGCGAGAGAGTCAGTGCGGCGCCGGGGAGCGTATCTCAGGTTCGCGAGGCGACGGGAATCTTTCTGCGTCTGGCCAAAACGATGGGGATTTCCGTGTTTATTGTCGGACATGTGACAAAAGAAGGAACGGTGGCAGGACCGCGTGTATTGGAGCATATGGTAGACACGGTGCTCTATTTTGAAGGAGACCGCCATGCATCCTATCGGATTTTAAGAAGTGTCAAAAACCGTTTTGGCTCTACAAATGAAATCGGTGTATTTGAGATGCGGAGAGAAGGTTTGGTTGAGGTGAAAAATCCGTCGGAATTTATGTTGGACGGACGACCGGAAGGGGCGAGCGGATCGGTAGTGGCTTGTGCCATGGAAGGAACCAGGCCGATGCTCATAGAGATTCAGGCGCTTGTCTGTGATTCCAACTTCCAGATTCCGCGCAGACAGACGACGGGAACGGATTTTAACAGAGTCAATCTTCTGATGGCGGTGTTGGAGAAACGTCTGAACCTTCATCTGGGGCAGATGGATGCGTATGTTAACTTGGCGGGAGGAATGCGTCTGATGGAGCCTGCTTTGGATCTCGGAATCGTGTTGGCGCTGATTTCCAGCTTTAAAAATAAGCCGGTCGGCGAAAAAACCGTGATTTTCGGAGAGGTCGGACTTTCCGGGGAAGTGCGCGGAGTCAGTATGGCGGGACATAGGCTCGCAGAGGCAAAAAAACTCGGATTTCAAACGTGTATTATGCCGAAGTCGAATTATGACAGTCTTTCAGCGGAAGAAAAGGCTGGAATAAGGATTTTTGGCGTGGCCAATGTGGCAGAGGCGGTTGAAACCATGCTAGAGTAATATATTGCTATTTTAACGCAATATAGTTGTAGAAAAAAATCGAAAAGAATAATATAATACAATCAGCCCAACAGTTTGGGCTTGCTAATTAGCAAATTCCGGAAGAATTCCCCTTTTACACAAACAGAAGGCTCGACGACTTAGGTCGCCGAGTCTTTTGTTTTATCCCGCAGCTTTTTGATATTCTATATTCTTACTCATTTTGTCAAAAAATCCCTTGCCAAAACATGCAGTACTGTGATATAATCATTTTCGGTGCTAACCTAGGGGAATAGTACAATGGTAGTGCGGCGGTCTCCAAAACCGTTAATGGGGGTTCGATCCCCTCTTCCCCTGCTGAGAAATCTCGTAACAGAGATTTCTTTTTTTATAGGAGAGAAAGCATGAACGTAGGAACAAACAGATTTCTTATTTTCCTTCTGGTGCTTGGCTGTATGTGCGCGTGTTTGTGCGGATGTGCAGGAAGTAAGAACAAAGACGGAAATACGCAGATTGTATTGACTACCGGTTTTGAAGAAGATGAAATATTCCGTATCGGCGAAAGCTCTTGTAATCTTTCGGAGATTATGGTGTATTTGACCAATATGCAGAATCAATATGAGAGTGTGTACGGTTCACAGATTTGGGACCGCATGATCGGCGATGAAACATTGAAAAAGAAAGTAAAGGATGTGGCGCTGGACCGGCTTGCCCAGATTAAAACGATGAATCTTCTTGCAGAGAGGGAAGGAATTGAGTTGACGCAGCAGGAAGAAGAGGAAGTACAGCGGGCAGCTACCGAGTATTTTTCTTCTCTTAATGAAGTGGAAATTTCATCCATGGGTATTGATGAGAGTACGGTGGAGAAGTTGTATTATGAGTACGCACTTGCAAATAAGGTGTACAACTATATTATTGAAGAGATCAATCCGGAAATCAGTGATGATGAAGCCAGAACCGTTACGGTCAGTCAGATTTTTGTAAAGACATATGCATTGGACGGGACAGGGACAAAAGTTCCTTATACGGAAGAAAGCAAGGCGTTGGCATATGAAAAAATCAGGGAAATTAAAAAAATGCTTCGGGAAGGAGCAGATTTTGATGAACTTGCGACCCGGTATTCGGAAGATGGGCAGTTTACTTTTTCGTTTCGAAAAGGAGAAGCGGAAAGTGCTTACGAGGAAGTGGCATTTAATTTGGGAAACGGAGAAATCAGTGATATCATTGAGACGGAATCCGGCTATTACATTATAAAGTGCGTGTCCACACTGGATCGGGAGCAGACAGACCAAAACAAAATCAAAATCATAGAAGAGCGGAAAGAAGAAGTTTTTGCCCAGGTATATGATGAGTTTGTATTGACACAGATTCGTAATCTCAATGATGAATTGTGGGAGCAGGTTGAGTTTATACATGAGGAAGAA
Source organism: Lachnospiraceae bacterium (assembly GCA_017461865.1). Classification (GTDB taxonomy): domain Bacteria; phylum Bacillota; class Clostridia; order Lachnospirales; family Lachnospiraceae; genus SVFI01. The sequence continues at coordinate 12,776 of JAFTVQ010000020.1, read as the reverse complement.
TGTACAACGACGACATTTTTCGATGTGTATAACCGGCATTTTGAAAGCCAATTATAAAAGAAATATAAAGCAATTATAAAATTATTAGCACTCAATGCATTTGAGTGCTAATTTTTCTTGACTTTTTATGGGGACAGGCTTACACTTCTTAGTAGTGAAAAGTGATACAAGAAAGGAATGTGATATTTATGGCACAGACACATGGTAATTTATCAATCAACAGCGATAATATTTTTCCGATTATTAAGAAATGGCTTTATTCCGATCACGATATTTTTTATCGTGAACTGATTTCTAACGGATGTGATGCCATTACCAAGTTGAAAAAATTGGCAATGATGGGAGAATATGAACTTCCGGAAGATCGTAAAGACAGAGTGGACATTGTTCTGAATCCGGAAGAAAAAACCGTTCAGATCATAGATAACGGACTTGGAATGACGGCAGAAGAAGTAGAGGAGTATATCAATCAGATTGCTTTTTCCGGAGCGACGGATTTTATTGAAAAGTATAAAGACAAGACAAACGATGATCAGATCATCGGGCATTTCGGCCTCGGTTTCTACTCTGCTTTTATGGTGGCAGATCAGGTGCATATTGACACTCTTTCTTATAAAGAAGGTGCAACACCGGTTCATTGGGAATGCGACGGCGGTACGGAGTATGATATGGGAGATGGTGACCATGCATCGGTAGGTACGAAGATTACCCTGTTTTTGAATGAGGACTGTCTCGAGTTTTGCAATGAATATAAAGCAAAGGAAGTAGTAAAAAAATATTGCTCCTTCATGCCGACAGAAATCTATGTAAGCAAAGCAAATGAGACGGATCCGGAAAAACAGCCGGAACTGATGAATGAGACTCAGCCCCTTTGGACCAAACATCCGAATGAGTGTTCCAAGGAAGATTATCTGGATTTTTACCGGAAGGTATTTATGGACTACAAGGAGCCGCTGTTCTGGATTCATCTGAACATGGACTATCCGTTCAACCTGAAAGGAATTCTGTATTTCCCGAAGATTAATATGGAGTATGAATCGATTGAGGGAACAATTAAGCTTTACAACAATCAGGTGTTTATTGCAGATAATATCAAAGAGGTTATTCCGGAGTTCCTTATGCTCTTGAAGGGGGTTATCGATTGTCCGGATCTTCCGCTTAATGTATCAAGAAGTGCATTGCAGAATGATGGCTTTGTAAAGAAAATCTCTGAGTACATTTCGAAAAAAGTGGCAGATAAGCTGTCCGGTATGTGTAAAACAGAAAAAGAAGAATATGAAAAGTACTGGGATGATATCAGTCCGTTTATTAAATTCGGATGCCTCAAAGATGACAAATTCTGCGAGAAGATGAATGATTACATTCTGTTTAAGGATATTGACGGTATGTACATGACGCTTCCGGAATGTCTGGAAACAAAGCCGACAGATGACGAGGTTACAGCGGTCGATGAGGACGGAAATGCGGTAGAGGCCGAAGTGGTGGATGAAGAGACGGATGCGACGGCAGATTCCGGTGAAACAGAAGATAAAGTCATCTACTATGTGACGGATGAAAAGCAGCAGAGCCAGTATATCAATATGTTCCGTCAGGCAAAAATGAATGCGGTTATTATGAACCACAACATTGATCAGCCGTTCATGTCACAGCTTGAGAGCAAAAATGAGCATGTGAAGTTCCAGAGAATCGATGCGGATTTGACAGAGTCTTTCAAGTCTAAGACTTCCAAAAAGGCGCAGAAGGAATTTGACGAAGCGGCGCAGGAAATTGCAACTGCCATGAAAAAGGCGCTGAAGAAAGAAAACATGAGCGTCAAAATTGATAAGCTCAAAAACAAGAAAATTGCATCCATGCTTACAATCGCGGAAGAGACGAGACGTATGCAGGATATGATGAAAATGTACGGCGCAGGAATGGAGATGTTCGGAGCGGAAGACGGGGCAACATTGGTGCTCAATGCCAATCATCCGCTGGTGCAGTACATTATGGAAAATAAAGAGGGCGAAAATGTCACAATGATGTGCCAACAGCTCTATGATCTTGCACTTTTGCAGAATGCACCGCTTTCTCCGGAGGCGATGACGAAGTTTATCCAGAGATCAAATGACATCATGTTACTTTTAACAAAATAAGAGAATTAGTGAGTGAAAAAATAAAACATTTGCAACGACATGATCGGGAACCGATCACGGAGGCGCAAATGTTTTATTTTTTTATATATTTCATCGCTTCTTGGCAAGAGGTGCAAATATCGTTTTTCGGCCGATGAAGCCGACAATTCTTGTAAGGATAATTCCGACAAAGACGCCGCAGCTGTCAATGAATACATCTTTTTTGGAAGGGGATCTTCCAATGGAAAAGGATTGCCGGTATTCATCCAGACAGGCAAAACCGACACAGAATGCTCCGGCAAAAAACATCAGCCAAATACCGCGCATACCGTACACATACAGTGGGAAGGCCACTGTGACGGCGAGAATCATATATTCTGTGAAATGTGCCAGTTTGCGCACGTAATAGTGGTATTTTTCCGTGTATACGGCAATCTCTTCCGCATTCAGGTTTTTGTCCGTAATATCGTTTGCGATAAGAACAAGTTTTTGAGTTACTTTATAGCTTAGCTGCGCGGAATCCACTCCGCTTTGTCCCGAAAAATTCATAATGCAGTACATGACTACAATGGCAGGGAGAAACGAAAGCGGTTTCAGGATAAGACGTAACAATGTCTTGATAAAGAGTAAAATATAACGCATGTAAGACTCCTTATTTTTTCAGATATTCCATCTGTTGTTCGATTTCCGGAGGAATCACTTTCTTTCCGGTCCGCTGAATGCGATATATCACGCCGTTCATGCGGGTAATTTCCTTTGCTTTCTGATTTTCGTATTTTTCAATCATAGCAGAATAAAACGGATTCTTCTTCAGTGACTCACGGTATGCGGAGCTGAACGGGCAGTAGGTCATAAAAACTTTCCGCACGACTTTGTTCATGTGCGGAGCGCCTTTTGCCTCATACATAATCCAAGTCATATAGTCAAGAACAAAGGCTTCGCGGAAGCGGTTTTTCACCCGCATAAGCTGCTGTCGGCATTTTTCTTTCGCGTCGGGGGAAAGATCTTTGTTCTTTTTGTAAAATTGTAAATAATCAAAATATTCACTGGTAAGCGAAAGGTTGGACACATCGTTCCAGCGTGCGCCCTGCATGCGTTTGCACATATCCCAGCGGAATTCGCCGGTGAGACGTATGACGAGCTGTGATACATCGCTCAGGCAGAAGACAGGGAACAGCATACAGCCCGGTGTGGAACGGTTACGGCCTTCGATTTCCTGCCACAGTGCAGCACGGATTCCCAAGTTCGGAAGAAGAATTACATCCGGATAAATCTCACGCTGTACCAGTTCGCGGCCGCTCGCCAGACAGGGATCGGAGAACATGACTTCACGGCAATATGCGGAGAAATCAACGGTGGTGACAGCGGTAAAAGCTTCTTTTAACTTTTGAGGCTGAACAAGGGTTTCCTCCGGAGTTTTTATAAAGTCGTGTTCGGACAGAATCGGGCAATAGGTCTGAAGTCTTCCGTATGTCATTTTCACGGCAGTAACAAACATATTGTCCAGTTCAAAATGTACCTTTTGTGTATTGTCATTCAGTAACGAAATACTCTCTTCTTTTGTGATTTTTCCGTCGTTAATCTGCGTCTGTACATATGCCGGATAATCCTGGTCGAACTCGTCACGGCGCGGCTGTTTTTTGCCTTCGTAGATGAGTTTCAGCCAGTCGTAAAACAAATAAATCTGGTTGGCCGGGTCGGAGTGGCATATCGGAAGCAAAGTATAAATCCGGGCAGCATTTTCCAATCCGCACAAATCTTCATCTACATAACCGAAATACAGAAACATTTTGACAACATCAGAAAGAATCGGCTCCTTTAGAGCTGCAAAAAATACGCCTTTGTATAACGCAAAAAAGTCTTTTGTCAATTCGCTGCGAAGAGCGGAGAGTTCTGCAGAAACAGCAGTTTTGTCCACTGTTTTCTTGTAGGAATCCATATTTTTTATAAATCGCTCACGGAATTCATGATCCATCTGTGCAAAATCCAGAAGCACAGTAAGAGAGTGCTTCAATTTTTCCTGTATTTCTTTAAACTGTTCGGAAGTGTCTTCCTCCCGGCTGGCAGATACGGCTTCCAGTTCCTGTGTCAACCGGCGGTATTCAGCCAAACGCTGCTGATAGATGTGTTCCGGTACGGAACTTACATCTTTGGCGCGGATAAACATTTTTCCGATAGCGGACACCAGAGGCAGCGTGTCTTCCTTTTTGTGTGTTGCATGGGATAAGAGTGATGTATACAAATCCAAAAAGTCTATTTTTTCTTCGTTGATTAAAAGCTGCGATAATTGGGCAAGATAGTTTTCGGTTTCATCGGAAATGCGCATAAACTGATGCATGTCCTGACTGGCGCGATAAAGCAGTCCGTTGCAAAAACCACTTCTGGCAAACAGCGGAATATACATGCTGTTGCTGCTGATTGCCTGTAAATCTTTGTAGTAAGAGGAAATGTATTCATCTAATTGATTTTCAAGTACCAAAGGTTGGACTTCTTCCAAACCCGGCAGATTTTTGGCAGGCATCTGATATTGTTTACATAACATTGTATAATTCCTGTGGTATTCCATAAGTGCAGAATAGAGAGAATCACAATTGTACATGCAAATATGAATAAAATCCGCAACTGCAAAGAATTGTTTTGCTGCGGAAGCGGCAAATTGCTTTGGCAGAGTTGCCTGACCTTCGAATATATTATGTAAACTATCGAGGGATTTATACGGATAAGAATCCACAACGACGTCGGACTCTGCAAGATAACTGTAGGAGTGAGTCATTGTGTACAGGTCCATAAGTCCGATTACGTCACCGGAACCGAGAGTCATTGTGCCGTGAGGAAGTTCCACTGATACGGTTCCTTCCATGATAATACTGAGCATCGTAAGGGATTTTCCTTTTTCATATATAAGGTTCCCCTGTTTAATCTGAATTTCCGACATAGTAATATCCTTTCGTAAAAAAGTCCGATAATTCATTTTAGTATAGAAATTGTTGAAATACAAGAGAACTCGTGCAGAATAAGGGTGTACTTTTTCAAATTATATGTTAAAATATTTGTAAAACTGATTGTAGTGTCATTTTTTGATTTGGAGGTAAAAAACATGGAGAAAATGGGGCGTGAAGAACTTGTCGCTATGTACAGACCGGATGTGGAAAGACTGGCAGCTTTTTTGCCGTGGCTGACAGAGAAGACGGGAAATGATATCAGACAGAATTTTGAAGGAGAAAACGGAAATGTCACATTGCCGTTCCCGGTATATGACACCATCATGCTTGCATTTTTGGAAACATTGGGAAGCACCATGTTCATGAATCCGAATTACCGATATACATATTCCAGATACCGCATTCAGGACTGGCATGATGAACTCAAGATGATACAGCGTGCAGACATTATGTCTATGGATATTTTGGGAGGAATCTTGTCGCGCTATACCCTCGGCGGTATGACAAAGGCCTATCTTTGGACCGAAGGTATGGATTTTCAGATTTTTTACAATGCAGTTAAACGTGCAAAAGATATTATCGAATATTGGGATGTTCCGATTGTTGTGGAAGCAATCGGTATGGAAGAGCCGGAGGAAGAAGCGGTAGAGGAAGCAACAGAAGAAAGCATGGATTGGAATGTGGATTTTTCGGTGGAGACACCGGTGGAATTTGCATCGGAAGAGCCTGTTGCTGAGTGGAAGGAAGATTTGGCGGCGGAAGAGGTTACAGAGGAAGTTGTGGAAGAAGCTGTAGCAGAGCCGATGGTTGAAGAAGTTACAGAGGAAGTTGTAGAAGAAACTGCAGAAGAACCGGTGGTAGAGGAAATTGTAGAGGAACCGGCGGCAGAAGAAATTGTAGAGGAACCTGTAGCAGAGGAAGTATCCGAGCCGGATGAGATTGAGGCTGAAGCCGAGGAAGAACCAGCAGCAGAAGAGATCGAGGAGCCGGTAGTTGAAGAGGTTACAGAGGAAGTAGTAGAAGAAACTGCAGAAGAACCGGTGGTAGAAGAACTTGTAGAAGAGCCGGTGGCAGAGGAAGTAGTAGAAGAAGCTGTAGAGGAACCGGTAGAAGAACCGACAGAGGAGCAGGCGGCAGAAGAGGTTCCGGAAAGTATCGTAGAAGAAGCCCTTGAAGAAATGTTGGAGGATGTGGCAGATTTGGAAGAGTCTGCAGAGAATTGAACATAGGGGGTTGCAATGGGAGAAAAATCGATTCAAAAAAAGAATTATATTATAGTGAAAGCCAGGGAAGTGTTTCAGGAAAAAGGGTACCTGACCGTTACGATGAAAGATATCGTGGAAGCCTGTGAAATCAGCCGGGGCGGTTTGTACTTGTATTTTGATAACCTGAGTGACATATTCATGGAAGTGCTCCGGTTGGAAAGTGAAGAGGCAGATGATGTATTTATGCCGGCAATTTCGGAGTCCATGTCCAGTGCGGATATTCTGGCACTGTTTTTGCAGGAGCAGAAAAAAGAATTGTTGCGGTCGAAAAACAGTCTGAGCAGAGCTATTTTTGAATATAATTTTCAAAATAAAGTTCCTGCAAAAGAAAATTCACTCCGGAAACAATTTGATATGGCAGTCAAAGTGATTGAGAGACTGATTATCGGAGGTATTGAAGAGGGAGATTTTCAGTGTGAAGATCCGAGAGGTGCAGCCAGAAATATCATGTATGTAATTGAAGGGCTCAGAATTTCGGCACAGACAACCGGAATTACGGAAGACACGGTAAATAAAGAAATTCTTTATCTGATAAAAAATATTACGGTATAATGAAATGGGTATATACAAGATGAATCACTTGTATATACCCGTTTTTATTTCTATTTTATACGCTTATGACATTTCTTCAGGAAACGGAGCAAATTCTTTGCCCGGTCGCGGGAAATTCCTTGTTGCGAGTAACAACATTGTTCCAACAGTTCCATGTAGAGTTTGGTTTCGTCCGCGTTAAACGGCGAGTTGTCAAGGCCGGTTAAAATGTCGGCAAGTTCTGACGGGAGAAGAAAAGCTCCGGTCAGATTTTTTTTGCGGACAAGCTTGCGACATAGTTTCCGGTAGCGGTGAGCAACAAGCGGTGCATAGTTTCCTTTGCGGTAAGCGCGATGTAAGGAGTCATGATATAGGAAGGTCCGTCCTAATAGGAAGAGACAGATTGCAAGCAGTAATGTGCCGGCAAACAGTATCAAAGGTTTTGCCATAAAGGAGGATTTTCCGAGCCATTTTGAAAAGGATGACGCAGACTTTTGTGTGTCAGTCACGTTGTCAACGGTATCCGGTGGCGGTGTTGAGCCGAAAAGATCGGAGAAAATACCCCAAAAATCAGAGTAGGCAGCTTCATCCGATGCTCCGCCGTCGGTATCCGGCGGAGTGAATTCGTACGGTACCCAGCCGATTCCTATTTTATAAACCTCTACCCAGGCATGCGCATTGGCATCCGATACGTTGACAGTAACGACACCGGTTTCTCCCATCGGGTTTTTGCCGGAGAACCATTCCTCATAAGGCTCGTCCAAAGCGGTACCTTCCGCTACTTCGGTAAACGGTACGGCATATCCCTCCACATAGCGCGCGGGGATTCCGAAAGATCGCAGAAGAAGTGTGGCTGCCGTGGCGAAATGGGCACAGTAACCGGAATCTTGATTTTTTAGAAAATGTACTGCAAAATCGGCATTTCTCGGAGTGGTTCCCGGAGTCATGCTGTAACTGTAGTTTTGGGCGAGATAATCCTGAATCGCGTAAATCTGGTGATCCAGATTGGCAGCGGGACCGATCTCGTTTTTGATGTCTTCCAGCTGTGCCAAAGTTTCCTGTGGCATATCGATATAGGAAGAGGCATTTAAATAGTCATAGCGGGTGATATAGGAGGCTTCCGCGGAGGAAGGATCCAAATCGGCAAGTAATTCGTCGGGTTGGGCGTTAATCATCCAGTAATTTTTCAGAAGCGGATAGTATTCTACCGTGTATTCATCTCCGAGGTAGAATACTCCGTCGGCAATACCGTCGGAGATATTGTATGGGGCAGAAATATGCTCGGTGGAATAATACGGAAGATATAAATGCCCTTCGTTGGCCCCTTCGTTTTTGAGCCTGATTTTTCCCGAAATGCCGTATCCCGGATTGTTTTCGGTGTAATGGGCCAATCTTCGTGCTTCCAAAAAAGCGGTATATTTTTCAAAGTTTTCATAATTCTCACCCAGTTCCCTGCGGTTTAGGGCAGTCACGGAATTCGGTGCATCCCAGGATGAACCGGTATAGGTCTGGCCGACGTAAGCCCGCAGATACAGTGTCTCTGTAGAAAAAGGTACAAAGGTGACTGTCAGATCCGTCTGGTAATCGGGACGTACGCTGCTGACACCGCCGAGACGGCCTTCGCTGAGACCGCCGGTTGCTTCATAACGGTTAAAAAATCCGGCAAGACCGTTCTGCGTGAAAATCTGTACATATTCATCTACTTTTTTTCGGAGCCCGGATGGAGCAGAGAGCGGTTGTGAAGCAGCCAAAAACGGGAGGCTCAAAATTCCTACGAACAATGAAAAGGCAAAGAAAATGCCGGTCAACTGCAGCATAATACGCCCGCTGGCATGATAGCGCCACAAAGAACCGTTCTTTTGCTGTTTCCATTCAAATTCCGGGTTTTCCTTCTCGCGGTACGGAAGAAGGAAATGTCCGCTTCTTTTGAGTATGGCAATCATAAAGTAAGAGAACAAAAGCAGGACAAGATACGGAAAATCCGGCGTTTGTTCGATGTAGATTCCGAGCTGGAAGATAGGGAATGTCAGAAGAATCACCAGTGGGAGATTCATATATTCCGATATGGCAATATTGAGCAGAACGATGAGGAAAAATCCGATAAAAACCGTAGCGATAGTAATCGTCATGTTCCGGTCGGAAAAATATTCCGCAGCCTCACGCAAAATAGAAAGGTCAAAATAAGTACTGTACTGCTCCTGTAAGATGTTCAGGAACGCCTGAAAACCGCTGTACACATGGTAGCGGTATGTAAAAATTGAGTAGGTAAAAATCAAAAAAACAATCGGGTAGCATACATTAAAGATAAGCCGGTTATAGTGTAAAAACGCCAGCGAAAGAGATAAAAAGAGCAGAATCAATGCAATGGCATAAGGATAGCACGGCAATGAAAAACTGGAAATCAGACCGCCCAAAGTGCCGTAAACGGCAGCAAAAATAAAAATGCCTTTCAGGGCACACAAAAGAATCCTGTCGGAGCACCGGGTCAGGGGTTTTGATCCGAAGGAGAATCCGTATGGATAGGTTGGTTTTTGTTGGGGGGCTGTTTTCTTTTTATGAAACAATGCTGTTTACTCCTTTAGCGGAAGCATGCAAAATAACGCCTTTTAATGTTTCCGTTCTTTCTAAAATATACAGGGCCAAATCCTCATCGGAATACGGCGTCTGGTAAAAGCAGTCTGAAAGTGCAAGTTCAAACTCCTCTTTGCTTCGTATCAAATGACGGGCGAAATCTTCTTCCGCCGCAATATAGTAGCAAAAGAAGAAAGGCTCTCCTGCTTTCAGCAGTTCCAGGGCAAGAGAATAGGCGTAGGTCAGACTGCGCTCCAAAATGTCGGAGCCTTGTTCCGGAAGATAGAGCTCTGCCAGAATGGTGAACTGATTGGAAGAAGTCTGTTCGTTCTCTTTTACCATAAGTTTGTCAATCTTAGCACTGAGTTTCCAGTGGATTTTTTGCAATCTGTCTCCGGGAATATATTCACGGATATCTGTCACGTTGGAGGAAACCTGTCCTTTGGCACTGTTTTCCTCGAATTCATCAAAACCTTCACCGAACGCAGCACTGTCAAAAGATACCGTCTCAGTCTGTTTCGGATGAATCACAATTTCCTTTTGGATGGAAATGTCTTTTTTAAAACAGAAAAAACGAAGATAATCGTGTGTTGTAATGTGTGAAAGACGTACCTGATAACAGCCGCATCGGCGGAATGTAACAGGGATGTCAAAAGAACAGTTCCGGTGGCTGTACACGGGAATGTTACATTGGAATATTTCATTGCACGGATAGAATGAAGATGTAATTTCATAAGTCAGCGTGCAATCGGGAAGTGGAAAAAGAGACGAGTTATGTAAACCAACAGAGAGCGTCATCGTATCCCCGGATGTACCAAACAGAGAAGTGATGTCTGTGTAAGGGGTGAGCGATGAAACCGTTTTTTTGCATACAAAATAAGAGGCCGGAATAAGTGCGATAAGCAGCATCGCAAGAAACAAAAACAGCGGTTGCTTATAAAAATCTGCCAGCATCAGTATGATAAAAAACAATATGCAATATGTAAAAATATGATAGATTTTTCTTAACATGGACAGCTCCTTTTGGAGACCCGGCGCAGCTTTGTGACAGGACAAAATTACGCGAGGGAAAGCTTAGGGATGGGAACCGAAACAAAAATCTGGTCCAGTACCCGGGAAGTATCGAATCCGGAAGCTTTTGCTTTGGTGTTCAGCATCAGCCGGTGGCTGCAGGTGCTGTGTAATACGGCATGAACATCTTCCGGAGTCACATAATTCCGATCCATATAGAAGGCGTGTGCTTTGGCCATGCGGAGTAAAGCAATGCTTCCGCGCGGACTGATTCCCTGGGCAAGATAGTCGTAGCCGCGGGTTTTTTCGGTCAATGAAACGATGTATTCCATGATGTCTTCTTTGACATAGACAGCATCGGTCGCCTGTTGCATGGAAAGGATATCCTCCGCCGAAAGGACAGCGTTCACCTCGTCAATATTTTGGGAAGAACGTCCCTGAAGAATTTCGATAGCAGAAGCATGATCCGGATAGCCTAAAGAGAGGCGTATCATAAAACGGTCAAGCTGTGAGTCCGGGAGTTTCTGCGTTCCGGAAGCACCGACCGGATTCTGCGTGGCAATGACAAAAAACGGCTTGTCCAGAGGGCGGGTGTGTCCGTCCACGCTGACAGAACCTTCCTCCATAACTTCAAGAAGGGCAGACTGGGTTTTCGGCGAGGTACGGTTGATTTCATCCGCTAAAAACAGATTTGTAAAAATTGCACCGGGACGGTATACGAAATCACCGGTTTTCTGGTCGTACAGCGAAAAACCGAGAATGTCACTCGGGAGAACGTCCGGAGTAAACTGCATACGTTTGTAATTCAAAGACATGGCGCGGGAGAGCGCAACTGCAAGTGTGGTTTTGCCGACGCCGGGGATATCTTCCAGAAGAATATGCCCGCGTGCCAACATGGAACAAAGAATCATGTCGATGGCATCATCTTTACCGCGCAAAACCTTTTTTATTTCATTTTTTACACCTAATAATTTCTCGTTCAATTTAGATACTCCTCTATTGTTTTCTGTGCGAAATCACACTATAATTACAAGTAATATGCTATCTCATAGTTTAATATATTTTGACCAGTATGACAATCTGTTTTGGTCAAAAAGAGACGTTGAATGGGATGGCATTCTGTGCTATAATATTTAGATGCGCAGAGAGGTATTTCAGTGGGCTGCGCACGGGGGGTAGCGATGAAACAATCTAGAGGAAAAAAGAAAAACGATCGTTCGATCGTTGGCATATTGCTTTTGGGTCTTTTGGTCCTGACGGTTTGTCTTGCTATCTGTCTTGTGCACATAGCAGACATAAAAAAAATCTTCGAACAGGTTAAGACAGAAGAAAGCTATCAGAAAGTTATAAATGCGGAAGCGGTGTTGAATGATCATGTGGGCAGTACGTTGGAGCTGTTGTCCCACGCAGCCTTTCTCATGACAGCGGGGAAACAGGAGCTGGGTGATGAGGCTATTTTTGAAATCGTGCGCCAGTACGGTCAGATGGATGAGTTTGACCATGTGTATTACGTGTCGGACAAGGCACAGCTTTACCGCATTGACGGGACTGTTGTCCAAATGAGCAGGGAGGATATTGCTCATCTTTTGTACATAACGAAAGCAAATTGTTTTGCCCATTATCAAACGGAGGGTGCCCAGAAGGGCAGCGGTGTCGCTTATTATGTTGCGCCGGTCCGTATAGGAGGCAAAAAGGTCGGTCAGCTGGTGGGCGCGACAACCATGGATACCATGTTGGACAGTTCCGCCTTCGAACATCTGAAAGAGTTGGGAGATATTTTCCTGATCAGTGCAGACGGGCAGATTTATGCAAGCGATGCAGATCTTTATGTGACGGACAGCGACGATTTCTATGAATATTTGAGAAACTCCTGTGCGGACAAATATTCGGACAATCGTGTTCTTGATGTGAAGGAACAGATGACAAAAGAGCAATATCAAAAATCATACATTGTAGACCATGAAGGAATGACCGATTACATCGAAATTGCAGCTGTTGAAAGAATGGGAGATATTTATTTTGCGTATCTGTATCCGGAGACGGTTGTGACGGATATTGTAAATCCGGTTGTGAACAATTCGCTCATTACCTGTGTGATGATTATTGCAGTTACGCTCTGGATGCTGTTCTATATGTGGGCGACATCCAAGCAGGCAAGTGATACCATCGAGCTTTTGGCCTACGGAGACCCGATTACCGGAGGTAAGAATGACAACTATTTCCGCAATGTTGCGGCGGATGTCATTTGGGAAAATACAAGTGTTCCTTATTTGGTTGCAAGGTTTGACGTGGCCAACTTCCGATATATCAATGAGGCGTACGGTCATGTCCGTGCAGACGAACTG
>JAFTVQ010000147.1 GCA_017461865.1 Lachnospiraceae bacterium | reverse complement strand
TAGCATCCCAAAATACCGATCATGCGAAGCGATGCCGATTCCCGTTTGCGGCTCAGCAACAGCGCAAACACGGAAACTGCCACAGTCGCCAAAAGTGCTGCCACCGAATTCATCGTGTGCAGATACAAATAGTTCAAAATGGTCGCCGTGTACAGGACACAGACACCGATTCCGGTCACCGCCTGCGCAAAGCGTTCCAAATGTTTGCGGAGCACAAGCTCTGAAAATGCAATCACAACTCCGGCCAGCACATAGAAGAAGATACCCTGCTGGAGATTGTCCATAAAGTTCAATCCGAAAATAACAAGTGCTGCAATGATAAACAACGCACCGACAATGCTGAGAACCACCGCACCGATTCCAAACTCCATATCTGCTTTCTTCGCCGGTTTGTTGTATGTATACTGTTGCGGCGCACTTGCAACCGGTTCTGTTTTCGTGACAGCTGCCGGTTTCTCCTCCGGTACCCCCATCACAACCGGCTCACCGGCCGGAACAGACTCTGCCTCCACAACCGTTTTGTCCGATACAACAACTTCTTCGGAAGCCAGTTCAACTTCCACCGGCGCCGGCGCCTTGACATCTGTCTGCATATTCTCCGCCTCATGGCGTTTTTTATAAATCTCATAATTGCGGTAAAGATTGTCCGCATAATCCTCAATCTTAACCTGCTCACGGCAAAGCACGTCCTCCATCTTTTTCAGATAGCCGAGGAACGCTTCCTCCGTTGTTTCCTGTCTCTTTTCTTCAATAAATACCAGAAGTTCACCAATTCGGTCGATTTTGACCGTCTGTATATTGACAGGTGCCTTCTCCTTTTTCTCCCGCAAAGCGTCTGCATCATACGGTTCCATCCCGAGATGTGCTTCGATACGCGACAGGCGCTCTCTGAGTTCTCTATCTTCCATTCTCTCTCCCCCTTACTCCGTTTTCCGGGTTGCAGCTAAATATTTTTCTTCGAACATATGCCTCGGCATCGGCTTGTCAAAATAATAGCCCTGTACCAGACGCACCTGCATACCCTCCAACACTTTATATTGCTCTCTCGTCTCGATTCCTTCAATACAAATGCTGACACCGATTGCGCCTGCAAGCTCCGCCACCATTTTGATAAACGACTGGGAATAGGAATCTTCCGCCAGATCTTCCACAAAACTTTGATCCACCTTAATTACATCAAGGGGAATCTCACGGATATGATTCAGCGAAGAATATCCGGTTCCGAAATCGTCCAGGGCGATTCTCGCCCCGAGGTTGCGGATTTTATTCAAAATCTCCTTCATACGTTCCATGTCGTTAATCGCCAGACTTTCCGTCACTTCCAGCGTGAGGTTTCTCGGGTTGACCCCGGTCTCTTCTATCGTTCTGCGGACAATGTCCACAATATCAGTCTGAAGAAGCTGCACGACGGAAAGATTTACATTTACCTTGTATTCCGGATGTCCGTGATCATTCCAATATTTACATGCCTTGCAGGCTTCCTTCATCACATGGTTTCCGATTGGGTTAATCAGTCCCAGATATTCTGCCAGCGGAATAAAATCCGAAGGCGGAATAAATCCGAACGCAGCGGAATTCCAGCGCACAAGTGCCTCCGCTCCGGTACAAGGGGTTCCTTCCTTCTGTATATCGATAATCGGCTGATAATACACCTCGAACTCCCTGTAGCCGTCCGTCGTGGCATTCCGCATATTTTTCTCCATATCGAGACGTTTCCCCGAAGTGGAACTGATATTGTCGGAGTAAGCGGCCACGCGGTTCTTCCCTGTCTTTTTCGCCTCATACATGGCGATGTCCGCTTTCTTAATCAGGTCCTGTACATCTTCCCCGTTTTCCGGGAAATAGCAGATTCCCATACTCATGGTACAGTAGTAATCTGCATCTTTCAAAAACCAAGGCTTAGCAAAAATTTCTTTAATCTCCTCGGTAATCGCTTCAAAACGTTCAAAACTTTCCGGCGGAACGATAATGACAAACTCATCACCGCCCATACGGTAGCAGCTGTTTTGGATTCCTTCGATGCGCTGAAGGTTGTTGGAGATGGATTTCAAAAGAACATCCCCGTACTGATGGCCCAATCCGTCATTGATATGTTTAAAATCGTCCAAATCCAAGTACAAAAGACCACCCGGTCTTTTTTCCAGTTTCGCATGTTCAATCTGAAGCGCCAGGTCTCTCTCGCAGCACATACGGTTATAAAGTCCGGTCAGAAAATCCGTGTATGCCTGCTGTTCAATCTTTCTCTGATACAATTTTTTGTCGGTGATATCATAAAGGGCGCAGAACGCAACCTTTCTTCCGTCCACCCAGTTTATGTATTTGTAATGCATGTCATACCAACGCTTGCGCGTTCTGTGATGCAATTCATAAAAGCCTTCCCGCACGCCGATCGGTCTCGCCTCATCCAAAAGCTGATTGAGTGTTCCATGCGCCAATTCTTCTTCAAAATTGTGTTTTAGGAGTTCATTGGCAAACAATATCTCTCCCGTCTCAATCTCCGCGACATAAACACAGCTCCCTACCATATTGAGAATCTCTGTCAGCGACTGATAGGAACTCGCCATGGAATTGCGGGCAATACGTCTGTCAAGCATACTCTGCAATATTTTTGCCACATCGCTGGCAAATTTCACATCCTCCGTGCGCCACATTCTGCTTTTGCTGCTTTCCGCAAAAAACAAATACATGGCAATTTCACCGCGGATACGAATCGGCAGCGACAAAAACGCCTGTATCTTTTTGGCCTGCATTTCATCCCGCATATCCGGGGATACATCCGCCCCGTAGGAAACTGCCAGATTTTTATCTCCCTGTAAAAGTACGGATCGTTCCAAAGGCGCATCCGTCCGCCCGGCATCTTTTTTCATTCCGTCTGCATCCGCAATAACATCGGCCATAGTCCCGTCACGGGAAATTTGCAGAAGTTTTGCCTGTTCTGTCTCCAAATATTCTCCGGCTGCCTGCAGAACGTTCTCTGCCAACTGTTCAAACGGCTCATTTCCAACCAAAAGCTGTACAATGCGGGTCATGGCTTCCGTCCGTTTCAGCGCACGGCCCATCTCCGTCTCCGAATATTTGCTGCGCCGGCTCTCAGCCTCGGCCTCATGTTTGAGATAGCAGGCCTCACTGACCTCCGTCATCCACATACGCATGAGATCAAGCGCCTGATAAAACTTCTCTTCCGTGGTAACCTTGGAAAATCCTGTGGCAATTTTTCCTGTTTTATCCAAATTTTCTATATCTAAAACACAACAAGCAAGCCAACATAATATTGGCTTGCTTTCTACTTTCACTGCAACCGCTGCAATCTTGACATTGGAGTACTCGGTATCTTCTATAATCTGATCCTCCATCGCCGATGCACAAATGCGGTCATACATTCTTATAAGGTGCTGTTTGCCGATAAGCTGCAACAATTTTTCTGCATCCTGCACATTTCCGGATACCGTAGTCACATCTTTTCCGTCCTCACTGACACTGTAAACGGAAATGTTTGCCAGCTTAGCAAATCCATCCTGCATTTTACGGATGCTTGTTGTATCCATGATGTTGCGAATCATTTTGCTACCCGCCTTACATTTTGTATTTATGACTCCACACTGTAGTTCGGAGCTTCTTTTGTGATATGAATGTCATGTGGATGACTTTCCTTCAGGGACGCTGCGGAAATCTTCACAAATCTTCCCGTCTCCTGCAATTCCGGAATCGTTGATGTTCCGCAATAACCCATACCGGAACGGATACCTCCGACTAACTGGAATACCGTATCTTCTACTGTACCCTTGTATGCCACACGTCCTTCCACGCCTTCCGGAACAAGTTTCTTTGCATCGGTCTGGAAATAACGGTCTTTACTTCCGTTCTCCATCGCTGCAATAGAACCCATACCGCGGTATACTTTATATTTACGTCCCTGGAACAGTTCGAATGTTCCCGGTGCCTCGTCACAACCAGCAAAAATACTTCCCATCATGCAGACACTTCCGCCGGCTGCGATTGCCTTTGTCATGTCTCCCGAGAATTTGATACCGCCGTCTGCGATAATCGGAACTCCGTACTCTTTTGCAACGGAATACGCTTCCATAATCGCTGTAATCTGCGGAACACCGATACCTGCAACGACACGTGTCGTACAGATGGAACCAGGTCCGATACCTACCTTAACTGCATCTGCACCGGCCTCAATCAGCGCCTTGGTACCTTCTGCAGTCGCAACGTTACCTGCGATTACCTGAAGATCCGGATACGCTTCTTTGATCATTCGCACGCAGCGGAGTACATTTTCGGAATGTCCGTGCGCGGAATCCAGAACGATAACATCAACCTTAGCTTCAACCAATGCTTTGACACGGTCAAGCACATTGGCTGTAATTCCGACTCCTGCTCCGCAGAGAAGTCTTCCCTGGGAATCCTTGGCAGAAAGCGGATACTTGATCTGTTTCTCGATATCTTTAATTGTAATAAGTCCCTTTAAGTTGAAATCATCATCTACAATCGGCAGTTTCTCTTTTCTTGCCTTCGCAAGAATCGATTTTGCCTCATCCAATGTGATACCTTCCTTGGCTGTTACCAAACCTTCGGAAGTCATGCATTCCTTAATCTTCTTTGTGAAGTCTGTTTCAAATTTGAGATCACGGTTCGTGATAATACCTACCAGTTTACGTCCCTCTGTAATCGGAACGCCGGAAATGCGGAACTTCGCCATCAAATCGTCCGCATCCCTAAGTGTATGCTCCGGTGTCAATGAAAATGGATCTGTAATAACTCCGTTTTCAGAACGTTTTACCTTGTCTACCTCTTCTGCCTGTGCTTCAATCGACATGTTTTTGTGGATGATACCGATACCACCCTGTCTTGCCATAGCGATTGCCATTCTGTGTTCTGTTACTGTGTCCATGCCGGCACTCATCATCGGGATGTTTAATTTGATCTTTTTCGTCAAATTCGTACTGAGATCCACCTGATTCGGAATAACCTGCGAATATGCAGGAACCAACAGCACGTCATCAAATGTAATGCCTTCACCAATAATCTGACCCATCTTCTTTTCCTCCGTCTCTTCTTCATTTTAGTCTACATTTCTATCTTAACTTATCGGCAAGTTTATCAAACTTCACCGATTCCGTCAATCCTTAAATACCTTTCGTGGAGAAATCATGGAAATCTGCTCCAGAAGTTCATCGTTTGCTTCCATTTTAACCAGTTCCAGTGTTTTTTCCACATGGACCACCAGGCCGAACACCGTACTTTCTCCCGTCCCGGAGGTAAAATCTCTCTCCGCACTCACCATGTCCTTGTAGTAATCCAAATGCGGCGAGCCGAGCGGCGCAAACATTTCAAGTTCTGTAGAAAGATCATATTCCGCCACTTTTTTTCTCTTGCTCCGGTTCATAATCTTATCAACGGACAACTGCCTGTCCACCAAAAGATATTCATATTCCACACGGAACACAAAATTTGAAAAATACGCAATCCCGAAAAACAGAAGCGCGGTTCCGACAAAGAAGAATCCTTTCGAAAGGACATACAGCAGAATCTGCGTGATTCCCATAAAAATGCAGGCAGCACGCAGTGCTTTTCCCATCGGAGAATTTTTTCTCTTTATCAAAAGTTCTACATAAGTGTCTGACATTTCACCGTTCTCCTTCACAAAACCAAATACACTTCTATGATATTACAAAATTTGATGTTTTTCAAGACAAAAGGAGGAAAGAACTGTTCCTTCCTCCCGTCATTTTTTATTCAGGCTTTCTATCAGCGCCCTGGATGCATCTGCAGCATTTTCCCCATTTAAATATACATCCGCAACTGCCTCCGCAAAGGTCTCTCCGTATGAAACGCCGCCATCCGGCTGCAATCCTTTTGCATAAAGAGAAATACTTTCCCGAAACTGCTCTCTGCTCCCCGTATGGCCGTATCGTTCTTTCCAAATGGCATACGCCGTTTCCTCCACCGATTTGGCAACGGTCTGGTTCGACGCCAGCGAATCTGTCATATAGCAGCTGTATGCCTCCGCGTTTTCTTCCGTAATATAGTGTGACGGCACAAGTCCGAATTGTTCCATCGCAGTCACACCCAGCAGCTGATGACCGAGCTCGTGGACAATCACGGAGGAAATGTCACTGTTTACAGGCCAATAGCCATCCGCCACCTGCTTTTCACACTCCCTAAGAAATTTTGCCCGATCAAAAAATTTTGCCGCATTCAATATGATTTCATGTTTTACAACAAACGGATAGGCGTCGTCCGTCTCATGAATGACAAATACGCGGCTTTGGGTCAACGCCGTATAGGTCACTGCCTCTCCCCGGAAATTTCCGACACTGATATTTGTCAGCGTCCCCTGAAGCTGCGGATATTCATTGTACATATATGTAAATGCGCGTTTGATATCTTCTGCCGTAGCCACATCCATCTCCCCGAGATTGACTGCACAAATATCAAATTCCTCCTCCATAAACAGCTCAATTTTCTCCACCTCGGGGTTGGAATACTTCTCCCGCTGAAGCACGCCGTACTCCCGGATTACCTGACGGGCCTGCTCCTCCGATGCAATATAGGAATCGTACTGTTTATCGTATTCCACCGCCGTCTCAAGTCCCGCGCGCAGCCTCTGTGCGCTCCACGGTCCGTCCTCTTGCTCATCTTCCGGATTTCTCACAAAAAGGAAAATCAGCATTCCGATAAGAATGCTGACCAGCAGCAAAAGACCTCCTATGATAAAAAGCAATTTTTTCCTTTCGTTCATGCTCATCCCTTGCCATCCTCTATTTCATACTCAGTATCAATCCAACACAAGAAACTCTTTGACCGCTTCTTCTGTCAGCACAACGGACTCATCCGTCGCTTCCGCCTTCACGGAATAAATTCCGCCGTTTTCTACATCTGCTGCAAAAAACATTTCTTTATACGTGTGTCCTTCATCTTCATAGGAAACATTATAATAATAGTAAGTGGTTCCTTCCACCTGCATCTCCTGCACAGAAAAATCCTTTTGCACATCCTCGGACATCCAATCAAACATCAGCGCCGTATACTGCTCTGCCGTCTCATATCCGTCATCCTCCGGAATATGGATTCCAACCGTTGCTTCTATCGCATAATCTTCTGACAGAAAATACTCGGAAACCGTGTCATCCAGCGCGAACTGCCCCTGTCCGTAATACCCTTCCGGCACCCGGAATGTAACTGAACAATCCGTCAAAGACAACGTACTCTCCGTTTTGACTTCCCCGCGGTTAGCCGCCGCTTTCATCTCATCCAGGGCCGCTTCATCGGTATCCGCCTCGTCCGTCTCAACCGCACTTCCCACAATTTCGGCAAACATCTGTAATATATCTTCTTCCGTGACATTGCCGGACTCTATTGCAATCTGTCCCGCGATGCGCTTTTCACTGTCTGCAGCCTGCGTATATACCACATAGCATTCCTGATCGGCCAATTCCATGATGTAATAGAGATATTTTTTTCTGTCTATTTCTTTCTCTTTGACTTCCTGCAAAATAGTACCGCCTGCATCTGTCGTCCCGGACATCAGCTTGTCCGGATTTGCCGCCGCTTCCTCATAAGTTCCGTCAATTACCTTCAATTTCATCTGGAACACGTCATCCATATAGATAACCGGTCCGATTCCTTCCGCATAAAAGCAGCCGTAATCCTCCGGGATTACCACTTTAAATCCTCCCGTCACAATCGCAATACCGGAGCCGTTTGTCTGTTCCTGCTTCACTTCTTCCCCGAGAAGCGAAGACTCCGGATTTTGTCCTTCTGTTTCTTTTTCCGCCCCGACAAAAAGTGCCCCCAGCACAATCACCAGGCAAAGTGCCAAAACGACCAACAAACCTATGATAATATATAATTTTTTATTGTTTCCCTTTTCCATGAATTCCTCCGTTACTGTTTTACCGCATCCATGACTACACGGTATCCTTCTTCCACAAACTGTTGCAGGGTAAGTGTATATTGTCCGCCGACTTCCAGCACAATCGGGCTGTCATCCGGCACAATCACAAACAGCGCCTCCGCTGACGCATCTCCTGCTATTGCTACCGAGTACATCATTCCGGCTTCCTGGCGCCCATCCTCGGACAGAACCGTCACCTGCAATACTTCCTCCGCGAAACCATCTTCCAGCTGCGCCGTCATTTCAGAAGTCCCGTCTCCCGTACCTGCAGAGGCAAGCTGTGTCGTCTCTTCTTCCGACAGCACCTCTCCCGGCACTGAATCCGCCTGCTCCTCCGGCTGCAGTTCTGACACTTCGTCACTTTCTTCTACTGCTGTTTCCTCCGGCACAACCGGCTCCTTTGGCGCACTTTCTTCCACCGCAGCCTCTTCTGTTACCGTCTCTTCTGTCGTATTGGTGATTGTCGCATCGGTCAGGACAATCTGCTCCGCTGAATCTGCCGTTGCATTCTCTTTTTCCGACGGCTTTACCAACATATAAACCGGTATAATCAACAGCAGGGCGAACAAACACGCTGCTGCCGAAACAATGGTACGATAATGCTGATAACGAATCTGTTTTTTCTTTTTCCCTCTTTTTTTCTTCCCGGCACGAATCGGAACCACGTTTGCTTCTGCAGCAGAATTCTGCCGTGGCAATGCATTGATTCCGTCCTCAATCCGTCCCCAAAGATCGGGTGCCTGAGCATTCAGATATTCTTTATACTCTTCCTCGAAATTTCTACTCATATCCACATCTCCTAAGTTTTTTGATCGCACTTTGATATCTCCATGTGACCGTTCCCATCGGGGTATTTAAAAGCTCCGCAATCTCTTTGAACGTCATGTCCGCCACGACTTTCAAATTAATTACTTCTCTCTCTTTTTCATTCAACATGGCAAGGGCTTCCTGCAAAGACAGATCGGAGATAACCTCATCCTCCACCTGACTCCCCACATCTCCGGCATAAATGCTGTGACCGTAGCTGTCGGAATCCGGTTTGTCCCCGGCGTCTTCCATTTGGTCATTTAATGTCTCTCTCCGGTGCTTGCGCAAAAAATCAATGGACATATTCCTTGCAATCCGCACCATCCACGCGCGATGACCGTTGCCCGGCTTATAACTCGCCGCAACAGTCCATAGCTTTATAAAAAAGTCTGCACTGATATCCTCTGCATTTTCTTTGTTTTTCAAAACATCAAGAACGACGGCATAAATGTATCCGATATACTCTTCATAAATCATACGAAGACCATCCCGGTCCCCATCCGCCATCCTGCCGATGCATTCTTCAAATTGTACGTCAGTCACTGTCAGTAACTCCTTTCTGACACCTAAAATACGATTGTTTCCTCGCTTTTTATGGTCATAATTCATAAAATTTTCACAATTTTATTCGGTCCACGGATAATCCCCTTCGTACACGGTAGTGGCCGGTCCCGTCATATAAATCAGATTGTTCTCACGGTCCCACTCGATCTCAATTTCGCCGCCGAGAACTTTCACAAAAACATGGTTTCCGGTATAGCCGTTCAGTGCACACGCAACCGCCGTTGCACAACATCCGGTTCCGCAGGCCAGCGTCTCTCCGCTTCCCCGCTCCCACACACGCATCTCCACATGAGAATCATCAATTACTTTTACAAACTCCGTGTTGGTTCTTTTCGGAAATCTTTCGTGGTGTTCAAAGAAAGGTCCGATTTCTTCTATCTTCATGTCCGCAACATGATCCATGAATACTACCGCATGTGGATTTCCCATAGAAACACAAGTCATGCGGTACATCTTTCCGTTGACTTCTATTTCCTCATCGATTGCCTGCTCGTTTTTGGATACGACCGGAACCGCGGAGGCCGTAAGTTCCGGTTCTCCCATATTTACTCTGACTTTGGATACTTTTCCATCCTCCACCGTCAAATCCAAATACTTGATTTTTCCGAAGCTTTCCACCGCCACCTTGGTCTTGTCCGTCAAGCCGTGGTCATATACAAATTTGCCCACACAGCGCATACCGTTCCCGCACATCTCCGCCCTGCTGGCATCCGCATTGTACATTTCCATCTCAAAATCCGCAATTTCCGACGGATTAATAAAAATCACGCCGTCTGACCCGATTCCGAAATGCCGGTCGCTGGCCGCCAAAACCAGCTGTTCTTTATTTTTAATGTGCTCGGCTGCTCCGTCTACATATACATAGTCGTTGCCGCATCCCTGCATTTTTGTAAACTTCATCGTACTTATCTCCTTTTCAACAAAACTGACAGACCCATTATATCATTTTTCGCATATTTCGCCACCTAAAATTGGCGAATTGCTCATTTTACCATGTCGTGTTATACTTTCATCGTCGGATTGAAACACATACAAAAGGAGGAAAACATGAAAACATTTTTAAAAGTAACAGTCATTGTGCTGATCGGCATCGCCGCTGTATTTTTTATACCGCGCTTTGCTGTACAATACGGCATACAAAATATGCCTGATACAAAACCGGCCATAGACATTACCGACTTATCCATGCAGGAGGAAAGTACATTCGAATATGAACAGGGGGACGTCATTGTACAACTTCCTACCTACTACAAAATCATGGAAGCCAAAGATTTGTCCAGTATTGTCTGCAGCGCACCGTCAGAAAACAAAGAACTCATTCTTGTTTACAAACCATTCGAGCAGGTGGCAGAAAAAGTTATGCCGGGCTTTTCCCAGGAATACAATCAACTTCTGGCCGAATATGAGGCCGCAAAGCCGCCGTTTCCTTTAAACACCATGTACAAGGAAGAGTACGACCTTTTCAATGTAATCCGGAGCGTCTATTTTGCAGACAAAAAAGATTGCAACTTCTGGAACTTTACTGAGATGATGATGTTGGGATACCGGTTAAGCGCCCGCATGGAAGCAGACAAAACCGGTGTGTCTTTCAAATATTTTTATGAGCGCGATGACATCTGTGCCATGGTCTGCGAAGATTCTCAAGCACCCGGAACCTATGTCACACTCATTTTCCAAAAAGGATATTATGACAATCTCTTCGCATTTATCCTGAAAACAGACGATATCAATGATATCACAAAGCTTCTCAACGGTTACGAAATCACAAGAAGCATCATCGGGTAATATTTTTGCCGGCTCTTTCATACATTGTATAAACGTTTCCACAAGGAGCCTGTTATGCACTCCAAAACAAAGATCGTTGTACTTCATATGAAAGAGCTGGTTTATACCGGGATTTTTCTGTTTCTCGCCATTTTGTTTCTTGTCCTGATCATTCTTATGTTCTTTTCCGATGACAAGAATACGCAAAGCGGTGCAGGCGCCGAAACCGCATCCTATGTGCCGGGCGTCTATACCACCACGCTTATGCTGGGCCAAAACAGCGTAGAGTTGGAAATTGTCCTGGACGAAAATAACATTAACTCCATACGGTTGGTTCATCTGGATGAGGCAGTTACCACTATGTATCCGCTCATTGAGCCGTCTCTCGAGTCACTGGCAAATCAGATTTATGATACCCAGTCACTGGACAATATTACATACGCCGACGATAATCGGTATACCAGCAACGTCCTTCTGGATGCCATCCGCACAACCATAGAAAAAGCAGCACCGGAGACGGAACAAACCGCTCAGGCGCTGCAAAATTAATCCATATATTACATCTCTTCCAAAGCCTCGAGCCAGATTCTTGCGGATGCATCCGAAGGCATTCGCAAATCTCCTCTTGGCGACACCCCTACGCTGCCGACTTTCGGTCCGTCCGGAAGACAGGAACGTTTAAAATGCTGGGAGAAAAATCTCTTATAAAAAGTTTTGAGCCATTTCAAAATCACGTCTTCTTCATACTCACCCTCAAATGCCAGAAGCGCCAAACGGTAAATCTTATCCGGCGCAAATCCGTAACGAAGCAGGTAGTACAAAAAGAAATCATGCAACTCATAAGGTCCGACCAAGTCCTCCGTTTTCTGTGCAATCTTGCCGTCTTTCGGCGGAAGAAGTTCCGGACTGACCGGAGTGTCGAGCACATCCAAAAGCACCTGCTTCAGAGTCTCATCCCCGCACGTCTCCGCAAAGTGGCGGACAAGATGACGGACCAGCGTCTTCGGCACATCACCGTTTACACCGTACATAGACATATGGTCTCCGTTGTAGGTGGCCCATCCGAGCACAAGTTCCGAAAGGTCTCCGGTTCCGATTACGATGGCACCCTGCTGATTTGCAATATCCATCAGCACCTGTGTTCTTTCACGCGCCTGCGCATTCTCATATGTCACATCATGATTTTCCGGATCCTGACCGATATCTTCGAAATGCTGCATCACGGACTTTTTGATGTCCACCTCAAGAAGTTCGGCACCGAGTGTCTTCGACAATTTGCACGCATTGTCATATGTTCTGTCCGTCGTCCCGAAGCACGGCATGGTAACTGCAAGGATGTTTTCTCTTGGAAGAGAGAGCATATCAAATGCCTTCACCGTGACAAGAAGTGCCAGGGTGGAATCCAAACCGCCCGAAATGCCGATGACTGCCTTCCGGCCGCCGATATGATTCAAGCGTTTTTTCAGCCCGAGTGCCTGTATTGTCAAAATTTCTTCACAGCGCTGCGCCCTTTTTGCCTCATCCTCCGGCACAAACGGAGAACGCGCAACCGTTTTTTCCAGTTCTGTCTCCTGATGCACAAGTGCCACCGGGACGGTCACATATCCGTCTCCTGTTCCCTGTGAGGATGTCGTACTTCTGCGACGCTCACTGCATATTTTATGAATATCTAAATCCGCATAAAGAATTCCGTTTTCAAAACACGGAGACTGTGCAACCATCTTTCCGTTTTCTGCAATCAAATTATGTCCCGCAAAAACAAGATCCTGTGTGGACTCCCCTTCCCCGGCATTGGCAAATACGTATCCGCACATTTGCTTTGCACTCGCCGAACGCACGAGAAGCGCGCGATGCTCCGCTTTGCCGACTGTTTCAGGCGATGCAGCCAGGTTGACGATTATCGTTGCACCGTTTGCGGTATGCGAAACGGACGGCGCATCCGCCACCCACAAATCCTCGCAGATTTCCGCCGCAATCCTGAGCCCAGAAACGGCATCGGATTCAAACAGCAGATTGGCTCCAAAGGGTATTTCCACTCCGTCAAACTCGGTCACTTCCGGCTCTGTATTTCCCGGTGCAAACCATCTGCCCTCACCGAACTCGCCGTGGGACGGGATATGACATTTCGGCACAATGCCGACAAGTTCGCCGCAATTAATTACCGCCGCAACATTGTAAAGCTTATTTCCTTTCACAAACGGAAGTCCGACAAAAATAACCGCGTCGATTCCGTCACTGTAATCCACAATATATTTCAGCCCCGCTTTGGCTGCTTCCAGCAGCTGTTCCTGCAAAAACAAATCCTGACAGGTGTAACCGGTCAGACAAAGCTCCGGAAACGCAATAATCTTTGCACCGCTCTCCTCCGCCTCGTCGATTCCTTTACAAATCTGCTCCGCATTATAAAACGGATCTCCGACTTTTATCTGTGGCGTAACCGCCGCCACTTTTATGAAACCATGCTGCATAAAGATTCCTCCTATCTTTTACACTGTTTCATCAGGTCCTTTAATTCCTCCACGGAAAATTTGTAATTTGTATTACAAAAATGACAATTGACTTCTATCTCTTTTCCGTCGTCAATCATTTCCTGAATATCCTTCGCACCGATGGAAATGATTGCTTTCTCAATCCGATGTTTATCACAGTTACAATAAA
This sequence comes from Lachnospiraceae bacterium, assembly GCA_017461865.1. GTDB lineage: Bacteria > Bacillota > Clostridia > Lachnospirales > Lachnospiraceae > SVFI01. Next base: position 9,792 of record JAFTVQ010000147.1, on the reverse strand, counting down.
ACTGTGCCGGCATCTTGTCCACAATCTCCATATCTAAACCGTCAAGCAGCACCTGAAGAATCTGCTCCGGCGATTTTCCTTCGTCCAAAAGGGATGTCACGCTGCGTATCTGAGCGAGATTTTCTTCCAGCTTTGCAATGACTTCTTCTTCCGCAAACGGCATAAGCTGTACGATAAAACCGCCTGCCTGCTTCACGGTATTGTCCTTTTCCATCAGGACACCGAGTCCCACCGAAGACGGAACCTGCTCCGAGGTTGCAAAATAATAGGTCAAATCTTCCGCAATTTCTCCGGTCTGAAGCACTGTCTGTCCGCAGTACGGCTCCTTCAAGCCCAAATCCTTAATGACGTTCAAAATTCCGAGTCCGAGCGCGCCTCCCACGTCCAACTTACCTTGTGCATTGGGCGGAAGCATCACATCCGGAACGATTGCATACCCTTTGACGTTCGCCTTTGCATCTGCTGTTACCGTCAGTCCCTGAATCGGACCGCTTGCATTAATCTGCAGCGTCAGCAGATCACTCTCCGATTTGAGCATACTTCCCATCATGGCTCCGGCAGAAAGAAGTCTCCCCAGCGCCGCTGTCACAACAGGCGAAGTCTGATGTGCTTTCCTTGCTGTTTCCACAATATTTTTTGATGTGATGGCAAATGCTCGGATCTGCGCGTCTGCAGCCGTAGCTCTCACAATATAATCCGACATACTTATTTCCTCTTCTCTATCCTGCAGCCTTAAGCCGCACTTTATCTATTTCCCGCATTCACGGGCAACCACACAGATTCTCTGACTGGTATCCGTCACCGGTCCCCCGGTATCCATATCTACTGCTTCCACAAAAGCAAGTCCGCTCTTCTTCAGCATGTCCTTAATCTGCACAAGGGTATACCCCCTTTGAAAGTGGGTCTCCGTATATTTACGGTACAGTTCCGGCTCCTGCTCCACAAAGATCGTCAAATCGTATTCGTTCACTCCGTCTTCTTCGTCGTAGTAGTTTTCCCAAATAAAACTGCAGTCATCCCTGTTTTCTGCAATTACCGTATCGCCGATGATTTCCCTGTATTTATAATCCGTATTAAAATCAAAGACAAAAATCCCCTTTGGATCCAGATAATTATTGACCAGCCGGAACACTTCTGTCAGTTCCTCTTCGTCCAGAATGTAATTCACACAATCACAGCAACTGACACAGGCTCTGACGGTCCCGTACAACTCAAACTCTCTCATATCCTGCAGAAGATATAATATCCCGGCATCCTGCGGCGCCTTCTCCCGAGCGACGGAAAGCATCTCATCGGCATTATCCACACCGATCATATCATAACCGGCCTTTGCAAGCCGCATCGTCATATTTCCGGTGCCGCAACCGAGGTCGCACACTATTCCCGATTCAATTCCGTTTTCTTTCAGTTTTTTTACATAAAACTCCGCCCATTGCTCATAAGGAACATTGTCCATAAGCTCATCATACACGCGGGCAAAGCTCTCGTAGCTTACGTATTCATCCGCCATTCTATCTCCTAGAAAATCGCTCCCAATGCGCCGAAAAGCCCTGCGCTGGCAGCCCCCATAATAATACCCGCAAGAAGTACACCGAGCATAACCGAAGCAACCGTTGATTTAAAATCCATATCAAGAATACTTGCAGCAAGGGTTCCCGTCCATGCACCGGTGCCCGGAAGCGGAATTCCGACAAAGAGCATAAGCGCCCAAAACAGTCCTTTTCCGGCTTTTTCCTGTAACTTTTCTCCGCCCTTCTTTCCTTTTTCCAAACAGAACGTAAAAAACTTACCGATGACCGGTTTGTCCGCACCCCATTCAAGCACTTTGCGCGCAAACAGATAAATAACCGGTACCGGAAGCATATTTCCGACAACCGCTATGATATATGACGGAAGGAGCGGAAGTCCCAGTCCCTGGGAAATCGGAATCGCACCTCTCAATTCAATCAGCGGTACCATAGACACAAAAAACACCCACAAATATTTGGTTAACATGCTAAATCTCCTTTTCTTTCATATATTTTTTCACGGATTCAAGAAAAACATCCATCTCTTCATCCGTTCCGATAGTAATTCTATTATATTCTGCAATCAGCGGATTATTAAAATGCCGCACAAAAATATCCTGTTCCCGAAGTGCTTCATAAAGCTCTGTTCCGGAAATCTCCGGATGCTTGGCAAACACAAAATTACTCATAGAATCCGGAAATTCAAATCCGAGCGCAGAAAGTTCACTCTTTACACGTTCGCGGGTTGCAATAATTTTGGCTGTTGTTTCTTTAAAATACGCATCATCCTTCACCGATTCCACACCGAGAATAAGTGACGGACGGTTCATTGTATAAGAATTGGTAGAAAATTTTACATCATTAAGATACTGAATCAGTTTTTCATTTCCCATGGCAAAACCGATACGCATACCCGCCATAGCTCTTGACTTGGAAAATGTCTGCACTACAAGAAGATTTTCATAGCGGTCGATCAGCTCAAGGGCACTTTTTCCGCCGAAATCAATGTAGGCTTCGTCCACAATCACAACCACATCCGGGTTCGATTTTAAAATTTCTTCCACGGTATCAAGACTTTCCAACAGTCCGGTCGGCGCATTCGGATTCGGAAAAATAATGCCTCCGTTTTCTCTCTTATAATCCGCCGGGTCTATATGCCAATCTTCTTTCAGAGGAATCGCCTCATACGGTATCTTGTACAAATCTGCCCATACATCATAAAAAGAGTATGTAATCTGCGGAAACAGTATCGGTTTGTCCGAATTAAAGAACGTCTGGAATGCAATTGCAAGCACATCGTCGGAACCCACGCCGACAAAAACCTGTTCCTTGGCCAAACCGTAATAATCCGCAAGCACCCGGACAAGACTTCCCGCCTCCGGATCCGGATACAACCGAAAATCCGCAAGCTTCAAATCCTTCATCGCATCCTGTACGCCTTTCGCCGGCGGATACGGACACTCATTCGTATTTAATTTAATCATATTCGGTCTATTCGGCTGTTCTCCCGGCACATACGGAACAACACGCCTTACATGTTTTTCCCAGCTCATATTTTATCCTCTCATTTTTTATTTATCATACACAAAGAATCCGTCTCCGTCATGGCAGAAACGTCATACCGCTGTGCAATCCAAATTCCCAGCGGATTCTCTGCAAAAAACTTTTCCCTGTTATCGATGGTGTTTTTGGCAAGCGCGATGACATCCGGTTCCTTTTCCGGATATTTTTCAAAATACGTCACCCACTGCTCATTGAACGCAGGTGTTGAAATAGTCGACGGAGAAACAAACTCACACCGGGCATACAAATTGGAAATACCTTCGGTACCGAGATACAACAATTTCTCTTTACCGTGCGTCATCCGGTGTATCGTCTCATAGTCATCGGTAATCCGGACGTAATCTTCCTCTGTCACATAGATACCCGCAAGAGGTCCCTCCTGAACCTGCATGCGCTTCTCCCATATATTGGATGGACCGTACTCCGTAATACGCACATAATACCCCTTACAAAATACAAGGCTGAGCACAAACAAAGCCAGTACCATATATGTCATTTTCTCCCATTTTTCATCGATACCGCTTGTTATTTTATATAACAGCCATCCTCCGGCCACCAGACCGATTCCCAAATAGGAACTGCTGGAATCCGGACCGACATTGGAAAAAATCAAAATCGCAACAAAAGCAATGATCATCTGGAACATCGGTCCCCAGAACAAAAACCTGACCTGCGCTTTTCCATGTTTGCGTAACTCTGAAATGCAAAGCACAAACACAAATATAAAATACAAAAGATACCGCACCTGAAAATGGAACGGTCCCATAGCAATCCCTACTGCGTTGGCAAAAATCACCAAAACCGATGTGACCGAAAGAAACATCAGAATGAAAAGAACCGACATCATTTTCTTCCTTGTCTCTTTCGCAAACCAGGCAGCATCCGCATATTTCCTTTTTACAGCAACATAAATAACAGTTGTAATCACTGCGCCCGGGACACACAAAATCAAAAGCTGCTTACCGACATTCAACCACTGTGCTGCATACAGCATCAGTTTGGTCTCCACCGTAAACTGATGTGTTCCGTCCATGAACACCATCGGGATACTTTCTATAAAGTCAGATATCCCCATCGCAGACAGTACATATCCCAAAAACAAAACCGCCATCACAGCACAGCCCAGTGTCATAATTGCAATTTTATTAAATCTCTCTTTAACTTTCTTATCTCTGTGCAACATCCAGATGCTGACTCCCAGCGCCGGATACGCAAGCACCATTCCCGGATACGCAAGCACCGTCATCGCCAGCACGACTCCCATCAAAAATGCATATCCTCTTTTTCCGGTCTTAACTTCCTGTTCCAGTACAAGCAGCAAAAGTGTCATTCCCCAAACCTGCTGCATGGAAAAATCCAAACTGATTAACCACTTCGGCAAAAGGTTGAAATAAAGAAGTGCAAGGAGCACCGCCCAGGCAGTATCCGCGTTCTTTCTCAGGCTCCGGAACACAGCCAGCGAAACCGCCGCATGAAGCAGCGTGGCAATCGCCCGCAAGTACAGAACACTACCATTCATTCCACCTGTTATTTTATAAAACAAAGAGAGGAACAATGCCGGAAGGAACGAGGATGTCTGATGAACCTCCCACATATCGAGAAACATGTGATCTCCCTGCAGAAGGCGATACGGCATAGACACCGCATACCCTTCATCAATGTCAAATCCCGTAAAGCATTTGACCGCCGCCGCAAGCACGGAAAGAACAAGCAACACAACACATATGAAATTGGCTGATTTCCGCGCGGTTGAATGCATGTCGGATTTCCTTTCAAATTTACTCAAACTACCAAGCATTATAGCACACTGACCTAAAGTTTTCCATATGCAACAAGCAATCGCCGGATAATTCTTGTAATTCCGGCTCCGAGACAGACAATGCCTGTAAAAAGAAGCGGAAACGAAACGGTATCTGTCTTCTTGCTTTCCTTTGCACTATCGTCCTCTTTTTTCGCGACCTCTTCCTGTCTTTTCTCTGTTTTTTTTCGGATCGGTCCCTGCTTCCCCTTTGAAACAGTATTTCCGTTTTTACTCCGGGGTACTACAAAGGAATTTTCCGATATGGTATTTTCCGACACTGTATTTGAGGACATCACCTCTTCCTCTTCTTTTTCCGGCTGTTCTCCCACATTTTGCGCTTTCACCGGTTTTTCCGCATCCTGCTGCACCGGATCTGCCTGCGGCAGCTGCGTCTGCGACGGTTGCACCGGAACCCGGATTTCTTCCTGTTCATCACCGCCGATAATTGCATTTTCCTCCACGATGACTGCATCCTCTGTGTCTGCGCAGGCTGTCTGCGGCATCGCAACACACAGCATCACCGCCAAAAGACAGACTTTTCCCCTTATTCGTTTTTTTGACATAAATCTCCTTTCTGCATACTTGCTCTTGTGTGAAATGTTGCGATCGAGCGACCGCCTGAATCTATAGATTTGATAATTGGAATGTAGAAAGCATCATAGCATAAATTTACGTTTTTGTCACTTACTTCTTTTGGCGTATGACAAGCAGTCTGCCGTTTTGAACAGACACCTTTACATCCTTTCCTACGAACGAATTGCTGACCCCCAAAGGAAAACAATCCGTAAGATTTGCAAGCTCAAGCTCATACTCAGCCCCGCAAATACTTACCCCCTCTGCCTTTTCGCCATAGGAAAAAACCGAAAAAATCCCCTTTTCCTCCGCCGAAAAGCATACTTCACCTAAAGAAGTATGCAAATTCCCGGCATTTCCCGCAAGCAGATAGACATCTGCATCCTCGCTGCGCAGGACACCCTTTGCACCGCAGGATGCCAAATATGCCAACGTTTGGATATTGGCAACCGTGTGATCCAACCGCCCGCCAAGGCCACCGATCAGGACAAAATCGGTATATCCTTTTTCCAGCCCGAGCTTTACCGCAAGCATCATATCCGTGTCATCTTTCTGCTTTGGATATACCTGCACTTTTTCCCCGACCGGAACAAATCCCAGGGAATCAAAATCACCGACAACCGCATCCGGTCTGCACCCGAATTGCTGTGCATATCCGCCGTCTGCAGCAATCACGAAATCCTGTGCCGTTTTGTCTATTCTGTATTCTGTTTTCATGGCACCGACAATATAACAGATTCCCATGGTTTTCTCCTAACATAAATAATTGGTAAGCAGCATATAGCAAACCGTTCCCGACGCGATGGAGAGGAACATATTTCTCTTCCGAACATGAACAAGTGTAATCAGTGCAATCGACAAAAGCTCCGGCAACGCATGTGTTCCCGAAAGCAGACTGCAGTCTTTGAGACAATAGATCACAAGCATCCCGAACACCGCAGGCGGAAGTGCCTTGCCGAGATACTGCACAAACGGCGGCGTCTTTTTCCCTTCCGGAAACAGCCAGAACGCAATCGCACGTGTAAACACCGTCACCGCCACAACAATGCCGATGGTAATAAACTGCTGTGTCAGAGTCATTTACGCCACCTCCTTTTCCGGATGCGGCCTTGCCAATGAAAGCACAATAAAAATCATACACATCGCCGGCACAAGAAATTTCTCCGCCCCGAAAACCACGAGACATACCAGCGATATCCCAAGTCCGAGAAGCGAGGAAAAATAATTCTTTTCCTTCAACCAGTTATCCAGGAAAATCACGACAAACAACGCCGTCATGACAAACTCCAGCCCCTTGGAATCAAACGTCACAAGCGAGCCGAGAAGTGCTCCGCATGTGGCACCGAGCACCCAGTATGACTGGTTCAGCAGCGTCACCCAAAAATAGAACCAACCTTTGTCCACCCCTTCCGGCACCTCCACCGAACAGTTGATGGAAAAGGACTCGTCACACATACCGAAAATCAGATACCACTTCTTTTTTCCGACATTCTTGTATTTGGAAACCATCGTGATTCCGTAAAAAATATGACGCGCATTTACCATAAGCGTAAGAAGTGCGGCGCCGATGGGATTAAATCCGCCAAGAAGCATACTCGCCGTCACAAACTCCATGGATCCGGCAAATATCAACATGCTCATAAAAATCGGATAAGCCGCCGAAAATCCCAGTGCACGCATATAGATTCCATAGGATATTCCTAAAAAAAGAAAACCCGTCAAAATCGGAATCGAATACGGAAATGCTGTTTTCAATGCTTTTTTTATCATTCTCAGTCTCTTCTTTCCTGAATGTATCATTCACATCACTCACCATTATAACAGATATTCCCCTCTGCACATATCATAATTTTATTTTCCTATTCATAGATTTAAAAAACAAAAAGTACTTTGCAAACTTTTTAACGGGGTATATCTATGAGTCTGAAAGAAATATACATACAACAAAAAAATGTAATCATAACCATGGCATTTCTCATTCTCGGAATTACTGCCTTCTTCTTCCTTGCGCCGCAGGCGGTTACTACGAGCAGCAAAGTGTCCGGGCGTAATCTCCCGATCTACTGCGTGGAAACATCGGAGCCGAAAGTAGCCCTCTCCTTTGACGCAGCCTGGGGAAACGAAGACACCGGAGAGATTCTGTCCATCCTGAAAAAACATGACGTTCATGTCACCTTCTTTATGACGGGAGGATGGGTAAAAAATTATCCGGAAGACGTAAAAACCATCTTAGCCGCCGGACACGACCTGGGCAACCACAGCGAAAACCACAAAAATATGAGCCAGCTGTCAACCGAAGAATGCAAAGAAGAAATTATGACCGTTCACGAACGGGTCAAAGAACTGACGGGATATGAAATGTTCCTGTTCCGTCCACCTTACGGCGATTACGACAACGATGTCATAACTACCGTGGAGGGATGCGGATACTATCCGATACAGTGGGATGTGGATACATGCGTTATAAATAATATTAATGGGTAACTTAATAGATAAATCATGTGTATTTTGAATTGAATCATACTATATCTTGATTATATTAGAACTTCCATATAATCTCAACATAATTTTCAAAAATCTTTACAGCTTCTATGTAAGTAGATGCAACCAGTTTCTTATCTTCAAATTCCAGATGTTTAAAATCAATCTTTTCAAACTTGATTTCCTGGCGAACCGGTTCCATAATCTTCTGATGTAATTCCTCTTGTCGTTTTGATAATTTCTCAATTTCGGCATTAATAAACTTCATCGTTGTATCAGAAGCTTGTCCAGCCTCAATACATTTCAAAAAATTCTGTATCTTTTCTTCTATCTGTTGAAGTTCTATTTTTTCCTGATTCGATATTTCTACCGTTTCAATTATAACTTCCGAATTTGATTTCTGATCACATTCTTCCAAAAGATTAATCAGCTTACGTTCCACATAATCTTCCACTTCAAAACCTTGCTGTCGGATTACATGATCACAAATACCATCTCTATGCCCGGCACAAGACAATCGAATCGGTTGATTTAAGGTATTACGGTCCTTATATGCTACAATTCTTCGATTGCAATAACCACAGAATATTAATCCCGTAAGCCACGTGTTTTTTCCTTTACCGACACGCTTTAGTTGCTCATTCATGGCAAGACGCTGTTGGCACCTAATCCAAATTTTGGAATCTATATTTCCCGGCCAGTTTGCAAGCGAAAATTTAGCTTGCGAAATACTTTTTCGCTTCCTTATTCCGGAAGCATCAGCAGCTTTTCGTTTTCCAACCAACATACCTGCACTGAGACCATCAAATTCACTCACGTCATTCGTAATAGTTACACCAAGTGTTTTGTAATATGCATAAATATCAGCATCTGCACTAACATATAAAGGATTACACAACATCCTGGCAATCGATACATTGTTCCATGTACTTCTTTTTTTCCCAGGTATACCACGCAAATTTAAATCCTTTGATATTTTTCCAAGTGATACATCCGCCTCCTGGGCATATCGTTGAAAGATTTCCTTCACAATCTTCATCTTATCCGGAATCACTCGTAATGTAGGAACTTCTCTCCCATCGATTATTAATCGATCAATTTCAAATCCGTACGGGGCCGGGCCTCCCATCCAGCTGCCTTGCTTCGCACGTTCATAGTAATTATCCGTCACACGTTCCGCTATAGTTTCGCGCTCCATCTGTGCAAAAATCATCAAAATAAACATGATTGCCTTACCAAGTGGAGTAGAGGTATCAAATTTTTCATTAACAGAAATAAATTCCACACCATATTTTGATAAATATTCCCACGTGACACAGAAATCTAAAAGAGATCTTGAGAATCGATCGAACCGATAAACAATAATTTTTTCAATCCTCCCCTGAGCCACATCGTCCATCATTCTTTGAAAATCCGGACGCTTGGTATTTTTCCCGGAAAATCCTTTATCACTATATACTCTGTAATTTTCTCCCTTACGTACCAGTTCTTTTCCCTTTTCAAGCTGTACATCTATCGATATACTATCTTTTACGTCAAGAGATTGTCTTGCATAAAGAGCTATCAAAACTATCCACTCCTTTTCCGCTTTTTCCTCTCATACAAAATCCGTTGTAGATTTTGATATTCTCTGACTAATAGTATATCACGCTCTCCTCCCGGATACGTTTTCTTTTGTGTATTTTGCCCTTTTCCACTCATATAATCGCTTCCTGCTCATCCTTTTTTCAATATATGCACCATAAACTTGTCCTAATACTTAATTTCAACCTTCTTTTCCGGCGAAAGATAAAGCATTCCCGGATATGTTCTGCCACTCTTAGCTTTAAAAACAGTTTTTCCCGTCATTCCGCGTGTCAGAAGCTG
>JAFTVQ010000019.1 GCA_017461865.1 Lachnospiraceae bacterium | reverse complement strand
CTTGGTTTCATATTCAGTTTTGCTGGTGCCTTTCTCCACCAATTTTACCGTAACTGATTAAAAAGATATAGTTGGACTAACCTCTGAAACGCCCTATTTATAAGGCTTTCTTAAGCTTGTCACTATTATATCTCAATCCCCTGATTCCCATTTCGAAATGGCCGTTCTGGACACATAAAGTTCTTTTGCCAATTCTTCCTGCGTAAGACCTTTGCTTTTTCTAAGTTCCTGAAGTTTTTCCTGAAATTCCATAACCGGCCTCCGATTTAACCTTTTTTGCAACGCAGTGAGACAGTTGCTTTATAAAGACAGAACAGTCCTACACTAAGCATAACAGAACCGACGATATCCGTAAACCAGTGAACGCCGGAAATTAATCTCCCGATTACCATACTCCAGGAAAAGATACGTATCAAAACACTAATCCTTTTTGTAATTACGGCGTTTTTTAATCTTCGTTTCACCTGAAATGTGAGTGTCGGCATAACACTTAACACAAGCAGCGTTGTGGAAGACGGATAGGACGCTTCCATAACCCCATAAATCAATATCGGTCTGTAATTTATCGGAAACATCTCAAATAATAAATAGCAGAGTATCACCACAACGTAATATATTCCCAGAAATACAATATCATAGTCCACTTTAAACAAGCTTCTTCTATTAATCAATTGAACAAAGCCCATCCCGGCAAATATCATGCATACAAACAATGGCATAAGTCCGAGCCAATCGGTCAGGATATAAATTCCCATATGAACGCCCGTTAAATCATGAAACCGGGCATTCCATGTCGCAAACCCGACATCCGTTCCGTTTTGTCCGACCGATTGCACATCCACCGTCTGTACAAGCACCGTCCAGACAATAAATATTGCAACTGATGTGATTCCGATGAATAATTCTCTTTTTCCGTTCTTTTTCATTTTCTATGTCCTTTCTCTTTCTTATTAACCTTCCGGTTAACTCCAAGATAACAAAAGACCTAAAAAACAAAAAGAAACGCATCGTCACCTGTCCGACACGTTTCGTATCACCGATTACTCCTCCCCGTATTTTTCTTTTAATCTCTGATTCATCTGTTTTGCCGCCCTTAAATCAATGATATAGTAGGCCCCGAACGCAAGCACATACACTGCTGCCACCGCACACACCATCAGCACAATCCCGCGTACATTCAGATTAATCCAGCCAAACCATCCCCCGAGCACAATCATAACCGTACAAAGACATGCATAATGACCTATAAATTTCATTACCGTCCCTGCCACAGTCACAGCATCCACATAAACCATTATAACTGTCAGAAGTGTTGTCACAAAGCCCGACACCAAAATCTGCCACAAGGTCTCTCCCGGCAATTCTTCTGCCCCGTACAACCCGAAAATAAGTGCCACGACCATCAGAATGCTTGTCGTAATATAAACATACCATTTCACGTATTCACCGATTTTTTTCATCTTACCAACTCCTATAAATCCAGCTTTTCTTTCAACGCCTGAACATACTGCCTTGAAATAATCACTTTTTCACCGTTTTTCAGTTTTGCTTCGAATCTACCGTTTAACATCGGACGGATATACGTGATTTTCGAAACATTTACAACAATCGCTTTTGATATGCGGAGAAAATCCGTATTCGCATATTCTTCCCCTATCTCGTACAACTTTTTATGTACTTCATACACCTGCTTTGCCGTATATGCATACACTTTGTTATCCACCGCTTCAAAGTAAAATATATCACCGAGCGCCAGTTTCTGGATTCTGTCGTCCATATATCCGGTAAGCGTGTCTCTTTCACTCCGAAAAGACTGTATCAGTTTTAATAGTCTGTCATCCACCGAAGCACAGCGGAGAATAATTTCATCCTCTTCTCCCTGTTTCGGCGTTTCAATCGTTATCTTCATATATTTCTCCTGTTACCTGTCTGTTTTCTTACTCTTCCATAAAATCACAGACCCAAGTATTAAAAACATTATACCACAGACAAGCAAAATCCACCACTCTTCTGCAAGCGTAACTGCTTTACTTCCAATCTCCAAATCAATTCCCATAGCAAGTTTGTATTCATTAATTACTTCAGACGAAATTCCCTCGAATGTATCCGCCAAAACGCTTTCAGTCATAACCTTACGGAACATGGACGCCCCGTAAATCACCGGAGTACATTTCATAACCGCACCGACCGCATTCGAAAGTCCGCCGATTGGAATGTATATTCCTCCGAAGAAACCTACCAGCGTACCGATTACAGTTCCCAAACCGCTCCAAGCACCTTCACTTTTCGCCAAATGTGACAAAAGATACATAAATGCTGCATAAGTAAAGGAATTAACCATAATCATGCCAAACAGTTTTAAATGCTCTTCCGGCGAAAACCAATCCATCCCCCTTGAAACACCGATTACTTCCAAAATAGCAAGTGTCAACGCGCAAACCACAACCGATGTCACCCATGCAGCAGCCACATAAGAGGAGGCGATAGTAAACTGACTTGCAGAAGAAGTATAAATGGCATTTAATCTACCGCTTACTCTGTCTTTGATCATTCCGGAATACGCGGCGAGTGTCACTGTCACCGCATTGATGGAAAGAACGCCTGCGCAGGTCCATGCAAATACAAGAAGCTGCGCATTCTTTTTGTCTGCATTCGCATCTCTCCCCGGATAATATGCAAGAATATCCGTAATGGATTCCACATTCATATCCCCCAAAAAGAAGGTCATCAAAAGGATGACAATCAGCATTGTAAGGAGCGAAAAAAAGATTGCCCCGAAGTCTCTAAAATAAATTCTTAAATTACGTTTTGTCAATTCTGTAAATTTCAACATATTATTTTGCTCCTTCTATAATGACTCTCCGACCGCATTCAAAAATACGTCATCCATATTTCCCTGTACCACTTCAAACCCCTGTAAGGAGCCTTTTTCCTTTTCAATTATTGCCAGTGCGTCCAGCGTACTTTCCAGCGATATCTCTTTTATTTGTCCGTCTTTATAAAACAGTTTCACTTTATCCTTGGCATAGGTTTCCTTCAAAGAAAACGGTGTTCCGGACGTGATAATATTCCCCCGGTCCAGGATAATAATATTGTCAACTTCCGCCGCTTCCTCCATATAATGGGTCGTTAAAAACACGGTCATTGCTTCCTTTTCCTGCAGGTTTTTCACGATCTCCCAGACATCCTGTCGTGTCGCCGGATCCAGTCCTGTCGTCGGCTCATCCAGAAACAGAATTTCCGGTGTGTGCATCAATGCTGCTGCAATTTCACTCCTTCTCTTCTGTCCGCCGGAAAGCAACTTATATCTCCGGTCCAGGATATCCTCCAGTTTCAGAAGTTCCGTCAATTTGTCGCACTGTTTCTTTGCCTCTCTTTTGTCCGTTCCGTGAATAATCCCTCTGCACATGAGGTTTTCGCGCACCGTCATAATGTCATCCAAGTAATTTTGCTGATATACAATTCCGATTTTTCTGCGAATGCTTTCGTTCTCTTTCCCCAGCACATGTCCGCAAATCTCTGCTTCCCCCTCATCCGGCGTAATCAGTGTCGAGAGCATATTGATTGCTGTCGTCTTTCCGGCTCCGTTCACTCCTAAAAATCCGAGCATGGTTCCTTTTTCCACTGCAAAGGATATATGATTTACCGCTGTCACATCGCCGTAACATTTTGTCAAATTGCTTACCTCTATCGCATTCATATGTTGCACCTCCATCTATTTGAGGCTATCATACACAGCTGTTTTTTTCATTTCAACCGAAAATCGGTAAGCTGCATTTAGAGAGGGGTAAGTTACATTTTGGAATGGTGAATTGCACCACAAATATGGTTTTTTCATTGACCTTCTATTACCACGATGCTATTATTTTAATAATCAAAATCATTTCATAACAAAGGAGAAATCAAATAGAAATCCAAAAGACGGGACACACTTTAACGTGTATCCCGTCTTTTTATATACTTCTGCTCATATTTTCTATTTATCAAATCTTCCTTCATGCTTCTTCAGCACATCAAGGAAATACTCTACGTTCTCCATCAGTTCCCCGTTAAACACGGCAGAACCGGATACCAAAATATTAGCTCCCGCCTCAATAATTTTCTCGGCATTTTCTTTATTGACTCCGCCGTCCACTTCCACATCTACGTTCAATCCGCGATCCTGAATCGCCTTGCGGATTGCCACAATTTTCTGTGTACATCCTTCAATGTATTTCTGTCCGCCGAATCCCGTATTCACGGTCATAATCAAAACTTTGTCCACCTTGTCAAGATACGGCATAATTGCTGATACCGGTGTCTGCGGATGAAGAGAAATTCCCGCCTGAAGACCGAGGCTCTTAATATGTTCAATCGTTTCGATCATACATTTACACGCCTCTACGTGGACCGTAATACTGTCTGCGCCCGCTTCTGCGAACTCCTCAATATATCTTTCCGGCTCGGTAATCATCAAATGCACATCAAAAAAGCGGTTTGTCAGTTTTCGAATGGAACGGATAATCGGAAATCCGAACGATATGGATGGTACAAAAACTCCGTCCATGACATCAATATGCACATACTGTGCACCCGCTTTGTCAAGCTGTACAATCTGTGCACCTAATTTTGCAAAATCTGCTGCTAAAATCGATGGGGCTAACTTCATCATTTGTCAGTATCTCCTCTTCTCTTTACATTCCTCATACATCATTACATAGCTGTCATAACGTTTTTTGCTTATTTTTCCCTGACAAAGAGCTTCCTTCACACCACAATCCGG
>JAFTVQ010000146.1 GCA_017461865.1 Lachnospiraceae bacterium | reverse complement strand
GAACTATTTTGATGCAAATAACTTTATTGAATTGCTGAATGACATGAAAAGTTCCATAGAAAATACAGATTTACAAAACGATATTCAATATATCATTGATGAAACAAAACTTGCTCAGGAAACCCACGATGCCGTGCACGCAAACAATATCTATAAGACGTTGCACGATATGGATTATTTTTTATTGCGATACGGTATTGAGGATGTAGGAAAGTATACAAAAGATACCTCTGTCGTTTCAAAATATTATGGTGTGCTATCTGTATATTCCGAAAATTAAACCTGATTTCAAACACAAAAAAGCCTTGAAAACAAATGTTTTCAAGGCTTTCAATTCGTAGCGAGAAAGGGATTCGAACCCCCGACACCACGGGTATGAACCGTGTGCTCTAGCCAACTGAGCTATCTCGCCATATATATGGGACCTATAGGGCTCGAACCTATGACCCTCTGCTTGTAAGGCAGATGCTCTCCCAGCTGAGCTAAGATCCCATAGTAATGCGGGTGTTTTTCAACCCGCTTTGCTAGTATACTATTAAATCCGTATGTTTGTCAACACCTTTTTTTACATTCTTTCCGGAGCCTCAAAACCGAGCACATCGATACAGTCTTCCAGAATTCCAAGTGTCAGTTTCAACAGTGCAATATAGCCTGCTTTCTTTGTCTCATCCTCTTCCGTAAGAATCTTAGTACCATGGTAAAAATGGTTAAATGCATTTGCCATTTCATAAATATAAGCACAGACTTTGTGAGGCGCAATATCCTCGTAGGCACCTTTCATCATCGCATTGAAACGGCTGATGCAAAGCATAAGTTCTTTCTCGTCCTTACCGGTCGGAACGCGCAACGCAGCAGCATCCGCATCACCGCCTGCTGCAACATACTTATTTAAGATAGACTTAATACGAACCATCGTGTAAAGAATGTAAGGACCGGTATCTCCTTCAAATGAGGTAAATCGGTCAATATCAAAAATGTAATCCTTGCTTGCCTGGTTGGAAAGATCACCGTATTTGATTGCTGCGAGAGCAACGATTTTTGCAGTCTCACGCGCTTCTGCCTCATCCACCTCATGATTTTCCGTAATCTTCTTAAGCATCTGCTCGTTAATCTGGCTCACAAGTGACTCGAGACGCATGACTCCGCCCTCACGGGTCTTGAACGCATGGCCGTCTTTTCCGTTCACCGTACCGAAACCGAGGAAGAACAGTTCTGTGTCGTCCTTCACGATTTTCGTCTTGCGTGCGCAGCGGAATACCTGTTCAAAATACAGTCCCTGACGTTTATCTACCACATAAATCACCTGATCCGGATCGATTTCGTCACGGCGCTGCATTAATGTCGCAAGGTCGGTTGTATTGTAAAGAGCTGCACCGTCGGATTTTAAAATCATACACGGCGGCATTTCTTTTGTATCTGTTTCTTCTTTGACATCCACTACAAGTGCACCGTCAGACTCACGGATATAGCCTCCGTCTTTCATGTACTGTACCATGCCCGGAATGATGTCATGTACACTGGACTCTCCGTTCCAAAGATCGAACTCAACGTTGAGATTTGTGTAGTTTTTCTTAAGGTCTGTCACCGACACTCTGATAATGTGATCCCAAAGGGCGCGATAACCGCGCTCGCCGTCCTGAAGAAGTTTTGTTGCCTCAAGTGCCTTTGCCTTGTAAGCTTCATCCTCTTTGGACTTTCCGCTGGCTGTCGGATAAATTTCCTCAAGTTCGGAAATTGTAAACGGTGCTTCCGCCGGATATTCGCCGGTAAAAGACGCATCAAAATAAGGAAGCTCCGGCTTACGTTCTTTTAACTCCGTAATAATAAGTCCCATCTGGAGTCCCCAGTCTCCCATATGGATATCGCCGGTCACATCGTGTCCCATGTATTTTGCAATACGTTTCACACTCTCCCCGATAACCGCCGAACGCAAATGTCCGACGTGAAGAGGTTTTGCCACGTTCGGTCCGCCGTAGTCAACGACAATCTTTTTCACCTTTTCCGGCGTCTCAAGACCGTATTTTTCACTTCCGGCCATCCCTGACAAATAAGAAGCCAGATATTCCGGTGACAAATCAAGATTCAAAAATCCCGGCATAACAGCTTCCGCTTTGGAAAACACTTTGCTGCCTTCCAATGCTGCAACAATTTCATTTGCAATCATAATCGGCGCTTTTTTAAACTGCTTCGCAAGTGCCATTGCACCGTTACACTGCAATTCGCAAAGGTCCGGTCTGTTGGAAACGTTTACCTTTCCGTATTCTGCCGGATACCCCGCCTTCTCAAATGCCTGTCTCATCTCTTCCGAAATCAGTTCCAGTATTTCTTTCATAACTCTTCCTCATTTCTCTCTTTTTTCTGTTTTTCCCGCTCTGCTTTAGAATATACACATCCGCAATAATCCTGACGGTACAAATCATATTTCCGGGACAACTCAATGGATGTCAAATATCCGTTTTTCTTTTTAAAATCGGAAAGCAAATACGGCACACCATAGTTCTCTCCGAGTTTTTTTCCTATTTCATTTAATTTATCCGAATTTTTGAGAGGACTGATGGTCAGCGTCGTCGTAAAATAATCATACCCGCTTTCTGCCGCGATCTCTGCCGTCTTTTGCAGACGCAGGCCATAACAGGCAAAACAGCGTTCTCCGCCTTCCGGGTCTTCTTCATGCCCCTTTGCTATGCGGCAAAACACTTCCGGCTCGTAATCCGTCTCCATGATACGGATCGGATACCTCTGTTCCCCGGCCTCGCGCTCCCGGTTCAGTTCTCCGATCAAGCGTTTTTGCTCTGCAGCACGTTTTTGATATTCTTCATACTCCGTTATATTCGGATTATAGTACAATACCGTAATCTCAAAATACTTTGACAAATAAACAAGAACATAGCTGCTGCATGGTGCACAGCAGCTATGTAACAAAAGCTTTTTTCCGTATGTGTCCGGATCACTCAGCATCTGATCCAGCATCTTCTGATAATTCCGTCTGTTTGACATTTTTTGCCTCTCTGGCTCTGATTTTCTGTTCCTCTACCGACAATATCTTTCCGTCCTCATCCGTGATGGTCTTGGATTTTTCTTCGGATGATTTTGAAACATATGTCTGCTTGAATCTCTCTACCGAGCTGGATGCGGATAACGTGTTGGTCTCTTCGTTTTTCTTCAGATCCCTGATTGTACGCTCCGTCACTTCCTCTGTATAAAGGGCATCGTAATAGCCTTTTCCTCCGAGTTTATCGGCACAATATTTCTCAATAAATTCATCGCTGCTGATCGGCTTGGAATAATAGTAACCCTGCGCGTAATAACAGCCAAGACTCTTTAAAATTTCCACCTGATCCGCCGTCTCAACACCTTCGCAGAGGACGCGGATACCGAGTCCTTCCGCCATCTCCACAATCTTGCGCAGAATAAGGATGCTGGCCTCACTGGTAATTACTTCACTGAAGAATTCCCGGTCGATCTTAAGCACATCGAAATGAACATCTTTCAGCATATTCAAAGAAGAATAACCGCTTCCGAAGTCATCCATGGATATGCTCACATCCATACTCTTGAGCTGGTTCATGGTATTGATCATCAAATTACGTTCATCGAAGAACACCGTCTCCGTAATCTCAAGTTCCACATAACCGTTCGGAATACGGTAGCGTTTTAAAATTTTGGCAACCTGATTAATATAATCCGGATTGTGCAAAAGAATACGGCTTTGGTTTACGGAAATCGGAAAAATCTGTTTGTCGGCATCAATGAGGCGGCGCAATTTCTTACACACTTCCTCCAGCATATAAAGATCCAATTTTTCCACGAAACCGTTTTTCTCAAACACCGGAATAAACTGATCCGGAAATACCATACTTCCGTCCGGTTTGATCCAGCGCACAAGTGCCTCCCCGCCGTAGATACAGTCATGAAACAAGTCCCATTTCGGCTGGATAAACACTTTGAATTCTCCGTTTCGCATGGCGTCTGCCATCTCGGATTCAATTTTCTCCTCAATGTACATCTGCTGCACAATCTTTTCGCTGTACGTAGCAACCAATACTTTTTCATCGCCCACCAATGATTTTCGGGCTGCATTTGCATGGTCGATAATGATACCGATGTCGTTATCCTCCACACGGATCGGACAAATTCCCCGCTTCAGACGAATCGGGAACATAATTCCGATCTCTTTGGCTCTGTCATTGATGACCGCCATCATCTCTTCAAACTTCGCTTCAAACCCCTGGTCATTTCTTGCCAGAAGTACAAACTGGTCAGAATCCATTCTGGCACAGATTTCTTTCTCTTTAAATATCTTACCGCTCTCTTCAATGATAATCGTCAGCAGTTCGTCTGCACGGACATGACCGTACGCCTCATTGATATATCGGAAGTTGGCCACGTCAAACCTTGCAACCAAATAAGGAACACTTGTATTTTCCCAAATGACATCCGCCGCAACATTGCGGAAATAGTTGTCATTCTT
>JAFTVQ010000018.1 GCA_017461865.1 Lachnospiraceae bacterium | reverse complement strand
ATGGCGGCGACATTAATTGATATTAAATGCCGTATGCTTCTTCCGAAAGAAGTGAATGAGGAAGGCGAGGAGGAAGATCCGAGAGCTGAACTTGTACAGAAGCTCCTCGAGTATAAAATGTACAAGTATATGTCTTTTGAATTGAAGGACAGGCATATCGACGCGGTTAAAAATTTCTATAAAAAACCGACGATGCCGGAAGAGATTGAACAGTATCGCCCGCCGGTTGATTATAAAGAATTGCTCGGCGATATGAATCTGGTTAAGTTGCAGGAAATTTTCGAGTCTGTCATGCGCAGACAGGAAGATAAAATCGATCCGATCAGATCCAATTTCGGCAAGATTGAAAAAGAAGAGATCGATATGGAAGTTAAGACCAGATACATAGAAAACTTTATTTTAAATCATAAAAAATTATCGTTCCGCGATTTGCTCCAAAAGCAGAATTCCAAAGCGGAGGTCATTGTGACGTTTTTGGTAGTTCTTGAGTTGATGAAGATCGGTAAGATTGATATCCGACAGGAGCATACTTTTGATGACATTGAGATAACAAGAAAGGACAAAGAATAAAATGGATGAAAAAAAACAGAAAGCCGTGCTGGAATCGGTGCTTTTTACCATGGGCGATTCCGTTGAGGTGAGTAAGCTTGCGGAAGTGATTGAAGCGGATGTAAAGACAACCAGAAGACTGCTCGGTGAACTTCAAAAAGAATATGAGGAAGCGGAGAGAGGAATTACAATCACGGAACTTGAAAATGCATTTCAAATGTGCAGCAGCCCGGAGTATTATGACTATCTGATCCGGATTGCAAAGACACCGCGAAAATATGTGTTGACGGATGCGCTTTTGGAAACACTTTCCATTATTGCATACAAACAACCGGTAACAAAGGTTGAGATCGATAAGATACGTGGCGTCAGTTGCGAACATTCGGTGAACCGGCTTCTTGACTTTGAACTGATTACCGAGGTGGGGAGAATGGATGCACCGGGAAGACCGATCCTGTTTGGTACCACGGAACAGTTTTTACGAAGTTTCGGCGTAAAGAGCCTGACCGAACTTCCGGAGCTGAATCCCGACCGTATTGCCCAGTTCAGGGAAGAGGCGGAAAAAGAGATACAGCTCACATTGGATATCTGATGAGGAGGATATGTATGAAAAACAGAATGTGTAAAAGGTTTATTGTTTATGTGCTTGCGGCAGTTCTCAGTATCGGACATGTTTTGCCTGTACTTGCTGTAGAAGGAGATGTGCAGGAAGTGTCTCAGGTGCAGATGCCTGCAGCGGAGATGAAAGGAATTGACATCTCTGAGGCCGGAGTGGAACAGGTGACGGTTACGGCAGAAGAATTCAAGGTTAAGTTTCAGGTGGATGAGGCGGACATGGTGTCTTCTGTGGAAGAGATGAACGCAGAACTTCAAATGCAGCATGCAGAGGAGGAGTTTGTTTCGGAAAACAGTGTATCCTTCAATGATGCAGGAATTACGGCGGAGGGAGCTACCTATGCCACGACGGAAGATGCGGCGGATTACATCAGGGCAAGATTGTTGAAAAGAAAAGAAACGGCAAGTATCCGCATTGTGTCGACGAAAAGTGCATTGTCAAAAAACCTGTCCAAAATATTGAACGAAGTCTTTGCTTATGATATCAACGGTGCGCCGAATGAGGGAGATTATCTGTATTGGCATATGGCCGGTTACGGATTGACGGATGATGTGGAGAAAAACAGTGACGGAACCTACACGATCTGCCTTGGTTTTTTATACCGTTCGACGCTGGAGGAAGAAAAATTTGTAACTTCCAAGGTAAAGAGTATCATAAACCAGTACAATTTGCGTTCTTCCGCACTGAATGACTATCAGAAGGTCAGAATTATATACGACTATATCATGGGATTGATTACCTATGATTATTATAATTATTACAACAATCCGGGATATGAGCCGATGTATACGGCTTACGGTGCGCTTGACAGCGGTTATGCGGTATGTCAGGCCTATGCAACGCTTTTCTATCGCCTCAGTGAAGAAGCCGGACTCAGTGCCCGTGTTATTTGCGGTAATGATGAAAACGGTGTGCCGACCCATGGGTGGAACATTGTAAAAATAGGAACGCTGTATTACAATCTGGATGCTACGTGGGATGATGGCACTACGCCGCCGACGCATATTTATTTTTTGAAAAATATGGCAGATTTTAAGGGACACCAGAGAAATGCAAGACATACGGGTTCAGCGTTTGATAAGGCTTTCCCGACCGCGGCGGTATCTTATCCGCTGCCGGAAGAAGTGACCGTAGCTGCGCAGGGGACAGTGAGCGGTGTCGTTGCTAAACAGCAAAAGAATAACACGGTTAAAGTGTCGTGGAATGCATATGCCGGAACGGGGAGCTATCTTGTGTACCGAAAAGAGGCGGGCGGACAGTACTGCTGTATCGGAAGTACAAACGGTACATCCTACACGGATGTAATCACGCCGAAAAAGACATATGTATACCGTGTTTATTCCATGTCCGGCGGAAAAGAGATTGCAAAAAGCGGGGAAGTGCAGGTTAAGACTGCGGTTAAACTTCTGAAGAAGGGCAAAGTATATAAAGTTGACGGTTATAAATACAAGGTGCTGAAGTCCACGTCAAAGACAAAGACGGTTTCTTTCCACGGCGTGACCAGCAAAAAACTGACAACTGTTATAATTCCGGATTCGGTTGAAATCGACGGGCTCAAATACAAAGTTACGGAAATTTCATCCGGTGCGTTGAAGAACCACAAAAAGGTAAAAACGGTTTCTGTTGGTGCCAATGTAACAAAGATTGGAAGCAAGGCGTTTTATAAAGCAAAAAAACTTACTAATATTGTAGTAAAAGGTAAAAAGCTTAAGAGTGTAGGGAAAAATGCATTGTCAGGCATTTCTTCCAAAGCCGTAATCAGAGTTCCGTCTTCTAAGTTGAAGAAGTACAAGAAACTTTTCAATGGAAAAGGGCAGAAGAGTACGGTAAAAATTAAGAAATAGAATGTAAGTCCGTTTATTCTCATATATTATGGATAGATGAAACTGAGAAAGAGCGGATGTTATGAAAAAAAACAATAAAATAATAACGGTAATAATGTTATCCTGTTTACTGATTGCCGGTGTGTGTCCGGTTTCCGGTAAAAAGGTACAGGCTGAAGAATTGTCATTATACGCCCGTTCGGCGCTTCTTATGGATGCGTCAAACGGGCGTGTTTTATATGAGGAAAACGGATATCAGGTAATGCCGATGGCTTCCACAACCAAAATCATGACGTGCATTTTGGCACTGGAATATATGGAGCAACATCCGGGGGCAGAAAAAGAGAAGGTAACTGTTTCCGGTTATGCGGCTCGCATGCCGAAGGTTCATCTCGGAATGGAAAAAGGAGAAGAATATTATTTGGAAGATTTGTTGTATTCGCTTATGCTCAAATCACATAACGATACGGCTGTGGCGATAGCGGAACATATAGACGGGGATGTGGAGACATTTGCGGAGAGAATGAATCGAAAGGCAAAAGAACTCGGGTGCAGAAACACCCATTTTATTACGCCGAACGGATTGGATGCGGAGGAGAACGGAAGGGTGCATTCCGCAACGGCATATGATATGGCACGGATTGCGTCCTATGCAATTAAAAATGAAAGGTTCAAAAAAATTATCGGGACATCACAGTACGCATTTTCTGAGTTAACATCGGGACGCACCTATCAGATTTATAACACAAACCGTTTCCTCACAATGATGGAGGGGGCAATCGGAGTCAAAACAGGATTTACGGCAGATGCAGGATATTGTTTTGTGGGAGCGCTGGAGAGAGAGGGGAGACAGTATGTCTCGGTTGTTCTTGCCAGTGGTTGGCCGCCGAATAAAAATTGGAAGTGGGCGGATACAAAAGTGCTGATGGAATACGGGCTTGCAAACTATCAGATGAAGGATATCGCTCGGGATTTTGAACATGAACCGGTGGCTGTAAGGGACGGTGTACAAAGCAACGTCCCGGTAGAGACGGTAGAAAAGAAAGAGGGAGAACTCAAACTGCTTTTGTCGGCGAATGACAAAGTTTCGGTAAAGAATACGTTGCAGAAAGAATTGGCGGCTCCGGTGAAGAAAGGGACGGTGGTCGGCTATGAGTGCTATTTTGTCAATGATGAGCTGATGAAAAAGTATGAGATTAAGGCGACAGAATCCGTTGAATTACGCACATATTTCTATTGTCTGCGTCAAATTTTTATGTTATACTTTTAAGCGAATGTGGTGTGCGGGCGTACTATGCCCATACATAATCTAGTTATTCATAAATTAATATAAAATGGAGGTCCAAAACATGAGTAATTCTTCAAAAGCGAGTCAAAGAATTGCAGCTTTACTCGACGACAACAGTTTCGTTGAAATCGGGGCTATGGTTACTGCCAGAGCGACAGATTTCAATATGAAACCAACTGAAACTCCTTCAGACGGTGTTGTTACCGGTTACGGAGTGATTGAAGGCAACCTTGTGTATGTTTACAGCCAGGATGCATCCGTGATGAACGGTAGCGTTGGCGAAATGCATGCGAAAAAGATTGCCAACCTCTATGATCTGGCTCTTAAGACAGGGGCACCTGTCATCGGTCTTATCGATTCTGCCGGACTTAGACTTCAGGAGGCGACAGACGCTATGAACGCCTTCGGTGAAATCTACATGAAACAGACACTGGCTTCAGGTGTGATTCCGCAGATCACAGCAGTTTTCGGTAACTGCGGCGGTGGACTTGCCTTGATTCCGGCTCTTACAGATTTCACATTTATGGAAGGAAAGAATGCAAAATTATTTGTAAACTCTCCGAATGCATTAGACGGAAACTATGCAGAGAAATGCGATACTGCAGCAGCTGATTTCCAGAGTGCAGAAGCCGGTCTTGTAGATGTGGTGGCTGATGAAGCTGATATCTGTGCACAGATCAGAACTCTCGTAGCTATGCTTCCTTCTAATAATGAAGATGATATGTCATATGAAGATTGCACAGATGATCTCAACAGAGCAAGTGCAAATCTTGCAGCATGTGCAGGTGATACAAGCATTGCTTTATCTGAAATCGCAGATGATAACGTATTCTTCGAAGTGAAAGCAGATTATGCAAAAGATATGGTAACAGGTTTTATCCGCTTAAACGGATCTACAGTCGGCTGTGTGGCTAACCGTAGTGAAGTGATCGGCGAGGACGGAAAAGTGGCTGAGAAGCTTGACGCTGTTCTTACTCCGAACGGATGTGCAAAAGCAGCAGAATTCATCACATTCTGTGATGCGTTCAGCATTCCTGTTCTTTCTCTTACAAATGTAAAAGGATATGTGGCATGCACATGTGCGGAAAAGAAGATTGCCAAAGCAGTAGCTAAGCTTACATATGCATTTGCCAATGCAACCGTTCCGAAAGTAAACGTAGTAGTCGGAAAAGCTCTCGGTACAGCTGCAATTGCAATGAACTCTAAAGCAATCGGTGCTGATCTTACTATCGCATGGTCTAATGCTGAAATCGGTGCTATGAATGCAAACGATGCAGCACAGATTATGTACAGTGGAGAAGGTGCTGATGTAATCAAAGAAAAAGCAGCAGAGTATGCAGCACTTCAGACAAGTGCAACAGGCGCTGCTAAGAGAGGATATGTGGATCAGGTAATCGATGCGGCAGATACACGCAAATATGTTGTGGGCGCATTCGAGATGCTGTTCGCAAAAAGGGAAGACCGCCCGGCTAAAAAACACGGTACAGTTTAAGAAAGGATGTACTTAATATGAAAAAAAGATTATTAGTATTAGGTATGATTGCCTGTCTTTTCGGACTGACAGCGT
>JAFTVQ010000145.1 GCA_017461865.1 Lachnospiraceae bacterium | reverse complement strand
CCGAGAAGAGGTTTCGCAAGGTAATCATGGAATCCTTCTTCTATGTATTTTTCGCGGACACCGGAGATTGCGTTGGCTGTCAGCACAACCACTTTTGTCTTCTGATTCGGTCCTTCTTCCGCTCTGAGAAGATGAAGCGTCTCAATTCCGTCCGGTTCCGGCATCATGTGATCCATGAGAATCAGGTCATATTCATTTTTCCGGCACAGTTCCAGACATTCATTTCCTCCGGATGCCAAATCCAGCTGGATGGCCGTACGTTTCAATAAAGACTTCACTACGAAAAGGTTCATCTTTGTATCATCTACTGCAAGAATTCGCACCTTCGGCGCATACAGAGTCATCTTAAACTCTTTCTGCTCCTCTTCCTCCTTCTTTGCATTATCCCGTTTGTAAGCTTCCTCTAACTTACCGATGGCGGAACCGTCCACCACCTGCTGCGGTATACAAACAGTGAAGCAGGAACCTGTTCCGTACTCGCTCTGAACGTTGATTTCACCGTTCATCAAATCAATCAACTGCTTCGTGATGGAAAGCCCCAGTCCGGTTCCTTCAATATGGCGGTTCTTCTTTTCCTCCATACGCTGGAAGCTGTCAAACAGATAAGGAATATCTTCCTTGCGGATTCCGATTCCTGTATCTTTGACCGACATATGCAGTTCAAATCCCTTGGCTGTATATTCGCCGCGCACCTTGAGGGTAATCGTTCCTTCTTTTGTGTATTTTAAAGCATTGGCCAAAAGGTTGTTCAGTATTTGACGGATACGGATTTCATCTCCGCGAAGCACCGACGGAAGACTCTCTTCAATATCAAGCACAATATCCAATTTGCTGTTTTCTGCCTTGTAGCGGAGTCCCTGAATCACTCCGATCAACATTTTGGAAAGATGATAATCGGTTACAATAATATCCAGTTTGCCTGCTTCTATCTTGGAGAAATCCAAAATATCGTTAATCAGCCCTAAGAGGAGCTGACTGGAATTGTGAATGTTTTCAGCATATTCACGGACTGTCTGGTCCTTATTTTCGCGAAGAATCATCTCGTTCATACCGATAACGGTATTGATCGGCGTACGGATTTCGTGGGACATGTTCGCAAGGAACTTCGCCTTGGACTCGCCGGCCACAATTGCCATCTGCTTTTCGTTTTCTGCCATCATCATATCACGTCCGGTTTTCAGTGCTGCGGTAAACAAAAGAATGGTAAGTCCGATACAAAGTACCAGTCCGCTGTAATTCGAGGTCGGTCTGTATACGAGCAAAACCTCCCAAATGGCAGCAATGATTAAACCGATAAAGCCAAGCGCCACTTCCTTGTAATCTGCCACAGCTCCGCTTAGCACATCCAAAATCGTAGTGACCGCACACACGATAACAACCATTGCAATCACCAGATGGGAACTCAGCATAATATCAAAAAAGTCTTTCACATTCAACAACTGAACAATCACCGACACGGTAAAATTGAGAATTGCGGCAAATGCAATCGCCAGATAAAATTTCTGATAACGTTTCTTTTGCACGAGATTAATATAAACAAGATAAGGATACGGCAAAAGCATAACCACAAGAAATCCCACTGCGGATGCAATTGACATATTCGGCAGGAAAAACTGGCGGATTCTCGAATTGCAAAACAACCATAAAGATGCCAAAAACAATCCGTGCCCGAGATAGGCGATATCCATATCCATTTTGTAAAGCCGGCGCAACACAGCGCTGTATGCAATGGTAATAAGGCTGAGTATCAGCATAAAAAGTGAGACAATAGCAACCAACATGTATCTGCTAAGGAACATTCCCCAGATATTATCCCTGTCCCCCATATATACTTCATTTAATATACCGCTGTAAATGGATTCGCTGACAGTCTCAATGGCCAATACCTGTCCGGCATCTTCCTCTGTAACCGGAAAGAACACATACGCGCTGGCACTGTTGATACCGAACGGTCTCGTATCCTTTGTTGTATATTCCTTGCGCAGCTCATCCCCTACATAAATTTTCATATCCTGCATGGACGCGCGGGCACACATCCATATATCTTTCTGATCCGCCGGCAAAGTCGTCTCTATGCGGACAACCTCTCCTTTTCCCGCATCACACTCTCCCGGAAGCGTAACTGTTTCAAATGTCCCGTCCGGAAGCACTCTTTCCCACTCTGCCTCAAAAAGCGCAGCCTCATGACCGCCCGTCCCGTCCTCTCTCGGCATCACAAGCTCGCCCACAATCAGAAAAAGAACTACGGCCACAAGCATCGACCACAGTATACACTGCAACGTCTTCATCAGCTTATCTTGTTTCATCTCCATAAAAATCCCTCTTTTCACCCTATCCGTATTTTTCTGCGAAAAATGATTCCCCTAAATATTATTTTTCTGCAAAATATTCTTTGATTAATTTAAGCACCGTACCTGACAACAGGAACACACCGATCAGGTTCGGGATGACCATAAGTCCGTTGCACGTATCGGAAATACTCCATACAAGTCCGAGGTCGATGGTCGCTCCGACAATGGCTACCAGAGAATAAACGACCATAAACGGTTTGACCACTTTGGACGAAAACAGAAATTCCACGCATCTTGCACCGTACAGTCCCCAACCGATAATCGTTGAAAACGCGAAGCAACACATCGCAACCGCCGTAAAAATAGAAACCCAGTTTCCGTAAGTCGAGGTAAAACCGAGAATCGTCAATTCAGCACCGGCTGCTTCCCCATACGCTACCGTAACGCCACTGCAAAGTATAACCAGCGCAGTCAATGTACAGATAATAATCGTGTCCGCAAACACCTCAAAGATGCCGAAAAATCCCTGGCGGACCGGCTGGTCGGTATCCGCACATGCATGTGCAATGGATCCGGTTCCGAGACCTGCTTCATTGGAGAAAATACCTCTGGAAACACCTTTTGTCATACTTGTGAAGAAGCTTCCTACGACACCGCCCGTCACTGCTGCCGGATGAAATGCCCCGTAAAAAATAGATGCAAACACATCCGGTACATTTTTGAAATTAAGCACTACAACACCGAGCGCAAGCAATATGTACAAAATCGCCATAAAAGGCACCAGTTTTTCCGATACGCTTCCGATTCTCTTGATACCGCCCAGAAGGACTCCTGCCACAAGCAACATGATAATCACACCGATGATCCAGTTGATTGCCGTCACATTTTCCTGTGAAATCACATTATAATTTAAGAGCGCGGAATTGATTGCCGCTGTGATTGTGTTCACCTGGGTTGCATTACCGGTTCCGAACACGGTGAAAACACCGAAAATCGCAAACAATACGGCCAGCCAATGCCACTTTTGCCCGAGACCGTTTTTGATATAATACATCGGTCCCCCGACCCACTCTCCTCTTTCGTTGCGCTCTCTGTAATGAACCGCCAACAACACCTCGGAAAACTTTGTACACATTCCGAGAAATGCGGAAATCCACATCCAGAACACTGCGCCCGGTCCGCCGATTGCAATGGCTCCTGCCACACCTGCGATATTTCCGGTTCCCACGGTCGCCGAAAGCGCCGTGCAAACTGCCTGAAACGGTGTCAATGCCCCATGGGTTGCTTCTTTTTTTTCAAATACTTTTCCGATGGTCTGTTTCATTGCCAGCGGAAACTTGTGGATCTGGATAAATCCGGTCCGGATACTGAGGTACAACCCGACTCCGATAATACAAATAATCGCCGGAATTCCCCAGATGAATTTATTAATGACAGCATTGACTGCTTCAATTGTCTGTAACATATGTATTTCTCCTTATCACATATTGCCCTTAGGCAACCTTGGCTTTTATGATACCATAGAAAAAAGGGCGGTTGCAACCTGCAACTGCCCTTTTCCGTGCATTTCATTATTTCATATCAATCAGCACCGCACGGCATGGCGCACCGTCACTTCCTCCCAAATTGATCGGTGCAGCATTCAAAAAATACGCTCCTTCCGGCACATGAGAAAGTCTGATGCCTTCCAGCAGTACCACCTCTGCTCCGAGCAAGGTGAGATGCACCGCCATCGGCGCGTTCTCCGGACCGACCGTCTGTGATTCGTTTCCGATCAAATCTACGCCTGCCTCGCGAAATATTGCTGCTGCCTCCTGCGAAACAACCGCCTTTCCTTTTACTAAAATCTTCTTCGCACTTTCTTCGTCTGCTGCTTTTGCCCGGGCAAGGATGCCGGCAGCATCCTCCGCACTCACTTCTCCGCTGTGCTCCGCCACATACGCCATACCGATAAATTTGTCCAGCGATACCTGATCAATGGTTTTTCCGTCATCAATAAAGTGATACGGTGCATCCACATGCGTTCCGTTATGGGCGCACATATGAAGCTCTGTCAAATTGTATAAGGCACCGTCCTTCATGTCGGACACGGTAATCTTCTGCGGTTTCGGGTCCCCCGGAAAAACCGTGCAGTCAAAAACTTCCTGTGAAATATCATAGATTTTCATCATATTCTCCTACTCAAACAGCGGAACCGGATCCCAGCCGTAATCTTTTACATATTTTACGTCTAAATTGTTGTCCTTTACATACATAGAAACAAATTCTTTCTTGGCATTATCGCACGCATACGGATCCCCTGAGAAAAACAGTTCATACACCCCCGGATAACCTTCTGTAAACTCACGGATTTTTCTGTCATATTCCGCGCCGTCACCTGCAACTTCCACACTAACTACTTCATAGCCTTCCGGTGTTTCTCTCAGCCGGAAACAAGCCGGCTTTTCGCCGCCGCTTGTGCACTCAATCACATTTCCCATCAGCTGATAACCATATTCGTAGAAATTACCGAACACTAACAGTTCATCGTCTTTCTGCACTTCCTTATGAATCACATAGCCCGGAATTACCACCTGTTCACCATAGCCATAACCGGCCATCGCCTCGATTTTGCTGTATTCCCAAATTGCCGCAATCGCCGGATTGTCACCCGTATACGTAAACTCAGGAAGTGTAACCGGAACCTCCGCAGATGTACTCTCAGGAGCTTTGCCCGCAATCGTCTCCTCAAGATTCATAATCGTTGTCTTTGCAATATCCGTTTCATAATCATAGATGGAATAATAATACAATCCGTTTTGAACATAGATGAAGCAATTGTATTCCTTACCTTCCATATCGGAGAAGAGAATACTTCTTTCACTGTATTTGCTCTCACTATCCGTCTCATTCATTATGACATTTCCTACATTCGGGTCTTCACAGAAAAAGTCAAATGTATCTGTATATCTTTCATCCTGCGCTTTCCATGCGTTCACATACGCCTGCATTTTCTCTTCATCACTTCCGGTTTCTGCAACAGGAAGTTCACCGCCGCTTACCTTTGAAAGATCAAAAACATAGTAGTTACCCTCTGCTTTCTCACCTGTCATATTAAAGACAATAAGTTCGTCACCGTTTCTAACCACACGTGTGTGCTTGCTGTCGCTGTTATAATATACACAGTCGATTTTCTGGGTATCGATGGTCGCTGCAATCCTGCCCTGCTCCATATCATAGACAATAAGTCCGCGGAGTGCGCCGAATACCAGTATCTTACCATCACAGTCGTAAACAGCCGGCGCATAGATTTCCGTATGACGTTTATTGATATCTGCTATATTTCCTGCCACATCCTGTCTGGTTTGACCGAAGCTTAGGAATTCCTTGATTGCCGCATATACATTTCCTCCGGTCATACCGTCCGCCGCTGCACCAATCACAAACATTACTGCAATCGCCGCTGCGATTTTCCACACTTGATTGACTGCCCTTTTTTTCTTTATCTCTACTACATTTTCATTTGTATCCATAGCGGCCGAAAGGCGCTGCCACATTTTTTCCGACTGTTCTGCGGTCGGATTCAGTTGTTCTATAGAAACTTTTATTTCATCGCCGCCAAAAACGTCCTCTGTCTTATCATACATATTTTGCACCCTCCTTCTCAAGCATTTTTCTGAGTTTGCCCCGCGCCGCCGAAAGCTGTGTCTGTATCGTGCTTTCACCACGGCGGAGGATCTTTGACATCTCCCTGACGGAATACTCTTCGTAATAATACAGATAAATAACCTCTCTGTATTTTTCCTTCAGTTTTAAGATGTAAGGAAGCAAATGATCTTCTTTCTCCGCATCCGTCGGTCGCTCCGGAATCTCACCGAAATCAACCCTGCTGTTCCATGTATTCTTTAACTGATCCTTGCAATAATTGCGGGTCACGGTTATAAACCATGCATCTTCGTGCCCTTCATCCTTAAACTCCTGTCCCTTTTCCACAAACTTCAGAAAAACATTCTGTACTGCATCTTCCGCATCGGAAGAATTCTGAAGCATCATCATGGCAACACGGTACACTCTTTTGTGCTGTCTCTCAAATATCTGTTGTATATCCATGTTCTCCCTCCTTCATTCAGTACACGAATGAAAAATGCAAAATATCCTATTTTTTTAAAATTTTTTTATTCTCTTGTCATCTCCCCGTAATAGCAAACGGAATCCACCACTCTCCAGGTCTCATTGCTGTACACAACAATATTGATTCCGTTATAGTTTTTCGCATACTCTGTCCCACCGATCTTGATAGAGCAGTTGGCATTGGCATTATAGCCTGCGGAACTGATGTTGAACTCCAACCTGCCGTCTCTGGTACTTCCGGCATAAGTCAGACTTTCCTGACTGCGTTTCTGTGTAACAGCACCTTCGCTGACCACACCATAGTAACCGTCATACTGATCCATATTCATGTCGAGACCGAGCTGCCTGAATTTCTCTTTTACTTCGTCGGTCATAAAATATGTCGTATCAAGACGCACCGCGGTAAGCACGGTGTATCTGTCCTGATCGATGGCATCGAGATATATGAGAATGTCATCAATGTGCTGAATGCTGCTGTCATATTTTATACGCTGGTAATAGTCTGCCGTCGCGCTCCATTGCACATCATCATGGTCTGCAAGTTTCTCTTTCTCCTGCAGCAAATCCGCAAAATAGGACGACATCTTTTCTGCTCCCCAAATGTTAGCATGCGTTCTGTCATTCATATCTTCCGTAAAGACGAAGTCACAGGCTTCATAGGTTTCACGCTCATTAAAATCAATAAAATCAAGACCGTTCTGCTCCGCATACAGCGCCACGGTATTGTGCTTGGAGCAATCCCAGCCGTCCGCCGGAGCTTTTGTCAAAATAAGCTCAATTCCTTTTTCTTCGCACAGCTTGGTAATGCGCTCAAGGTACGTCTGCATCAGCGAAACCGTCTGCGCACATGCTGTGGTATCGCCCTCGGAAAACGGCTCAAACCACGGAAAATCAACCTTGTCATTGGACGGTGCGTACCCTTTTGTCTCGTAGTGTTTTTCCAATTCCCTGTACGTAAAATCCTGTTCGTTGAGTTCTGTCCATCTTGCATGATAGCGGATATTGGTCAACAAATAACTGATCATCGTCTGATCCGGATCATGAGTTGTAATATCTTTGATTGCCTGCCATTTTATGCCGGACCACTTCATGGCATCAAACGCTTTTCTTGTACGGCTTTCCTCGCAATTGAGCGGCTCCGTATGCTCATATTCATAAAGCATCAGCGTGTCGAGTATGACTACTTTCGGCGTCTGAAAGCGAAGCGCTTCCTGCAGCCAGTAATAAGCGGTAAGCGGCGTCTGTTGCTCGCAGCTTAAATTGTAGCTCCGGATTCCGTGCATATCATACAAAACCTGCGGATTAAACGCTGCTGCGCCGTGGCTGCTCCCGAAAAAGAGCACATCGACCGTATTTTCTTCCATCTGATAAAAGCCTTTATAAGTAGTTGTCACAGGCCAATTATCATCAAAATAATACTTCGGCATGAGAATGTAATTCACCTGTCCCACAAGCAATATGGTAATCAGTGCAAAACATATTATTTTTAATAAATACTTTCCATGCTTCACCGTTAAAATCCTCCGTAAATGAAATCCTGTGCATTAAATCCATATCCGTAGGTGCCGAACACCATAATGAAAAGAATTGCCAGAATATAAACCGACCACCGGATCGGAAGCGGAAACTTCATCAGCCGGTCGCTGACCGCATTTCCCTTCTCCTGCATCGCGCCGACCCAATAAAGGAGTACGATGGCCAAAACGAGCACCAGCATCTCCTTCCATCCCAGTCCCAGCGCAAATAATTTGTCCCCAAACAAAATCCACGGATTGAATCCGGTAAACATATGCAGCATCATCTTAACGCCGATTTTAAGGCTGTCCGCCCGGAAAAAGACAAAGGACAGACTGACAAGAAGGAACGTTCCCAGCTGTTTGATGCGTCTTTTCCACACACTGTCCGAAGCCACACCGAGGGATTCATATACCCTTTCCCGTAAGCCGTGGGTTACATCGCCTGCAATCTGATAGAACGCATGCATGAGCCCCCAGGCCACAAACCGCAATCCGGTTCCGTGCCAGATTCCGCTGACAACAAAAGTAAGTACCAGATTGATATGCTTGCGCAGTTTTCCTTTCCGGTTTCCGCCGAGGGGAATGTACACATAATCCCTTAGCCATGTACTCAGGGAAATATGCCAGCGTCTCCAGAAATCTTTGATGGAAACGGCAAAATACGGTCTTTCAAAGTTGCTCATGACCTCTATACCAAACAAGTTTGCAACGCCCTGTGCCAACGTGGTACACGACAGGAAATCCGCATACAGCTGCACGCTGTAAAGGAAGGTTGCAATCAAAATATAAAGACCGGTATATGCCGGGTAATTATTGTACACGGTTCCGACCACAACAGCCGCCTTGTCGGCAATGACAAGTTTCAGGAAAAACCCCCATAAAATAAGGCAGAATCCTTTGCTGAACTTGTCCTCATCAAATTTGTGTCCCGCAGTCAGCTGACTTCCCAACTGTTCGTAGCGCGGGATCGGTCCCTGAAGAATCTGCGGAAAGAAGCTGATAAACAGCGCATATTTTGCCAAATTGCGCTGCGTTAAGATTTTCCCGCGGTATACGTCCGTCAAATAAGCAATTATCTGCAGGGTGTAAAAAGAAATTCCGATCGGAACGATCCAATTCACCGGCTCCCGGCCAAGCAGCCCGCTCATAATGTAATCGCCGTTTTTGAGCAAGAGCCACGGCGCTGCGCATCCGACAATTCCGGTCCACAACCAAATCTTTTTCCGCATTCCTTCCGCTTTTTCCGTCAGCCGCGACATCACGTAGCTAAACAGGATGGTCGCAAGGAATATCCACCAGCCGTCTCTAAAGAAAATCCCGTAAAATGCAGCATTGGAAACAAGCAACACAATCCAGCGAAGCTTTAACGGAAATATATAATATGCGATCAGCGCGATCACAAGAAACACATAATAATTCAGTGAAATATATACCATAGTCTGTCCTCTCAAAATAGCATAATTGCATCGTTTTAATTATATGCACTCAGGCTTATTTTTTCAACTGCCATATCCTCCGGGCAACTTCTCTCATCCGCTCCCTGTCAACCTTACAAACGCTGCGGTCGTAAGTATACAAGCCGTTAATTTCGCCCTCCACATCGGAAAGCTGTGTATAAATGCATCCGCACACACCGTCTTCTATGTACGGAAGAATCATCTTTTCATACATGGTCACAATCCGGTCCGTCAGTTCCTCTTTGCTTTTACACGTCCCGTATCCGTATTCCTTCTTTCCGAAAAAATGCTCCTTTTCCATATATTTATATCCGCCGCACTCCGAGACAAAAAGCGGTCTGTTTTTCACCTTAAGTTTTTTCAGACGGAAATATATATGTTCGCTGTCAAAGTCACTTTTCCGGTGGGCATACCATCCGGATGTGGTATCGATAAGTCTCGTGGAATCCAGCTCTTTGACAAAATCATACATCTCGTCGCTGTTAAACTGTCCCCATCCCTCGTTAAACACGGTATACGCTACGATGCACGGATGGTTGTACAAATGCCCGATGGTTTCCTCCGTATGTTTTTTGAAAATTGCCCTCCGCTTATCGGAACGGTTCAGACGACGGTCATTTCTCTTCTTAAAACCGGCTGTCGGAAGAGCCGTATCCCTTAAAAAGGAATACTCGCCGTTATTGACCATGTCCTGCATAACAAGCATACCGAGCCGGTCACACATGTAATAAAAATATTCCGGTTCGACCTTAATGTGTTTCCGGAGCAGATTAAATCCCAGCTCCTTCATGATTTTTATATCGTTCTCATATGCCTCTTCCTGCTCCGGAAGAAAAATGCCGTCCAAAAAGTAGCCCTGATCCAGCACGCCATGCAGAAAAACAGGTTCTCCGTTGAGACATACACGTCTTACGCCCTGCTCCTGTCTGATATCCATCGTCCGGAGTGCAAAGTAACTCTCTATCACATCTTCGCCCGCCGTAATCTTCATATCGTACAAATACGGATGCTCCGGCGTCCACAAAACAGGATCCGGAATCGGAACCGTACATTGGGCTTTTTCGTCCTGCACCTTCATCTCTTCCCGCAATTTGTCACCCGACGGCAACACAATTTCCAAAGACACTTTCTGCACCGTGCCTTCACATTCTGCCTCTACACTGATCTGTGCGAGCGTCGGTGTTATCTTAATCTTTTTTATGTAGGACTGCGGTACGTTTTCAAGCCAGACCTGCTGCCATATTCCGCTGACCGGCGTATACCACATTCCCTGCGGATTTTTACTCTGTTTACCATATGGATAATCCAAAGAAAGGTCATCTTTCACCATGACCTTCATACGGTTCTCCCCGGTGCGGTCAACCAGCTGCGTGATATCAAAAGTAAACGGCAGGTAACCGCCCTCATGACTTCCCGCTTCTGTTCCGTTGACTTCCACAGTTGCAATCTGATCCACTGCCCCGAAATGGAGCAGGATTCTCTCCTGCTTAAAATCTTCCGGAATACGGAAGCTGCAGGTATAGACGAAATCATCTCCGATTGTTCCCGCAAATCCGGAAAGCTTTGACTGGGGCGGAAACGGAACCCGTATTTCCTGCCCGTCCAGTTTCCATCCCTCTGACAGGATGCAGACGCGCTCTCTTTTCATCTGCGGTCTCGGATGGCACATCCACGCCTTATTCTGTTGATCTTTACTTTTCTTCTCCTGCATACTACTCTCCGTCATTGGATTTCCGGTGTTCTTCTATAAATTCCATTTTGATGCGGATGAACTCTTCCATATTTCTCATAAAGCAAAACAGTCTTGCCCTGTCTTCAAATTCCTGGCGCTCCTTCGGCAAAGGCTGTGCTTTCATGTAAAGATCCATCTCCCGGAATTTTTCCATCAGCTGCGTTCCGTCATTTTCCTCATCGAGCACATGCGAAAGCAAATCCAAAAACTCGGAAACTTTTTTCGTCGTATGAGGTGTCGTCTCCAAATGACGGATTAAACTGTACATTTCATAAAGTACCGTGCACTGTTTCTCGCGCATGGCAATGTATTCCAGATCAAAAACATCATACTTGTTAAACTGGTTATTATAATTGAATTCTGCCATATTTTTCGTCTCGCGCAGAATCTCATCAAGCTCATGGAAACATTGGCCGTTATAGTCGGACATATCGTGATTTTCCATACGGATGGACATTCTTTCCAAAATCCGCACAATGTGCGCATCGGTTTCCTCTTTCATCTGCTCAAAATGATGGACATTTTTGCGCAAATGCAGGTTCAGGAGAATCCCCACACTGACACCGATCAGGAAGATCAAAATCTCGTTGCGCACCGCCATGGCATCCAGCCTTCCAGACGTCACAAAGTGCGATACGAGCACGGCATTCAGCGTAATCGCATATGTCCAGTTCATAAAATGGCATACAAATATATAAATAATCAAAAAGACAAGAAATGCCTCAATCGTAAGCCCGCCGAAATGGAAGCACACAAAGGAAATAAGCAGCGCTGCAACAAAAGCCAGTGCACGCCCCACGGCCGTCTGAATGGTCTCCCTCTTCGTTCTCATAATTGTCAGAATCGCCACAATTCCCGCCGAAGTCTGGTATTCCAAGTTCAATGCGTTGGCAAAGGCAATACCTACTATGACTGCTATGCATAATTTAACGGAATTTAAAATCTTTTTCCTGTTCAAGTGTATTCTCCTATCTTCATCTACTTCTATTTTCTGCCACAGAATACGCAAATTATTCTTTTCTTACTCTTTTTACTATACCATAACCTACCGGTAACTCCAATAAAAAAGAGGCACCTTAGTGCCTCTTAATTTTCTTTGATGTATTCTTTTCAAACTCTGTCTCACGGACTACAATATCCAAAACTCTCTTGTAAACCGGAGCTTCCGCGTTGTAAGCATCAATCACTTCCTGCAGTTTTGCCGGAATGTCACGGATAAATTTCTTTTTGGCATATTCGTAATCCGGGAAGATTTCTGCCTGAATTACCGTTCCTTTTTCGCGGACGATAACTTCTTTTACAAGATCATTTTTCACAAGCTGGTTCTCGATTTCCTCCGGCGAAACATTTTCACCGTTCGCAAGAATAATCAGGTTCTTTTTACGTCCCGTGATGTACACAAAATTGTCTTCATCCACATAACCGAGGTCTCCGGTCTTAAGCCATCCGTCCTCAAGTGTTTCCGCTGTTTCTTCCGGCATTTTATAATATCCCATCATAACGCTGGATCCTTTGACCCAGATTTCATCGTCCACAATTTTGGCTTCACAGTTCGGAAGAAGTTTGCCAACGGAACCGATACGGTTATCCCATTCTACGTTGTTACAAATAACCGGGGAACATTCTGTCATTCCGTATCCCTGAAGAATGGTAATGCCGTACTCTGCAAATTTTTCTACATAGGACGGATCCAAATAAGCTCCGCCGCTGCAAATGGTTTTCAAGTTCTCACCGAACACCTGCTTCGCCAGCATCTTCTTCGGAATCAGGTTACCTGCAGCTTTCAGTTTCGCATAGATAGACTCAATCACAAGCGGAACGAGAAGCATCATATCCGGCTGGAACAATTTCATATTCTTTGCCACACGCATGATGGAATCATTGATACATACCGTTGCTCCGATGTACATACCTTTGATAATGTCCATGGTCAGACAGTACACATGGTTAATCGGAAGAACGGTCATGCTCACGGTTCCGACCGGAATCTTCATATCCAGTGCTGTTGCGTTATCCGCAAGGTTGCGATGTGACAACATAACACCTTTGCTCACTCCGGTCGTTCCGGAAGTAAATAAAATCGTACAAAGCTGATCCGGATCAATTTCCGTCTCGTATTCACCGCGGTTGTTTTCCACTAACTCTTTCCATGCCAAAATTCCGTCTGCTTCGGTCTCCGCCTGCATGGAAACTATGTATTTTATCTGCGGGCAGCTTTCTTTGACCGCCGGAACTACATCTGCACGGATCGTATCAAAAACAAGCATTTCCACATCTGCACGATTTAACAGCTCGCAGATGGCATCTGCCGGAAGCTGTGCATCAATCGGAACTGCTACACCGGCACTGCCTGTTACCCCGAAGTAACTGATAATCCACTGGTATGTGGTCGTGCCGAGAAGCGCAATGTGTTTTCCTTTCATGCCGAGCGCTTCCACCGCGCGGCTGAACGCCATGGAATCTGCATTGACATCGTTGTAGGATTTATCTTCAAGTTCTTTTTTCACCTTATAACGGTAAGCTGCCTGATCACCGTAATTCTGTGCACCATATTTTACAATATCTCTTAAATTCTGAACTGCCATCTTTTATTCCTCAATCAATGTTTTGATATAGTCCATTGCATCCTTCACTGTTTTAATCTGCACTACTTCACGCTCTTCCACTTCGATGTCATATCTTTCTTCCACTTCACCGACAAGGCTCATGAAATCGTATGAGTTAAATCCGAGATCTTCCATAAATCTTGCATCTTCTGTTACTTTTTCCGGATCTACATCCACATACTGACAAATCATCTCTTTGAATTCTTCTAACATGTTCTATTCTCCTTTTCATTTCAATATTACATCGGGATTCCCCGCAGTTACCTATGACCAATCAATAACTTCGCCGACCGTTCTGTTGCAATCCTCAATACCGTGGAACAGGATTCTGCAAAGGTAGAAATAAACTTCCTGCAGTTTCTCGTAGGTAACAACACCGGTCTGATGTTCAAAACAGAAATCAAGTCCGCCTGTCGGTCTGTGACTTACTGTCAAATATAAGGTATGCGCACACGCGCTGTTGGAGTAACGTCTTGTATCAAACTGGATACCATCGAGCTTTTCCAGTCCCGGACCTTCATATCTCATGGCAAGCGGCTGATAGGTCAGTGCCATCGCCTCATAGGTCTGTCCGTTTTCCAATCCGTAATGCTGTTTACGGAATGCGTAGTACTCCGACGGGCTGTAGTTCGCATGGCGGAAATACTGGTTCTGCATATCTCTGATTTTGAAAATACCCTCAAGGAATGTATCCTCTTTGGAAACAATCGTACGGAACGGGAAACTGTGAATTCTTGTTCCTCCGCAGCGTTTCTCCATCAATGTTGCACGTCTTGCAATTGTGGTGGATACGGAAATATCGTCCTCATCGTTTTCTTTCTGCAGATACGTACGAAGTCCCATCAGTAAGAGGCAGGTCAATGATACGTGATGCTCCTCGCAGAATTTGAGAAGTCTCTCTGTCGGTTCCTCCTCCAATTCAAAGTTCGCAAGATTGGCATCCACGTTATTTGACGTATTGATAACGGCTCTCTGGTTCGGATTTCCGGTTCTTTCTCTCTCGGCCTCCAGCTTTTCTCTTCCGTGGATGTCCGTAAAAATCGGTTCGGAAGAAGTAATCAGGTTTTCAAAAAACTCTCTGTCTTTTGCACTTGATTTATTTCCCTCTTCATATGCAAGGTCTTTCTCAAGCTGGGCAATATAAGAAGACATCTCTTTCGGCATCGGAACTTCATCGCCGTACACTTTGTGACTGTATAACTCCATCACATCTTTCATGAACACAATGAGTGACTGCGCATCCATAATCAAGTGATTTACCTTCATATACACACCGTGGAACTGGTCCGGCATTTTAATCATAACAATCTGATACATCGGTGTGTCATAAAGTTCAAACGGTGTACTCGTCCACTCCGTCATCTTGTCATGGGCATCTTCCGCCTTCCAATGAGAAAAATCAAAATGTTCCACATTGATTTCCTGATCCTTTGCCACATACTGATACACATTACCGTCTTTGTCCTCTGTAAACTGTACGCGAAGCGCTTCGCAACGCATGACAGCCTCTTTGATACACTCTTTCAGCGTCTCCCATTCCAGTTCCACCTGGATGGTCAAGCCGCTTCCGATGTTGAGCACCTGCTTTTTCGGACAATATTTCATACTGTAATAATGCAATTTCTGTGCGGAAGTAAGCGGATAAACTTTGTTTCCTTTTCTTGTCTTCATATACTCTCCGTTTCTGCGCTCTCGCGCAATCTATTTCGTTATTTGGTAACCTATAACTAACGTTCCATAATCGGGAAAATAAATTCCTCAATCGTTCCTTCGTACAGCTCCGGATCTTTGTAACACGATTCTACATGCCCTGCACCTTTAATCAGCACAAGTTTTTTCTCTGTCTTACAAACCTCATAAAGTTCCTTCGACATCTCACACGGCACAAAAGTGTCGCTGTCGCCGTGCAGAAACAAAATCGGAATCTTTGCCTTGGCCACTTCGTTTCTCGCGTTACACTCATCAAGCTCATATCCCGCTCTGCGCTTTACCATTTGATTGGAAATCTGCATAATCGGGAACGGCGGCAGATGATACATGTTTTTCAGCACGGAAGAAAACACTTCCCACGCCGATGTAAACGGACAATCCGCGACGGCTGCTTTTACCTGCGGCGGAAGCTCAAGCCCCGTCGTCATGAGCACGGTTGCTCCGCCCATAGAGTCACCGTGCAGAAGCACCTTACAATCCTCACCGAGCCGTCCGATCATTTCCCTGATCCACAACAGCGCATCATGCCGGTCCAGACATCCGAAACCGATGTAGGTACCTTCGCTCTGACCGTGTGCTCTCTCATCTACAAGAAGCAGATGATACCCGTGTTTTTTATAAAAGATAGCCAATGTGGAATAGTCATTTCTTCCTTCACTCGTATATCCGTGGAAACAGATTACAATCTTCTTGGAATTTTCACACGGAAAATAAGTCGCATGCAACTTCAGCCCGTCCTCCGAAGTAATGTACAAATCTTCAAACGGCATTTCATTGAGCTGCGCCTTGCACTCACGGATACGCGGAATGTATGCATCCCAGTCTGTCCCTGACATCTTCTGGGTCTTTTCTCTCTTTGCATTGGAACGCACCATAGTGCGGTTGTAAAAATAGGATGCAATCGCATATTCTCCGACTGCACCGACTGCTGCCAAACCGGCTATACCTGCCAATATCTTTAACACTGCCATGTTATCTCACCTTTTCTTACATGAACTCTTTTAATTTCAGTGCCTTACCGAGATCACCTTCCACTTTAAGTTTGCCGACGGTAAATGCATGTACCGGATCCAGTTTGCCGGAAATCATCTTAAACAGCACATCGGAATTGCAGATAAAAATACAATCCCTGTCAAAATATTCATAAGGCTCAATAAAAAGCTGTCCGTCTTTCACTTCCACATAGAAAGCTCCTTCGCCTTCTCCCTCGATATTAAACTGATATGCAAGATGCTCATTTACTTTGCTCACATCCGCATTTTTAAACTGTTTGCGTACTTTTTCAACAATCTGTTCGTATGTCATAATTTTTCTCCTTAAAAATAATTTGATATCCAAACTTTATAATATCATGTTCGGGTTATGACTTCAAGCAAGGCTTGCAACTTCGGCAGATTTGACACTGCCTTATTACTGCATTAGAATAATTACATCAAATTGTCCATAAGAAAGGGGTATTTTTATGAAAAAATATATCATTCTGCTCATAACCCTGCTGCTTCTGACCGGCTGCGGTGCTCCGAAAGATACACTTTCCATCAATGGCATGTATCTCGGAAAGAAAGCTCCTGCCGACAGAGACCACCTGGTTATGGATGCTTCTTTTACATATATGGATAAAGATGTCGGCTATGACGTCGACAGTGAAGACCGGATCGAATACATGGCCTTTTATACCATGAGCGATGCGAAGGGCGCACGGATCTGCGACCTGTCCGATATCAAGTTTATGTATCACGGTGAGCGCCTCATAACAACCGAGGATATCATCGCCTGCTTCGGCGCAGACTATGTACCAGCCAAAGGCGAAAGATATGACTCGTTCACCTTTGAAGATGACGAGCTCATCGCCACGTTCGAACTCTGCGACGGCGAGGTCATCAACATAGAAGTTAGCCCAAGGTAACTTTAAAAATCCCTGCCCGCTATGG
This sequence comes from Lachnospiraceae bacterium, assembly GCA_017461865.1. Classification (GTDB taxonomy): domain Bacteria; phylum Bacillota; class Clostridia; order Lachnospirales; family Lachnospiraceae; genus SVFI01. The sequence goes on along the minus strand of JAFTVQ010000145.1, from coordinate 9,510 downwards.
TCAGGGATTTTTGGATTGATCGTATAAGAACAGTAAATATGGAGGTCTTATCCAACTTTTTCACTACATAAAACAGGAAAAAAGGCAATTTTATCCTATCCAGCCATACCAACGCTTCTCAAACACGAATTCTCTCTTCATTACAGCACTTTACCGCCGTTCACACGGAGCTTAAACTTTGCTCCGAGCATTTCCGCCGCTCCGCGGGACATCATCATGCGTCCCAGGAAAATATCAAAATATTCATACATGGTACAAATACTTTCATCAATCTCAAGATTGAGTGTAATCTCCATCTTTTCTTTGTCGACGGTGAGCGTTGTATCCGTAACCGCATAGTTGACGCGGTCATGAATATCAAATTTGGCCGTCTCTTTCTCGGTTACGCGGTTACGGCGCACGTCCGTCTTGTCCGCAATAATCAAAGCCGCAGACACCGGATCTTTGGCTCCGCCGGTCCCCTCATCGTGGTTACCTATGGCTGACACAACAATCACACGGTCCTCAATGGGCATATCGGTCTGCTTCAAGATGTCATTTGCAAGAATCGCGCCGTACTCCGCATGGTTTTTACGGTTTACAACATTTCCGATATCATGCATGTAACCTGCAATCTTTGCCAGTTCCATCTCATGTTCACCGTAACCGAGTTTCTGTAAAATTTCGGCCGCACGCTCAGCCACAAGACCGCTGTGTGCCTGTGAATGATCGGTAAATCCGAGTACATCCAGGTTGGCATTTCCCTTTTTTATATAAGCATTTACTTCTTCGTTTTTCAAAATATCCTGATAAGTCATCGTCGGCTCCTCTCTATCGCCGCGGCTGAATATCGCGGAGCATAATCTGCGCTCCGCATATCACGAGCGGCGCAACAAATGTCATTACAAGTATATATATTATATTCCAAATGCTCACAGAATGGTAGGCTATAAGTGCAACTCCCAGCTGCATAAGAAGACCTGCAATCGTTGTCTTCTTTAAAAAGCGGATCATTACTCCAAACAGATACCGGCGGTTTTCTTTCCGGTCAAGGGGCATATACAAAAGCATGTCCGATACTGCTTCCGTCTTATTATTCCCATAAGAAACCGCATGGTATTTCATCATATAAAAGCTCACAGACATGGTAAAGAATAATGTAAACGTCCACACAATAAAAAGCAGATCACGGTCACTACTTCCTTTCACAAACAATTCCTGCACCGGGATAAACAAAAGCATCATGGCAATAACCAAAAGGAGATACGTCACGATGTCCGGCGAAAGTGCACCGGTCTCCTGTCCGAGCAATGTGTCATAATACTTCTCTATTCTTTCACGCTGCGTTACAGATTTTCTTTCCATGATACCAGCCTCCCTTCTTCCATCACACCGATATAATCCATCTTCCGGTCCATCTCCTCCTGAATATGACTGATCATAAGTACGGAAGTATTTTCATCTTCCAAAAGTGTCTGCAGCTGTTTAAAATAATCAATCCGAAACACCGGATCCATCCCCGCTGTCACTTCGTCAAGCAGATACAGCACCGGATGATGAGCCATCGCATATGCCGTCTGAAATTTCATGTATTCCCCGCGCGAAAGCTTTGCAAGCGGCCGGGAAACCGCCACGTTCATCTCCTTCATTGTCTTTTCAAACAGATCGTTGTCCCATTCCTCAAAAAGACAGGCAGCTAACTTTGCATTTTCTCTCGCACTCTTGTGCATAAAAAAACGGTTCTTTTCCGACACGAATCCAATTTGTTGCCTTATGCTGACATAGTCATCATGGATTTCTTTTCCGTCAAGCAAAATACTTCCTTCGTATTGCTTATCCGGATGCATAATATAGTCAAACAGTGTCGTTTTTCCGGCCCCGTTCTCCCCTGCAATTCCTGCGATAAACCCCGCCGGAAGCGCAAACGTAATATCGTGCAATTTGTAATTTTTCCGCGACGTACCGGTCACACCGGCAAATTCCAAAAGATTTCTCTCCTTGTTCATCTCTTACTCCTTTTCCTCATAAAGAGCGCGCACCATCTCCACAAACTCCTCGCAGGAAAGCCCCGCACTCTTTGCCCCTATGATGACATCTGCAGTTCGCTCCTCAAGCAGCATCAACTGTTTTTCCCGCAGATAATCCGTGTTATATTCGCAGACATAAAATCCTTTTCCGGCTACGGAGCGGATCAGTCCCTCCTTCTCCAGTTCCTCATAGGCACGCTTCGTCGTAATGACACTGACCTGCAGCTCCGCTGCCAAAGCACGGATGGATACCAGAGCCTCCCCGGGCTTAAGCTGCCCGCTGACAATCGCATCTTTCATCTGGCTTACAATCTGTTCATAAATCGCCATCGTCCCCTGTGGTTGTATAATTATTTTTAACATCAGACATTCATCCTTTCATAATCACATGCAAGCGGTATCAGGAATTTAACACATGCCAGCATTTTTACGGTCATCCACACCTGCCACAGCAATAACAGAAACGCAACAATCCAAACAGCGATGTGCACTTTCCCTCCATCGGCAATCCCGGCAGAAGCCGCAAACCATGTAAGCACCCCGATCAGGAAAGAAAGCAAACCTTTCACATCCACGCCTTTTATTTCTTTTTCCCTGAGCAGTTTCGGCTGATTTACCGTGGCCTCCAATGCCTTATTGCTTCCTGTCAGCGTCATGAAACAGCCGCCGAGCATTCCCAAAAGTAACATCGCATCAGCCAACAAATAAAGCACCTGTACCGGAAATACAATCCACCAAATGAGCCGTATCACAATGAACAAAATTGCCGGAATCCAAAATCTCGCCCAAAACTTTGCTCTCACGTATTCTTCGCGCTGTGAAAAACTCATCGGACACAGGAACATGATTTTGGGTAAACCGATCGGATTCAGCCGCATTCCCGTCATCCCCAAAAGCATCGGTACCATTCCGCAGTAATATATTGCCATTGCCACGCTGATTGCCTCCTTGCCGTGCGGCTCCAAAAAATAGACCGGTCCCACCAAAAGGTAAATATATAAAAGCACACTTTCCGCAGCAACCAGTTGCTTCAGATGAAACGACCGGAAGTAATCTTTGACTGCCCTAGAATTCATATTCCCTTCCCCTTTCTCTCTTCGTTATAAAATACATAACTTCCTCAATGGCCGGTACCGTGAGCGTCAGTTCTTTATCATACGCGTAATGCTTGCGGTACCGGACAAATGCTCTCGTTGAAAGCTTTCCTTTTTCCATGCAGATAACTTTGTCCTTCGGCAAAAGCTTGATCTTGTACTCCTCTCCGGTTACCACACGGTAACGGGAACGAAGCGATTCTATGTCGTACGAAAACAAAAGTTTTCCCTTTTCCATATACATGATGTAATCTGCAATCTGCTCCAGTTCCCCGGTCAAATGCGTCGACAGAAGCACACTCCTGTCACCGTCTTTCATAAAATCCTTGATATATCCGAGGAACTTCTCACGGAACTTCGGATCGAAATTCCCCGTCGCCTCGTCCATAATAAGGAGCTTCGGATGATGCGCCAGCGCAAACGCAAACTGGAACTTCAACTCCTCCCCCTTGGACAGCTTGCGGTATTTCTTATCCGGCTCCAATCCAAACTCCTCAAAGTAAGCCAAGAGCAACTCTCTGTCATACTTTTCATAATATGCACCGTAAATATCTCCATTGGAAATCAACGTCTCGTTGTCTATGTACAACCGTTCCTGAAGTACAAATCCAATCTGCCGGCGTATCTTTGCCTCCTGATCCCCATAACTCTCATCAAACACCTCTACCTGTCCGCCGTCCGGCTGATATAAGCCCAAAAGCAAATGAAGCAGCGTCGTTTTGCCCGCGCCGTTCTCCCCGATCAGACCGATAATGTACCCCATAGGTAACTCAAAACTCATCTCACCGAGTGAAAAACTGCCGAGCTTTTTCGTAAGCTGCTTCACTTCAACTATATTTTTATATTCCATGATGACACTCCCTTTTACAAACCCCGCACATGAATTCTTTCCGCGCGGATATATACTGTATATATAGATATATACACTCTATTCACAGTCGTGTCAACCTATTTATCCCATTTTTTTCATTTTTTCCAGTATTTTTTTCTCCAGTCTGCTGACCTGGACCTGGCTGATTCCCAGTTCTTTTGCCGTTTCTACCTGCGTCACATTGTCAAAATACCGGAGTTTAATCAAATATCGTTCATCATCGGACAGCGCCTGCAGAAGTTGCTCCAAAAACAGATGATTCAGCAGTTTTTCATGCTCATTCTTATCGTCCGCAATCTTGTCTCCGAGACTGATTTCGCTTCCGTCCCCCTGATAAACTGTCTTTGACAATGACTCCACCTCTATGTCCGCCTCCTGTGCCATGAGCACTTCCTCAACGGTCAATCCGGTCGCAGCTGCAATTTCATCAATCGTTACCTCCCGTCCTGTCGGCCCGGCTAATTCCGTACGTGCATTTTTAATCTTCCACGCATTTTCCTTAAGGCTTCTTGATATTTTAATGATTCCGTTGTCCCGCAAAAACCTCTTGATTTCTCCCATGATTAACGGTACGGCGTAGGTCGAAAATTTAACATCATAATCCGTATCGAAATGGTCTACCGCTTTCATCAAACCGATGCACCCGATCTGAAACAGTTCCTCCGCATCATACCCGCGGTTCAAAAAACGTTTTACAATATGATGCACCAGCCCCAGATTTTCCTCTATCAATGTATCTCTGACCTGCTTGTCTCCCTTTTGTGCCTGTGTAATGAGATACCGAATATCGTCCATAGATCACTCCTCATACCTGGAAAATCCGATGGCTTTTTCCATGGTTACTACTGTGCCCTGCCCCGGAACAGAAGTTACCTTCAGCTCATCCATGAACGCTTCCATAAAGGCAAACCCCATTCCCGAACGCTCCTGCTCCGGTTTTGTAGTAAACAACGGCTCCATTGCTTTCTCCACATTTTCAATGCCGACTCCGTGATCCTCCACGGTCACTTTAAATATATCTTTTTCCGCAGTACACGTTATGTAAACCTTTCCGTCTCTCGGCACACCGTGAATAATAGCGTTTGTCACAGCTTCGGAAACTGCTGTTTTCACATCTTCCAGTTCCTCGAGTGTCGGATGCAGTCTTGTCAAAAATGTGGCCGCCGTCATTCTCGCCAGCGCCTCATTTTCGGATATGGCATCCATAATCAGTTTCATTTCATTTTTCATTTTCAATCCTCCATTATGCAGATTTTCTCCTGCAATCCCGATATTTTAAACATTTTTCGAATCCGATTGTTGGCATTTGCAATAATTGTACGGCCTCCCAAATACATGATCTTTTCGTTGCGTCCCGCAACCAGCCCTATTCCGGAGCTGTCCATGAACAGGGTCTGCGAGAAATCAAATACAATTTGCTGCACTCTGTCATCCGTCATGTAGTGATCCGCAAGCCGGCAGATATCACCTGCCACATGATGGTCCAGCTCCTCCGGCAAGTGAATTACCAGACAATCTTCCCTTATTTCAAAGGTTCCTTTTTCTACCATTTTTCCCATCCTTTCTACAAATTATTCACAAAACAAAAGAGAACATGGTATTTCCATGTTCTCTTTTGTATATTGTCACATTTTCTTTTTAGTTCGTATCTGATGATCCGTCGCCTTCTTCGGACTCTTCATCTTCCGGGTCCTGCTGCGCAATATCATCGCCCATTTCCTGCGCGCGCTCCTCTGCTTTCTGCGCTGCCTGCGAATCCGGATAATCGGTCATAATACGGCTGTAAGCCTCGGCCGCCTTATCCGTCTCTCCGGCCATTCGGTAAGCCTGTGCTAACTCATATAAAACGTCCGGATTCGGAGTTTCCATATTGGAAGAGAAATGCCATGCCTTCTCCAAGTCAATGACTGCATTGGTATAATCTCCCTGGTTTACCGACATGCTGCCACTCTCATATAAGGTCTCAACAACTTTTTCCCCGATCAGCGACATCAACTTATAATAAAGCTGCTTGTACGCATCGGATGCGGTTGTTTCCACATATTCCACATCCACCTCATACAGTGTATCTGCGATAGTTTCATAATCTTCCGGATTCTGCAGATAATCGGTTGCCGTCTGCAGAAGAACATCCGCCTTACGGCTTTCTCCGTTAGCTCCGGTGTACTCATCAATTTCATTCTGAAGCTTATCTTTTGACTGCGTGAGCACATCCAGTTTCTGCTCAAGTTCCGAAATCGTCGCCGATTTGGCATCGGAATTTTCGCTGACGACTTTAAGCTCCTCCTGCATTGCACTGCGTTCCACCTGAATCTTGGCAGGCAAAATCAGAAAATACGTAACAGCAATTCCGATTACAAGTCCGAGGATTATATTCAAAACCGACGATGTCCCACGGCCTTCTCTCACATTGAGCGGCTGTATGATAGTTTCATTTCCGCTCTGGTAAGTGACTGCACCCTCCGTCTCTGTCTTACGTTTTTTCACAGCAGATCCGGCTGAATCGTCACCGCCCTCCAACATGAATTTTACTTTCTTCATATAGGTGAGCGTCGTAGTATTGTTCGCATCAATTCTGCAACATTTTACAAGCTCTTTCTTGGCTTTGTCCCACTGCTCCGCATCCATGTATAAAAGCGCTAACAGCTGATGTCCCTGCACAAGACGTGGGTTCAGGGATAACACCTTCTTAAGCTGGATGATTGCAAGATCCTTGCTGTCCTGGTAACAGTAACGAAGTGCCAGGTTGTATTTTTTTACTGTCTGGTTGATGGTATCAAGGCGGGTCGGATTGCTCTGGATCGCTTCGATATAATCATCTGCCAGATTTTTCTTCGGTCTTAAATTTTTACTGATAACCCACTCGCTGAGCGCAGCTACCACTTCACCCATCTCAAAATATACGAGCCCGAGTAAGTTTCTGGCCTCAATATTATTTTTGTTGAATTTGAGACTCTGCCGGAGACTGATAATTGCCCCTGACAAATCTCTTACATTTGCCTTTTCCAAACCATCATTGTAATAACGATTGGAAATGTGCATGATTCTTTTATATAAACTTACATCGACACCGCAACCGGTACAAAAATCTTTTTCGGACAGGTCACAGCCGCAATTATAACATTTCATGGTAAGTACCTATCCCTATCTATTCTTCCTTTGCCGCCTCTGCCTCTTTAATCATTCCCACAAGAACATCTGCCATGTCGGTCAGGTCCTGATTATATATTGCATCTGCTGCATCCTCAATCTCGAGGCTTGGATGAAATTTCTTTAACTCTTCTTCAAAATTGATCATTTCGTTTCCTCCTTCAGCAGGGCCTTAATTTCTCCTGCCAGATACAGGGAACCTGCAATGTACAAAACACCGTCCCCCTTCAGCTCCAGTGCTTTCTCATATGCATCCTGCACGCTTTCACACAAATGTATATTGTCGCTGTCGCATCTCTCAAAACAGTTTCGGATCTGCTGTGCGGACAAACCCCGTTCATCCGTAATACCCGCAACAACATATATTTCAAACAATCCGGACTTCTCCACCCGGTTTATCATAGTTACATAGTCTTTATCACTTACCGCAGAGAACAATAAGAGTCTCCTTCTGTCTCCGGATTGCCGCGCCACACTGGCCAAAAAAGCTTCCACGCCGTCCTCATTGTGCGCGCCGTCCACATAGACATCCTCCGCGATTTGTTCCATTCGTCCCGCCCACGTTGTGCAGGCTACGGCTTTCTGCATTTTTTCAAGTTCTGTCTGCTCCCGCCCCAATAACACTTCAAATGCCAAAAGTGCCGTCGCAGCATTCTCTACCTGATACAAAGCAGAACTCGCCAAAGTATAACTAACATTATTATAATACCTAGATTTATATGAAAAATCAATGGTTTTGTTATTTATATTTACATCGGAAATTCTTGTTTTATCGACCGCAAACATTGCGCTGCCACATCTTTCTGCAGCCTGTGACAAAACTGCAGACACATTTTTATCCCGATTGACATACACAAGCGGTACTTCCGGTTTCACAATCCCCGCTTTTTCCGCCGCTATTTTCTCCTTTGTGTCACCGAGATATTGGCAATGATCCAGACCGATTTCCGTGATTACCGTAAGCTTCGGCCGGGCAAATACGTTCGTGGCATCCAGCCTTCCGCCCATTCCGGTTTCCAAAATAATATAATCCGGTTTCTGTTCCTCAAAGACGACCATCGCCATCAAAAACAAAAATTCAAAAAAAGTCGGGTGATGAAGATCTTTCTCTTCCGAGACCGCACGTTCTGTCACTTCCATTACGCGATTGAATGCACGCAAAAACTCTTCTTCCGATACCGGTTCCCCATCCCGCTGTATTCTCTCGCGCATATCCACAAGATGCGGTGAAACAAACATTCCCGTGCTGTAACCGTGCTCCTCAAGCAAAGCTCTCAGGTAGTTGCAGACGGACCCTTTTCCGTTAGTTCCCGCCACGTGGATAATGTTTGCACCGGCGCAGGGGCTGCCGAGCAGTTCCAGGTACTTTTGTGTGTGCTCAAGTGTATTCTTTTTTGCAAATTTCTGTATGTCGCAGATATACTCCTGCGCCTGTGTTATATTCATACGTCTGCTCCTACGCAAAGCAGCCACCGCCGTAATTAGCGATGGCTGACTGAACATCTTATTTCAGCTGCGAAAGTCTCTCCTGTACCTGCGCAAGCATCTGTGTGTATTTCTCAAGCTTCGCTCTTTCCTCAGCTACTTTTTCCGCCGGAGCTTTGCTTGTAAATCTTTCGTTATTGAGCATTCCCGTTGCTCTTGCGATCTCTCCGGAAAGCTTCTTCTCTTCTTTCTCCAGACGCTCGATTTCCTGCTTGAGGTCTACAAGCTCTGCAAACGGAATATAAAGAGTCGCTCCGTCGATCACTACGCTGACCGCATCGTCTGCAATACCTGTTTTGTCTGCCTGAATCAGCACTTCTGACGCATATGCAAGCGGTGCGAAGAACAGTTTTCCGTTCTCAAAAATGTCACAGATTTCTTTTTTGTCAGAAACCACATAAACGGATGCTTTACGGGAAGGTGCCACGTTCATGGAAGTTCTTACATTACGGATTCCGCGAACTGCCTCTTTCATCGTCTCGATTTCTTTTTCTTCTTTTGCAAACGCATACGCTTCATCGTAAACCGGCCACTTGGAAATCATGATAGACTCTTCCTCATTCTGAAGTGTGCAGAAAATTTCCTCTGTGATGAAAGGCATATACGGGTGAAGAAGCTTAAGCGCTCCGATCAGAACCGTCTTCAGGGTCCAAAGTGCTGCATTCTGGCTTGTCGCATCGTCACTGTTGTAAAGACGCGGTTTTACCATCTCAATATACCAGTCGCAGAACTCGTCCCAGATAAAGTCATATACTTTCTGAACTGCGATACCGAGCTCATAGTGTTCCATGTTGTCGGTCACTTCGCGTGTCAGACTGTTCAGCTTGGAAAGAATCCATTTATCCACCGGCTCAAGACCGTCTGCTGCATTTGCAGGAATCTCTTTGCCTTCCATGTTCATCAT
>JAFTVQ010000144.1 GCA_017461865.1 Lachnospiraceae bacterium | reverse complement strand
GCATAAGCCAGCGTGACGATGGCTTATATGTAGGACGATTTACAAATAAATACGGAAAGCGTGTGCAGAAGGTGATGCCCAAACTGAAAGATGTCAGACAGTGGCTCGGAGATATGCAGTATGAGGATGCGCATAGCAATCAGGATTTCCCGAAAGACATGACTGTAGATGCGTGGTATGAATATTGGATTGATATCAAAAAGCGGACGGTCAGACCGAATACTGTGCGCAACTACAGAGAACGATATGAGCGCAATATCAAGCCTGTCATCGGTAAGAAAATCCTCGGCAATGTAAACACGGTGCATTGTCAGGAGATTATGAACCGCATGGCGGATGAGGGCTATCGGACGTCTTCCATTTATCAGGCACGAATTACTTTATACAATATGCTCGACTATGCATATCAAAGTGATGTGATTATGAAAAATCCGTGCAACAAATTGGTGCGCTCCGACATTGGTAAACCTGCATGTAAAAAGCAGGCACTGACCATAGGGCAGCAGAAAGCATTTTGCAAAGTGCTGGAAGGCAATACCTATGAGTATCAATATCGCTTTTTGCTACAGACGGGACTTAGAACCGGAGAACTGGTCGGATTGAAATGGGAGGATGTGGATTTTGACAATCGAATCATTACCGTCAGCCGTTCTATGGAGTATCGCCACAGCGTAAAAGAATGGCGTATCGGCGAACCGAAAAGCAAGTCGGGATTTCGAACCATTCCGCTGACGGAAGAGGCAATGGAAATTTTGAAACTCCAAAAGCAGAAGAACCGCTCGTACAAAATCATTCCTTTGGAATGGACAGAGTTTGTGTTTTTGTGCAAGAACGGAACGCCGGTGAAAAACAGCACCTATGACACTATGCTTTTTAAATTATGTGACAAAGCGGGAATTCCGAGATTTTCCATGCACATACTCAGACACACCTTTGCAACGAGGTGTATCGAGGCGGGCATGAAACCGAAGACGTTACAAACGATTCTCGGACATTCGAATATCAGCATCACAATGAATTTGTATGTCCACACTACAGAGGAACAAATGCAGAAAGAAATAGACCTGGTTGCAGACGCTTTGAAGGTGATTTAGTGGTACGTATTGGTACGTAATTGGTACGTAAACGCAATTTAAAATCACGAAAGCCCGCAAAATCAAGGTTTTTTAAGGAGGAAATACAAAAAATGAAATTAGGTATCGTGGGTCTGCCGAACGTCGGCAAAAGTACCCTTTTTAATTCTTTAACAAAAGCAGGAGCAGAGAGTGCAAACTATCCGTTCTGTACGATTGACCCGAACATCGGTATCGTACCGGTTCCGGACGAGCGTTTAAAACTTCTCGGCGACATGTATCAGTCAAAGAAGGTGACACATGCAGTCATCGAGTTTGTGGATATTGCAGGACTTGTAAAAGGAGCTTCCAAAGGTGAAGGTCTCGGAAACCAGTTCCTTTCGAATATCCGTGAAGTAGATGCGATTGTACACGTAGTACGTTGTTTTGAAGATGCGAACGTAATCCATGTTGACGGAAGCGTAGATCCGATCCGTGACATTGAGACCATCAACTTAGAGCTTATCTTTTCTGATATTGAGATTCTTGAAAGAAGAATGGCAAAGGTTGTTCGTGGTGCACGTAACGATAAGACACTTGCAAAAGAAGAAGATCTTTTGAAACGTCTGAAAGCACACTTAGAAGACGGAAAGATGGCTAAGACATTCGAGACAGAGGATGAGGACGAAATCGGCTTTATCGGAACATACAATCTTCTTACGATTAAGCCGGTAATCTTTGCAGCAAACGTAGCTGAGGACGAGCTTGCAGACGACGCAGCTTCTAACCCACATGTGGCTAAGGTGCGTGAGTTTGCAAAAGAAGATAACGACGGCGTATTTGTCATCTGTGCACAGATTGAGCAGGAGATGGCAGAGCTTGACGACGAT
>JAFTVQ010000001.1 GCA_017461865.1 Lachnospiraceae bacterium | reverse complement strand
GAAATCTGCTCACTTTCCAAAACAGCAGGCTTTACCGGTACACGTCTCGGTTATACCGTTGTTCCTCGTAATCTTGTGCGCGGCGGTATGAACCTGAATGAAATGTGGTCGCGTAACCGTGAAACTCGAACAAACGGTGTTTCCTACATCCTTCAAAAAGGTGCTTTGGCGGTATTTACGCCGGATGGACAGCAGCAGATCCGCGATAATCTTCGTGTATATAAAGAAAACGCCTCCTGCTTTATGGAGGCGCTGGACACTGCAGGCATTTGGTACACGGGCGGCAAGAACTCACCTTATATCTGGATGAAATGCCCCGACGGTATGAGCGGTTGGGAGTTCTTTGATTATCTGCTCAAAGAAATTCAAGTCGTAGGTATTCCCGGTGATGGCTTTGGGGAGTGCGGAAAAGGCTATTTCCGTTTCTCCACGTTCGGAAAACCCGAAGAAACCAAGGAAGCAGCACAGCGTCTGACAAAGCTTTTAAAAAACGAGAGGTGAAATAAATGTGCGGATTTGTCGGATTTACCAACTCTATACAAGATGACGGAACTGTTCTTGAAAACATGATGAACCGTATAATTCACCGCGGTCCGGATTCAAAAGGTAAGTTCACGAATGAAGATATTGCACTCGGATTTCGCAGATTGAGTATTATTGACCTTGCAGACGGGGACCAGCCGATGTTTAACGAAGATAAATCATTGGTGCTGGTTTTCAATGGAGAAATATATAATTACAAAGAGTTGCGTGACGAACTTTTATCATACGGTCATATTTTCTCCAACAACTCCGACAGTGAGGTTCTGCTTCATGGATACGAGCGGTGGGGTGAAAAAGTGACTGAGCATCTTCGCGGAATGTTTGCCTTTGTGCTTTTTAATATAAATGACAAGTCTTTTTTTGCTGCCAGAGATATTTTCGGAATCAAGCCTTTTTACTATTCGTTTATGGGTGATAGCTTTCTGTTTGGCTCGGAAATCAAGGCTTTCCTGGAACATCCCCATTTTGTCAAGCAACTTAACGAAGAAGCTCTTGGTCATTATTTGTCTTTTCAGTATTCACCTTCCGAAGAAACGTTTTTCAAAAATGTATTCAAGCTTCCGCCGGCACACTATTTAATCTTCAAGGATGGCAAGCTTACAAAAAAACGCTATTGGAAACCAGAATTCACCCCAAAGGGCGGCACGCTCGAATATTTTTCGGAGTTGACAGACAAGGCGGTCCGCGAATCGGTTTCTGCACATAAAATTGCGGACGTCGAAGTGGGTTCCTTTTTGTCAAGCGGTATAGATTCAAGCTATATCGCAGAGGCATCAGGTGTAGATAAAACATTCACGGTAGGCTTTGAAACAACCGACAAAGACCGCTACAACGAAATACGGTTTGCCAAGGATTTTGCCAAAGCGGTAAAAAAGGAGAACATTTCAAAAATCATTACCCCCGAGGAATACTGGAACAGCTTTGCAAAAATCCAGTATCACATGGACGAACCTCTTGCAGACCCCTCGGCCGTTGCACTGTATTTTGTATGCGAGCTTGCAAGTAAATACGTAAAGGTTGTAATGTCGGGTGAAGGTGCCGATGAGCTTTTCGGCGGATACCGTATTTATCAGGAACCGTTGACTTTAACATTGTACGATAGTATTCCGTTCTGTATCCGCAGAGTATTATCAAAGGCTTGCAGGCTTCTCCCGCCAAAATGCGGAATTAATTATATTGTGCGTCGAGGTAAAAGTATTGAGGAACGCTTTATAGGTAACGCAAACATCTTTTCTCTGAAGGAACGAAAGCGAATCTTAAAAAGTCAGATTGCTAAATGCACTATTTCTCCCAAAGCTCTTTGCAGCAAATATTATTCTGAAGTAAAAGATAAGGATACCGTCACAAAAATGCAATATCTCGATATTAATATGTGGCTTGTGGGAGATATTTTGCTTAAAGCAGACAAAGTCAGTATGGCACATTCATTAGAACTTCGGGTTCCTTTTCTTGATAAAAATGTGGTGAATCTTGCTCTTACAATACCAACTTGCTACAAAGTCAATACTGTTACTACAAAGCTTGTTCTTCGTGATGCGGCTAAAAAAGCTCTGCCCAGAGTAACGGCGGAAAAAGACAAACTCGGATTTCCGATACCCATAAGACTGTGGCTGAAGGAAGAAAAATATTATAATATAATAAAAAATGCCTTTTCTTCTGATGTTGCCCAAAGGTATTTCAAAACAGACAGATTGCTTGCGCTTTTAAACAGACACAAATCAGGTAAAGAAGATTTAAGCAGAAAAATCTGGGTAATTTATACTTTTATCGTGTGGTATCAGCAGTATTTTGACTAAGTAAGCAATATGCACTTTATGAAAAGAGGAATATATATGAAAATTTCCTGTCTGCAAATGAATATGAAGCTCGGTTGTCCAGAGGAAAATTTTGCACACGCAGAACAGTTAATTTGCAATGCGATGAAGGATAACCCCGACGTATTGGTATTGCCGGAAACGTGGAATACCGGATTTTTCCCGAAAGAAAACCTTGCCGAGTTATCCTGTAAAGACGGAGATGAGGTAAAGTCCTGTATCGGCGGACTGGCAAAGCAGTACGGTGTCAATATCGTAGCAGGCTCGGTATCAAATGTTCGGAATGGGAAAGTGTTCAATACTGCTATGGTCTTTGACCGAGACGGTGAGTGCATTGCTGAATATGATAAGACGCATCTGTTTACGCCTATGGGAGAGCACGATTACTATACCGGCGGCGACCACCTATGTCGCTTTACTCTCGACGGTGTAAAGTGCGGTATTATCATCTGCTACGATGTGCGGTTTCCGGAATTGATACGAAAACTTGCTCTGCAAGGAATGGATATGCTTTTTGTAGTATCTCAGTGGCCAAAGGAACGCATCTTTCATCTGCGCACGCTTACCACTGCCAGAGCTATTGAAAATCAGATGTTTGTGGTCTGCTGCAATTCCTGCGGTACAGCCGGTAAAACCGTATATGGCGGCCATTCAGCCATCATAGAACCATTTGGAAAAACACTTGTACTTGCCGGAGAAAATGAAGAAATATTAACTGCTGAATGCGATCTGCAGATACTTAACGAAATTCGCAACAGCATCCCTGTGTTCCGTGACAGACGTTCGGAACTTTATAAAATTAAAGAATGAAAGTGGTTTGAATATGAGTAAACAAATGTCGGAATCATTTCCTGTAGGTGTGCTCTTGGCAATATCCGGTGGACTTATGGATGCATATTCATATCTTTATAGGGGACATGTTTTTGCAAATGCGCAGACGGG
>JAFTVQ010000143.1 GCA_017461865.1 Lachnospiraceae bacterium | reverse complement strand
GGTTCGTCGCTCTGAGATTTTGTTCTGCGGAACAAAATCAACAGGGGCGCGGCCCCTGCGCCAGCAAGCTGGCTACCCACGGAAAGTGGGGTGATGACGGTGGCGGGTCCTCACTTTGATGTGTCCATCCGCCAGCGCAGAAAGGGGCAATCCGCCGTGGCGGGCGATGCCTATATGTCTGCTGAAAAGCTGTTCAGCGAGTACGACCAGCGGACGAAGAATTTCTGCTACAAGGAAAAAGAAATCGTGGCAAAGGGCATCCTGCTGCCACCCAATGCGCCACGGGAATTTGCTGACCGTCAGACGCTCTGGAATGCCGTCGAAGCATCCGAAAAGCAATGGAACGCGCAGCTGGCGAGGGGTATCATTATGGCGCTGCCGAGAGAGCTGCCCACCGATCAATATGAAGCCCTCGTCCGCGAATACTGCATGGAACAATTCGTGTCCAAGGGGATGATCGCCGACTATGCTATTCATGATAATGACTGATTCCATTTTCCCGACTTATAAAACATGATGGAAAGAACAGCTGCTACTGTCCATCCAATTGGCCATGCAAACCAAATACCAACAGTCCCTAAAGCCGTTTCAGAGAGTACGATGGCTAACCCCACTCTCAAAATCAAATCAGTAAATGTAGTAATCATAAACTTATTCATCATATTTGAACCACGCAAGATACCATCAGCAACTAACTTTGCAGAAATTACAAAGTAGAACGGAGAAAGGATTCTCAAAAAGGTAATGCCGGTCTGAAGTGCAAGTGCGGAGGAATCTTCCATGAAAAGAGAAAGCAGCCGTTTTCCTGCAAAGAAATATGCAAAGAACAGCGGAATGCTCAGGAGCCAAACAAGTTTAATTCCAGCACGGAAACCTTCTTTGACTCGTGCTAATTTATCCGCACCTATGTTTTGGGCGGAATAATTGGAAATTCCGTTACCCAGCGTTGTAAACGAAGTGATAACGAGATTGTTGAGTTTTACAGACGCTGAATATCCTGCAATAACTCCTGCACCAAATCCATTGATTATGCCTTGAATGATGATGTTACCTATCGAGATAAAGCTCTGCTGCAAAACACTCGGCACAGCAACACTCAAAAATTTCTTTAGTATCGGAACAGAGAAACCGCTGATTCTTACGTCTGTGTGAATTTTTCTCAGTCTCAGGAACACTACGGAAACGGCAAGCAAACAACTAATGCCTTGACATAAGAATGTAGCCCATGCGACACCGGCAACCCCCATATTAAACGCAGTTACGAATAAAATGTCAACTGCTACATTGGCTGTTGATGAAGCAGCCAAGAAGAAAAAGGGTGTTTTAGAATCACCTAAAGCTGAGAAAACACCTGTCGCAATGTTATAAAAGAATACGAATGGAAGCCCCCAGATGTAAATATCCAGGTAGAGTTTGGAGTCTGCAAACAGTTCTTCCGGTGTTCGTATCAGGTGAAGCAGAGTGTCACAGAAGCCAATTCCCAAACACATTAAGACAGTACACACGACTGCACTGGTAATCATTGCAGTATATACCGCCGTTTTCATTTCTCCATAATTCTTGGCTCCAAAAAATTGTGATACGATTACCGAACACCCGATGTTACACCCAAATGCGAATGCTATAAAAATAAGTGTAATCTCATAGCTGTTACCAACAGAAGCAAGTGCATTTTCACCGATAAATTTCCCTGCAACAAAACTGTCTGCAAGATTATAGAGCTGTTGAAAGATTACACTGCCAAAAAGGGGAATGCAAAATTTCCACAGTACGGTTTCAGGCTTTCCAACTGTTAAGTCTTTAGTCATAGTTGCCCACTCCCTTGTCTCGCTCAGAAATTTTTGACGGCCACGAAAATAGGAATGCTATGTATATAAGATAGGCTCCAATACAGTAAAGCATTGCTGACCATTGATTTTCAGAGTAGCACTTGCCGATTATACCAATAACAGAACTTACTCCGATTGTAAATAGTGTGAATCTCTCACACCCGTCTGCACAGGTTTTTCTACGGATATGTTGTATCAACCTTGCTCCCACTGCACAACAAAACAAGCCAATGATGAGATTTTCAAATAGCATCTTCTTCCTCCTTCACTAACACACCCGTCACTTGATTTTTTGCCTCTTAACGATTATAATTGACTCGTAGTCATGTGAAAAATGTATGTTTTGAATATTAACCATGTCATTAAGATATGCATGGAGGGATTTATGAACATCAGTTATGACCATTATCGTGTCTTTTACTATGTAGCAAAATGCCGCAGCATAACACAAGCATCCACCCTTTTGCTAAATAATCAGCCCAATGTAACGAGGACGATTAAGACTCTTGAAAAAGAGCTGGATTGTGTATTGTTTGTTCGTTCAAGGCAAGGGGTGCAGCTTACACCCGAGGGTGAAAAGTTATTTGAACATATTCGGATCGCTTTTGAACATATCGAAGCCGGGGAAGAAGAAATTGCGTTGAAGAAAACAATGCAACGGGGAATTATCACGATCGGAGCAAGTGAATTGGCACTCCATTGTCTGTTGCTTCCGATTTTGAAAGAATATCGACAACTATATCCGGGTGTTCGGATTCGTGTTTCCAACCATTCTACACCCCAAGCGTTAGAGGCTCTTAAGAATGGTCTTGTAGATGTTGCTGTCGTAACAACCCCATTGGACCTCTCTGATTTCTTGAAAAGTACACCAATCAAAAACATTCAGGAGGTTGCAATCTGTGGCGCAGCATTTTCTGCCCTTGCGGATAAGAAACTTACTCTTTCAGAGCTTGCAGAGTATCCACTGATTTGTTTGGGAGAAGCAACAAAGACATACGATTTTTATTTGGATTTCTTCAAAGACAATGGGGTGGCATTTTTGCCAAGTGTTGAAGCTGCAACGGCAGATCAGATTATGCCTTTGGTAATGCATGATCTCGGCATTGGTTTTGTTCCTATGAAGTTTTTGGAAAATGTAAAAGACGCCAACTCCGTCCACATTTTGCATCTTGAAGAAATGATCCCAACTAGAAGTATTTGCCTTGTCAAACGTACAGGAACCTCCTTAAGTATCGCCGCTAAAAAATTAGAGGAAATGATTCTGGATGCAAAATCAATAAAATAAAAAAGCGCCTGATGCATCAGACGCTTGTTTTGTATAAAGAAACACCCCGTCGGTTTAACCCGCCGGGGTGCTGGATGTTAGCCCTCGATCAGAATGGTCTTCTTTTCGGGGACTGTCGGCGCATCCTTCTTCGGAACGATGATATGCAGGACACCGCTTTCATACGAAGCCTTGATGTCCTCCTCTGTCATGTGTTCGCCCACAAAGAAGCTGCGCTGCATCACGCCCGAATAGCGCTCCTGACGGAGCATCTTGCCCTTCTTGTTCTCGTTGGTCTTCTCCAAAGATTTCTCCGTGGAGATGGTCAGATAACCGTTGTTCAGTTCCAGATGAATT
>JAFTVQ010000036.1 GCA_017461865.1 Lachnospiraceae bacterium | reverse complement strand
CTTAATGTATCCTTCTACTTTCTTTGCCATTTTGGCACCTCCTAATAAATTGTGGTAGTGGCGGACCGGATCAGTCCTCCCACAGCTCACGAGCTGAACCTTCTTATATATAAGTAGGAATTCATCCTATGAACTTCGTTAACAAGTTCGTCGTCTTACGACATTTTTCTGATTTCTGCAAAGCTGATTTCTACCGGTGTCTCACGGCCGAACAACTCTACATTGATTGTCGCTGTCTGTTTGCTGAAATCCATTCTCTGGACAACGCCGGCGGTATCTTTCCAAACACCTGCCACAACTGCGATCATATCGCCCTCTTCAAAATCAACCGAAATGTTTTCTGTCTTGATTCCGAGCGGCTTCATCTCCGCCTCTGTCAGCGGAACCGGTTTGCTTCCCGGTCCTACGAAACCTGTAACGCCTCGCGTATTACGAACAACATACCAGGTATCGTCATTCATCACCATATTGATCAGCACATATCCCGGGAACATTTTTTTCTGAACTGTTTTCTTTGCCCCGTTCTTTACTTCAACAACATCCTGCATCGGAACTCTCACTTCGAGAATTTCCTCCTCAAGGTGACG
Organism: Lachnospiraceae bacterium; assembly: GCA_017461865.1. Taxonomy (GTDB): domain Bacteria; phylum Bacillota; class Clostridia; order Lachnospirales; family Lachnospiraceae; genus SVFI01. Next base: position 4,700 of record JAFTVQ010000036.1, on the reverse strand, counting down.
GTTGTCAATGGTCTTTTCAATATTGGCTTTGACTTTATTTTCATATCCCGAATAGGTATGGACTACATACCAGTTTGCTTCTGCCATATTGCCACCCTCTCCTTACATTGTAATAAAGTTGATTGCATATTGAATAACCGTATCAAGTAATGCAATAATCAGTCCTAAAATAACGGAAATAATAGTAACCGCTACTGCCTGTTTTCCGAGTGTAGCTTTATTTGGCCAGATAATTTTCTTAAACTCTGCCTTCAGGCCTTCTACAAAGCCCTTCTTTTCTGTACTACTTTCTCCCATAACTTTTACTCCTATCTTTTAAAACAGATTATTTTGTTTCTTTGTGTAAAGTATGAGTTTTGCAGAATCTACAATATTTTTTAGTTTCCATTCTGTCCGGATGTGTCTTTTTATCCTTTGTCATATTGTAGTTACGGTTCTTGCATTCTGTACAAGCTAAAGTAATTTTTGTACGCATATCTATTTCCTCCCATTCACTGCTTTTTTAAGCATAAAAAAAAGACCTAATGTCATCTCGCCTATCAAATATATCACACGAAATGTTCATCGTCAAGCAATTTTATTGGATTTTTCGCGCATTTTTACTCACGGCGGACCGCCGCCACCAAAAGTCTCTGATCGGCACTGCCGTATTCGCAGGTCGAGAGCACCAAAACAGCCGCCTCCTCACTTACAGCATCCTCATCAAACCAGAAGGCTGCATCTTCCAAACCTTCCATGTACAGGCCCATCGCCTCCTCCGTCTCCGGAATGTCCTCAAAAGCAAAAGAGCCCTCTTCTGTCAGATCCACCAGCGCAGCAGCAAAAATACGGTATTCTCTCTGTCCGTCCGCAAACTCAAGAACAATTTCCCTATGTGTCTTGCGCCAATCTTTGTCCTTATACTGTTTGAGGCCGCCGAACATAGTCCCATCCTTCATGTGATGTCCGTGAAGCAAAAGAATCTGTCCGTCCGCATTGCAATTTTCGTCCGCAAAAACAGAACCATGTCGGCTTTCTTCCATTTTGAAATTATGATTCAAATAAAAAGAGTTATCTCTCTGCAACACCGGATAGTCGATACCGGTATCTTTCACGGTAAGCCAGCAAACATAATCTTCATTTTGCTCTTTCATCTTATTATAGAAAGAACGCATTTCTTCCGCTGTTCTTTCCTCTTTTAAATCTTTGGATGCTCCCGTTCCTTCCACAGCGGCTCCCGCCTCCACGGTAACAGCATTGCTCCTCATTTGCGAAAATTCTTTTTCCAACGCCTTCTCGGCACGGTAGTCCGAATAATACCCCCAAAGCATACACCCGGACAAAATCAACGCAATCACAGAAAAGAAAGCAATCCACGAAAATACTACAATTTTATTTTTCTTTCCCATATTAACACCCCGGTAAAGAAAGAGGTCTCCGCCATCACAGAGACCTCTTTTTACTTTTATTTACTGTTTTTACGAATTCCGTAAACACTCACGCCCAGTCCCAACGCACCGGACATAAGAAGCATAATCCAAAGAGCAAGCGGGAAATCATCTCCCGTCTTCGGCGTATTACGGTCCGTTGTTGTTGTACTGCTCGTCGATGAGGATGACGTCGAGGTCGATGTCGTACTTTCTCCCGAAGTTTCGGTCTTCGAATATTTATCCACAAAAGCAACCTTGACTTTCTCTGCAGTCTTCACTTTCACTTTCGCGGATGTTCCCTTTGTTTTATTGCCATCGCCTACCGTGTACGTCACGCTGACCGTCTTATAACCATCCACGTCATATGCCGTCTCTGTCACCTTGTATGCCCCCGGTTCCAAAGTAAGCTTTAATGAATATTTTTCCGTTGATTTATCATATTCAAAATCATCCAATGTGTATGTTTTGCCCTTACCGGTCTTCGTATTCGTCACCTTAAACCGGATGACCGCCTCCGCATCTTTTCTGTCGATGTTTCCGCGAAGCTTTTTCGTAATGACGAGTTCGCCTTTCGTATCTGTATACTCATTGACAAAATCAATCCGGTTACCGGTTTTCACAAGCTCAAACTTCGCTTCTGTTCCGGCAGAAGCGTTTTTGCCGTCCACAGAACAAGTCGTCTTTACCGTGTAGCCGTTTGCATCGTCAAGTTTCTCCGTTACAGTATAACTTCCGAGCGGCAGATCTTCAATCAACAAGGTATACACCCCGTCGCCGTCGTCATCCTTAAAGGATGCAGCCTGATAGGTAGTTTCTGCGCCGGTCTTGTTGTTTTTCACAACAAAGCTCAGTTTGTCTTTCACATCACCCCAGCCAAGGTCACCCTTCACTGTTTTGGCAAGAACGAGATTTCCTATTTTCTTCTCGTATGCATCTTTAAAGTTTACGGTTACAATTCCGCCGTCCGTCACATTGACATTCACTTCCGGTTTTTCATTTGCAAGATCCACATCTGTCAAAGCGCCGCCATCCACCGAATACTGCAATCCGGTAATGATATAACCGTCCACATCATAAACGCTTTCTTCCACGGTATAACCACCCACATTCGCAGGCAGTTCCATCGTATAAATTCCGGTTGCGTCATCATATACAAAATCATCATCCAATGTATAGATTTTGAAATCACCGGTATCGTTATTTGTCACCTTAAACCGCAGAGCACCTTCCGCTTCTTCCTTCGTGACATCGCCTTCCAGCTTTTTCGTGATTACCAGTTTACCCGTCTCCACCTGGGAGTATGTGTTATTAAAGGTGATTTCCGCGGTTGCATTAAACGGAACTGCAATTGTAGCCGCTGTGGTTCCGCCTTCCGTATTCGTCGCAGAAACATATACATATCCGAGCACATCTCCCGCCGTCTCGGTGATTGTGTAATCACCCACCGGAAGATCATGTATCGTCAGCGTTCCGTCATCTGCCATATCATCTCCCGTAAACGTCTGACGGTATCCGTTCGGTCCCTCGATCACGAAGCTAAGTTCTGCTCTTATATCTGCAAACGTCGCTCCGCCTGCTACAGTTTTTATCAGCTTGAGATCTCCTACATTCGATGCATATGTATTCTCATAATCCACCGTTACCGTTTGTCCCTGCAGCACCGTAACATCGACATCTTTATCATTTTCCGTTGACATACCGACTGTATTCTTCACAGATGTCAGCACATAGCCATCCACGTCATAAACGGTCTCTTCCACCGTATATCCGCCCGCCGTCACATCCAGTTCCAAAATATATTTCCCGGAGACAGCATCATAGATGAAATGATCTTTCAAAGTATACGTCTGTGAAGTTCCGGTTCCATTGTTCGTCACCTTAAACTGAAGGGCACCTTTCGCCTCTTCCTCCGTCACATCGCCTCTGATTGTTTTCGTAATCACAAGCTTGGTAATCTGCTTTTCATATTCGTCTGTCACGGCAACCGTTGTCAAAGCACCGGTTCCCACAGCAACCGTTGCACCATTGGCTTTTCCGTTTGCCGGCGTCTGATTTACTCCCGCTGCCGTTGTCACAAGATACTCTACACTTTCCGTATCATATCCGTCCACATCGTACGCGGTTTCCTTCACCGTATAAGTACCGGTCGGAACTCCGGCAAGACTCAGCACATAATTTCCGCTTCCGTCCTTTACAAACTCAGAAAGCTTATAGGTTGCACTGCCTCCGTTTCCTGTCGGCGACGGCGTCACGGTAAATGCAATCTGATTTCTCGCCGCCGTGATATCTTCCGTACGGATGCCTGCAAGCGTCTTCTTGAGCATCAGACTTCCTTTATTTCTCTTGTAATTGTTCTCAACGGTAACCGTCGCTCCGTCATCTGCATCAAAAACAATCTGCCCCTGCAGTCCGGAAGCCGCCTGTCCGGCGTCCACTTTCACTGTTGTGGTTCTCTTATATGTCACATTATTTTCTCCGTCGACCACTTCCTTCACCGTGTAGGTGCCGTCAGCCACACCAGAGATTGTATAGTAATAGTTACCGTCCGAATCCGGACCTGTAAATTGCGTAGCTCTGATTGTCTCGAGCGTCGTTCCGTTTTTCATAAGCACAAAGCTGAGCGTATCGCGCACCTGTGTCCAGGACGCATCTCCGGTCACACTCTTCTTCAGCAAAATACTTCCCGTCAACGTATCATACTCATTCACATAAGCCACATGTGACACCTGCCCTTTCGCGCTGATGTCCACATCTGCTTCTTTTCCTGTTTGCGCACTTCCGCTTCCTACCGTATATGTCGTCGTTGACGTATAACCCACCGCATCTTTCAACATTTCGGTCACCTTATACTCGCCCAGCGGAAGGTCCGGTACGACACATACATACACACCGCCCGAAAGCACAAATTTGTCTTCCAAGAAAGTCTCATCATATCCGGTCTCTCTGTTTGTCACGCGGAACGAAATCTTATCCTTCACCTGTTCCCAGGTTCTGTCTCCCCGGACACTCTTTGTCAGCTCAATAGAGCCTTTTTGCATTTCATAAGTATCCGCCACCGCTACTTTCGCAGCCGCATCTTTTTCCACAGTGATATCGGCCCCGTTTACTTTGCCGCCCGGAACCAACCCCGACGATACGGTATACTCCACGCTCTCTGTATCATAACCCGCAATATCACAAACTGTTTCTTTCACATGATATGAGCCGGTCGGAACATCTTTGATTGTCAGCGTATATTTGCCGTCACTTCCCTTTGTGAAATCGGATAACTTATATGTCTTATCCGCTCCG
>JAFTVQ010000142.1 GCA_017461865.1 Lachnospiraceae bacterium | reverse complement strand
GTTGAATTCTTTCCTTGGTCAAAATTTAGCTTGGCTAATTTAACCGTTTTTACTTTGTTTTAGGTTTTGTTCTCTGAACAATTCTTTTTAGAATTTTCAGGGTTGCATTGCTGTTTATTTGTCAAGGTTCTGTTGCTTTGGATTACTCCCGCAACGAATGTTAGTCTACCACCCCACGAATGGTTTTGTCAACACCTTTTTTGTAAATTTTTAAGTTTTTTTGTTTTCTTTTTTGTACATCAAACTGAAACTCATTGTACCACAGAAGAATTACCTTTTTAGGACAAGAAAAAGCTGCGTTATTTACCGCAGCTTTTCGTATATAAAGTATTCGTTTGTTCCCATAGTTGTCATTGCATCGCATTTACCGTCGCAGAATTATCTCCTCTTTGAACAGTCAACGCTACTGATGCAATCTGCGAAGCATCCTCTTCCGGCATCTCCGTCACAACAACCGCCAACATATTATCTCCGGAAACAAAAACATGGTCAATCATCATCAAATCCTGATCCAACATAGAAACATACGCATTTTGCTTTTTACTTCCGTTTATAAGTAATTTGCACTTAAGATCTGTCATTGATATCGTATTTAACGCGATGTCAGTTCCCGTTGGGTTCGAGATGTTAAGCTTTACAACAAGAAGTTTATTGCCTGCTCCCGCACGCATTGCAAAAAGCATATTGTCTTCCGACATCTCAGTCTCCGGATAGCTGTCACTCACTTCATAACCGGCACATGTTATATCAAGTCCGTCTGCCCCGAGAACCTGTGCAACGGATAACTGCGGAACTTCTGTCACACCATCGCCGGAAGATGCACTGTTATCCGAAACTGTTTCGGAATCCGGCTCTTGAATTTCTTCCGTCGAATTATCAGATATTGTCTCCTCCACTACCGGTTCCTGTACAATCGGTTCAATCACCGGAGGAACCGATGTATCAACCAACCGTCCGTTATAATCCGCATGATACTGAAGCAATATACCTGCTGCATATTCTGTGACAAGCGCATTTTCCGCCTCTGTCATTTCCGGAATCTGATTACCGCATCCGGTCACAATAACCATCATACTACATATTAATAATACCAGACAAAAGGTCTTATTTCTTATTATCATAGAATCCTGCTTTCCTTTTCGTCATAGCTCTCCACAACGAATATAATAGAAGTTATTCTATTTTACCACTATTTGCTCTCTAATTCAAACCAAAATTCTACACCGTCACTGCAATTCTCAACCCCATATGGTTGGTTCATTGATTCCATAATCGCCTTTACGATAGAAAGACCGACACCGCTGCCGCCATACTCTCTCGTCCTTGCTTTATCGACTTTATAAAACTTATCCCATAAATAAGGAATACTTTCTTCCGGTATTAACTCTCCCGTATTGCGCACGCTGATCCTCACTCTGTCCTGACGCTCACAGATACAGATTGCAATTTTTCTTTCTCCGCCGAGATGATTTAATGCATTGGTAAAGTAATTCATAAACACTTCTTCCACTTTAAACTCATCTCCCCATACAAACACAGAACCGCTTTGTTCAAATACAATTGCAGCATCCGCATTTTCAATAAGAATAGCAGAAGACGAAAGATAGTTGCGGATCATCTCCACAATGTCAAACCGTTCCATTGTAACAACATCATTTCCGAATTCCAACTGATTTAACGTCAAAAGCTTCTTCACAAGCACATCCATTTTGTGTGCTTCATCCATAATTACATCACAATAAAATTCCCGATCCTCCGGATTGTCATTGACATTCATCTTCAACCCTTCCGCATAACCCATAACAAGCGCAATCGGCGTTTTTAACTCATGCGACACATTTGACAGAAAATCCCGCCGCATTTCATCCATCTTTTCTTTTTTCTCAATATCATTTAAAAGTTCGTTGTTTGCTGTCTTTAACTCAGAAATAGTAGTTTCAAGCTTGTCGGACAATTCATTCATATGCGACCCGAGAATTCCGATCTCATTCTTTTCTTTCCCCGTGTACCTTGCCTCAAAGTCAAGATTTGTCATCTTGGATGATATATCCGCCAACTGCATAATGGGATTTGTGATTTTTCTTGCAATAAGCCACATAAGTAATCCGCTTAAAACAGCAGCAACGATTCCGATATAGGCCAAAAAACGATTGGCTATCTTTGCACTGTCCCGGATACCTTCCAAAGCTGTCCTCATAATAAAAGGATTTCCATTATCTAAAAACCCCCACATTTCAATATAGCTTATATTAGTCCGCCTATCGAAACTATTTTGGATTGTATAGCGATCCGTCTGTTCCAATACCGCAGCCTCCGTCTGGTCATCAATCCCAATAGCAAACACATAATCAAGCAATGTTTTTACAAGAACATCATATTCATGCACAGAAGAAGTAACAAGTTGGGAATCTGCATTAATCACAAGAATACTAATATTGTAAATACCACTGATTTTCTGCACTTCAATTCCGAACCGCTCTGAATTGGTACTTCCCGAATTCGATGCATCGTTAATGCTTCTGTATGCAGATAACAATACATCCTTCTTGTTTTCAATATAATATTTCTCAAGCAATGTTGAATTCAGCAACCAACATAACAATATGGTTCCTGTCATCAAAGCTATAAAAATTGCCGCAAACTGCCTTCTGATTGAATGCTTCATAAAATATCCCCAAAAGTCATAATAATTTGTATACTTCCTCAATTCTAACACCTACCACTTTCGGAAACAACTTTTTCACAAACCTTTCACAAAAAAGAGTTTCCGATAACAGTATAACCCGTTATCAGAAACTCCTTCTTGATTCATTTTAACTTTTCCACTCAATAAAATGATAGCTGTCTAAGATTTGAAAATATTTTGCAAGACGTTCGTAAAGCGGTTCCGCTTTATCCCCGAACTGTGCTTTCACATCCTCTCCGAGCGCCAATATATTTTTCTCCTCGCACAGAAGAGGCCAGACGAAACTTCCTGTTTCATCCAAATGCACATAACTGACTTTCGGTTTTTTTAAAAGTTTCTGCGCCACAAGATTGAACAATCCCTTGTTTTCAATGTGAAGTGTTACAATTCCGTTTTCATCCGTTGTCCACTTCAGGCCTTCCGGACGAAGCGGTGTCCGCTCCAGATAATTTTCAGAATCTTTTTTCTTTTTACTCATTTCGTTGATCCTTATTTTCTTTTCTTCCAAAGAGAGAATTTGCATAAGCAGAGGATGATCAAAGCAAATACAACAAGGCTTCCGATATTAGCTACCGCTGTCGGAAGGTTAAGTAAACCGGAAATGTCGATTACTTCACCAACACCGAACACTGCAAGGAATGCAAGCAGAATACCAACCAGACCTTCTCCTGCGATCATACCTGAACAGAACAGGATACCGTCGCTGATGATTGCTTTCTTCTTATCCTCATCTTTTTTCATCTTTTCAAACGCGAGACGAACAAGACCACCTACCATAATACATGCATTGAGCTGCACCGGCAAATATACACCAATTGCAAACGGAAGTACCGGAATACCAATCACTTCGATTACAATTGCAACAAATACACCGATAAATACCAGATTCCATGGAAGATCTCCACCCATAACACCTTCAATGATCATTTTCATAAGAGTCGCCTGCGGAGCGCCAAGCTCCTGCGAACCAAATCCCCATGCCTGATCGAGAAGATATAATGTTCCGCCGATTGCAAATGCAGAAGCAACAACGCCGATCACCTCACCGATCTGCTGTTTCTTCGGTGTAGCTCCCAATAAATATCCTGTCTTTAAATCCTGTGATGTATCACCTGCAATCGCAGCAACGATACAGATAATGGAACCGATCGCAATTGCTCCCTGCATACCGTGTGCACCCACATCACCTGTTGCTTTTAAAATAAGCGTTGTAATAAGAAGTGTTGCAATAGCCATACCGGATACCGGGTTATTACTGCTTCCTACAAGACCTACCATTCTGGAAGAAACTGTAGCGAAGAAGAATCCGAATACAACTACGATAACTGCTCCGATAAATGTAACAGGAACCGCCGGAACAAGCCATACAAGCAGTGTCAGAACCGCAATTGCCGCAATCACAATCTTCATACTTAAATCCTGCGCTGTACGTTCATTTCCTGCTTTCACTCCGCCTTTCATTCCTTTGATTGCATCACGGAATGTTGTAACAATAAGCGGAAGCGATTTGATCAGACTGATAATACCACCGGCCGCAAGAGCACCCGCTCCGATGTAGCGGATATAACTTCCCCAGATCGCACTTGCGCCACCTGCCGCATACATCGCACCGATTGTCTCTGTGCCCGGGTACATAACAACTGTTTCGCCTAACATAACGAAAATAGGAATCATAACCATCCAGCTGAATACACCGCCGGCAAACATATAAGAAGAAATTCTCGGTCCGCAGATATAGCCCACACTCATTACCGCCGGATAAATCTGTGTGCCGATTTCACCTGAGTATCCTTTGAAACTTGCAGACACTTCACTCGGAACCGCCTTCAAACCATCAATGATGAATTTAAACAAAGCAGCAAATCCCATACCGGTAAATACTGTCGACGCATTTGCACCGCCCTCTTCACCTGCAAGAAGTACTTCTGCACATGCAGTACCTTCCGGATAAGGAAGTGTTCCGTGCTCTTTTACAATAAGTGCGTTACGAAGAGGCACCATGAAGAATACTCCGAGAAGTCCTCCCAACAAAGCAATAATCGTAATCTCAACAATGCCCGGTTTTTCCATGGTGCCTTCTGCCGCCCACAGGAAAAGTGCCGGAAGTGTAAAGATCGCACCGGCTGCCAGAGACTCACCGGCAGAACCGATCGTCTGCACTACATTACTTTCGAGAATCGAATTTTTGCGCATAATCACGCGAATCACACCCATAGCGATAACTGCCGCCGGAATGGATGCCGATACCGTCATACCTACTCTAAGTCCGAGGTAAGCATTGGCAGCTCCGAATACTACAGCCAAAATGATACCCATGATAATGGATGTCACTGTAATTTCCGGTGTTACTTTTGACGCCGGAATATACGGCTGAAATTCTTTTTGTTCTTTCATAAATAACCCTTGCCTTTCTTTTGTTTTTCACTTTTTCTATCATATATGATTTCCTTGTTTTATGCAAGTAAATACAATTATTTCCTGTTTCGAATTGCTTTTTTAAGCAGATAGGAATAAAATAGGGAAACGTAGAAAATCGTATGACATTGCAAAGGATGAAAATCATGATCGGACTCGGAACAATTATTAATGTCGCTGCAATTGTTGCAGGCGGCATATTCGGAAAAATATTCGGAAAACATTTAAAAGAACGATATCAGGACGGGCTGAATAACGCATGCGGTATTTGTGTCCTGTTTATCGGTATCGGCGGTGCGATGGAGGGAATTTTAAAAATCAGCCAAGGCTCACTCGTCAGCGGCAATTCCATGATGATTACCGTCTCACTTGCCCTCGGTGCCCTTCTCGGAGAACTATTGAATTTGGAAGACAAATTTGAAGCTTTCGGGACCTGGTTAAAAATGAAAACCGGAAATGCCAAAGACAAAAAATTTGTTGATGCTTTTGTTACAGCCTCTCTCACTGTCAGCATCGGTGCCATGGCGATTGTCGGTTCGATAGAGGACGGAATCTTCGGTGACTACTCCATCCTTGCAACAAAGGCAGTCCTCGATTTCATTATTATCACTGTCATGACATGTTCCATGGGCAAGGGATGTGCTTTTTCCGCTATCCCGGTTGCCCTGTTACAGGGAAGCATCACACTTCTTGCCAAATTTATAAAACCGATCATGACGGAGCCGTCGCTTGCCAACCTCTCCCTGATCGGTTCTATCTTAATCTTTTGTGTCGGTTTAAATCTCGTTTGGGGCAAAAAAATCCGCGTTGCAAATCTTCTGCCCGCTATCATTATTGCTGTAGCTTGGGCATATATTGGCTGTTAATCCGATTCTCCGGTTTCGGATCAAACATATAAAGTATGAGTACAAAAAACCATTCAAGCGGCTTCATTAAAACATAGACCACATCCGCAGCAAAAGCTGTATTGATATGTTTTGAAACCGGATATCCGTATGTATCATAAAAACGTCGTATTTTCCTGTGAAAGTGCGGCGTTTTTTCTTCCAAAAGTTGCTCAAATGCATTTGCAACACATAGTTGCCTGTTGACAACTATCTTTTCGCCCCTCCGGATTCCGTACCGTATAGGCTTGACCAGTCTTTTGTGCCCGCGGAGCGAAACAGTGCAAAGATAATGTGTATCATAGGCTACCGGCGGCGGTGATATCTCCCCTGACAAAATCCAGTCACTTGTCTGGGTAAACACCCTTATGATACTGTCCGGCTGTTGTCCGAACAAAACAAGCAGCGCAACAAGCACTCCCAGCACCGGCAAAAGGGCAACCACTGCAATCAAAAATAAATTAGCACCGCTTAACAGCCAGGAATTTATTTTTTGCAATATCGGATTGTCATATTGCAAGTCCTTTTGCCTTTCCGCCTTCTCCTTCACAATTCGCACAAGCAGTTGAACCGAATGTATCACATAGAGTAACGGCACAGCACACAGACAAAGCATCGTTATCAAATCAAACGTACTAAGCCGGATGTAGTATGCGGAATCCGGGTTATCCGCGCCCGGATACAAATCTCCCATTTTCGCCGGCAACGGTTCCGGAAAGCAAAGCAGCTGAAATATACACACAGCCGTCAATAAAATCCCCGCATAAATGCCCGCAAGCAAAAACACTTCTACAATCGGCGGAAGTTTTTTTCGCAAAAATTTCAGTACGATGTAACTCACAAATCCCCAGACAGCAAACAGAACCAATGCCGGCAGATGCTCAGACGAAAACGGTGCATGTGCATTTGCCGTACCATACACATTTAAAGGACTTGTGTAATCCGGCAAATCCCATAACAGGTAAGCCATCACCATATACAGTCCGCCAATCAAAAATGCGCACATCTCAAATATCCAATTTTCTTTTTTCTTCACAAACAAAACAATATCTGTCGAAACCAGTGCAAACGGCAAAATCGCTGCCACAAACACAATCGCCATGTAAAACAGATCTTTCACTCTACTCACCTCTTCGCTTTTTTGCCAACGCTTCACGCTCCCTGCAAATATCTGCCCATTTCGGTATTTTTTCAAGTCGCGTCACAAACTCCTCCAACACATCCGGCACTGCAATTCCCTGCGGGCAGATTTTGCTGCACTTTCCGCACTTGATACAAGCTGCCGGAAGTTTTTCCGCCGCAAGGGCATCCAGCCACATTACCGCATTGGTCGACGGCGCAATCACAATCTCATTGTAGGTCGCAATCATCTTCGGGATATCCAGTCCCAACGGACATCCGTCGCAACAATATCTGCACGATGTACACGGCACCGACTGTTTCATCCCTTCCGCAATTGTCAACAATAGTGCACGTTCCCCATCCGACAGCGGATTTTCATTTTGAAAGGTTTTCAGATTATCCTTCATCTGCTCTACATTGGACATTCCGCTCAATATCATTGTCACATTCGGCAATTCCTGCAGAAACCGGAAACTCCATGACGCCACACTTTCATCCGGGCGTTTCTCTTTCAGGGCTTTCACATCTTTCTCTGTCAGAGATGCCAATTTACCGCCGCGCACCGGTTCCATCACCCACACCGGAATTCCCCGCTGCGTCAGCAGTTCATACTTTTCCTTTGCCTGTTGCAGCGTCCAGTCCAGATAATTGAGCTGAATCTGACAAAATTCCATCTCATCGCCGTACAAATCCAAAAACTCTTTGAGATTCTCCAATCTCCCGTGACTGGAAAATCCAAGATGCCTTATTTTACCCAGACGCTTCTGTTCTCTGAAATATTCCATGACACCGATTTTTTCATCCGTGTATATATGCATGGAATTTTCATATACATTATGAAGCAGATAATAATCAAAATAATCAACTCCGCACTTTTCGAGCTGTTCCTCAAAAATTGCTTTCGGATCATATTTCTCCACAATCTGGTGCCCCGGATATTTGGTTGCCAGGCGGTAACTGTTCCTCGGATATTTCTTTAAAATCCGGCCAATGACAATTTCAGACTCTCCGCTGTGATACGGATATGCCGTATCAAAATAATTCACGCCGGATTCCATGGCAAGGGCAACCATCGTTTCCGTCTGCTCCCCGTCAATTTGTCCGTTTTCAAGAACCGGTAAACGCATCGTTCCGAAACCGAGCAATGATAAGCTATCTTCTTTAAAATTCCTGTATATCATTTTTACCACCCCAATTTCTCTGCTTTCGTTTTCAGACCATAATCCTCATCCACACGAAAACATTCCAAATATTTTGTACAATAATCCAAAAGCAAACGTGCTTTTTTTCTCAGAGACTCCGACTTTAATATCACATCGTCCTCACGAAACTCCGATCCGAAATATTCAAACACCCTGCTCCTGTCCTCACCCGGATATGTCTTGGCATATGTATCGCAAAAATATACTTCATCAATGTGTTCAAAATCATCACAATAGGTATATTCGAACTCTTCCTCATAATCAAAATAAGTCAATAAATATTCAAAACCTTCAGGATTACAGTTCTGCCATTCATCATCCAGCGCTTCTGTTGCTCCGCAAAACCCGAAATAGTCATCAATAGCATGTGTCATCTCGTGTATGAAATTCGCTTCCGTATTGTCCTGCATAATGTTCAGCGCCACATTGTAACAATTGTTGTCAAATACAAAAAACGCTCCGGCATCGCTAATATTTTCCTTATTCTTCGGTTTGAAATTCCCACAAAGATACACATTAAATCCCTGTGCATAACCATCAGACATCTCAGCGCACATACCGTCCGGAAATGCTCCCATCGCCAATTCCACCTGTTCAAGCGCAAGATAAATCCGCTCTTCATTGGTTACTTGCTCATACTCATACGCATCAAATTCACAGACGACATTTTCTCCCATGATAATATTGATACCGTATTTCTCTTCTAAAATCTCAGCTTTTTCTGTCAGTTGCTCATAATCTACTTCTACCGGAATCTCCGCTTTTATTTTTTCTGCCTTTGCATCCGCCGGCTCACTCTCCGCTTTCCCATACTCCCAAAGAAACAGTTCCGTAATCCGTTCTTTATTTTCATCTACGGAATAGAACAGCAATTTTTCTGTTTCTTCAGCTATGTTCCGATCATATTTTACATGACTGTATATGGCCGAAGGTTCTATTTTGGCTGTGTAAATCCGACTTTGTTCATAGTCGGTCATCTCATATCTGTCCACCGCGGACGGTACAACCTTAGTCAGGCATTTTCCGTATTCCCATGAACTCCACTCGAAATCTTTCTCATCCTCAAAACGATACATTTCTTTACAAACGCCTGTCTGCACATCATAAATATAATAATAGTATTCGCCGTCTATCAGGCTTTCTGCATATACGCGGACTTCTCTCTCATCCTCGCTCACGCCGTCGAGGCGACAATTTGCCATGTTGACATCCGGCACAAAAATAACCCGCGACTCATCGCAAAGCATCTCATAATCCGTCTGCTTTGCCCCGACACAAAATTCTTCGATTCCATGCACATAAATCTTACCGGAATTATTGTCTATAAAATACAGATTGTCCCCTCTGACAATCGGCACCCCGGGCATCTCGAAGTCCCCGATTTCAAAAACGCTGTACTGCGAAAAATCATCTGTATACAGATATATCTCTTTTGTATACAGGTCAGCAAGCACCAGCGGACTTGCGGAGAGGATTGAAATACGATCCTCGGTCACCCGGTAGCCTTTATCGGCGGTTTCCGCCAAATCACTGCATAATTTTTTCTCTCCTGTCATATACGAAAAAATCCATGTTTTTTTATGTATTTCGTTATCCGCAAGCAACTCCTCATACAGCAAAATATGCTCATCATCATACTGCGCTGTTGCAACAATATTTTCTAAATCTGCAACCGGCTCCGTAAAACAATATATGCTTGCATCTTCTTGCGTCCGGTACTGCTCAACATCATACGCAGCCAACTTTCCGCAGCCGGCACACAATACCAACAACCCGAAAAAACATGCTATAACTGGCAATATATGTGATTTCCGCTTTCTGTTTTTCATACTGCTCCCTCGTTTGTTCGTAAGACTTTCCTATCCCCATTATACTCCGCTATTTATGCTTCGCACAACAAAAAAAGCCACTATATGCACTCCATGTGCCTACAGCGACTTTTCTCTGCCTATTGCTAACACTCAAACTTATATCCGTATCCCCAAATTGTTTTGATGTATTCCCCCCGGTCACCCATTTTACTGCGAAGTTTTTTTACATGGGTATCTATTGTTCTGGCATCCCCAAAATAATCATAATTCCATACATGATTTAAAATAACCTCTCGAGATAACGCGATCCCTTTGTTTTCCACAAAATAAGCCAAAAGTTCAAATTCTTTATAGCTGAGTTCAATCTGCTCATCACCGACGGAAACAATATGTGCCGTCTTATCAATCGTGATATCTCCTGCCGAAAGCACATTTTCCGACGCGTTGCCGTTACTTCGGCGAAGTACTGCTTCTACCCTGGCCACAAGAATCTTCGGACTGAATGGCTTTGAAATATATTCATCCACACCAAGTTGGAAACCGAGAAGTTCATCCTGCTCATTCGTTTTAGCTGTCAGCATAATAATCGGAACCTGCGAATATGCTCTGACTTCGCGGCAAACCTGCCATCCATCCATCTTCGGCATCATGACATCCAATATAATCAGCGAAATACTCTGATCCGCAAAAAACATATCAAGCGCCTGTGCACCATCTTCCGCTTCCAGCACTTCAAAATTACTGCGCACCAAAAAATCTTTTACAAGTTTTCGCATTCTGCTTTCATCATCTACCACAAGTATCTTCGTCTTTTCCATAATCATTCCTTTTTTGAACCTGATATTAGTATTGTCATTCCTAACCATACAATACATTTATGTTTAATTTGTGAAAAACAACGCAAGACCTTACTGCTTTATTCCGATCCCGGAAGAACCGTAATACCCAGCTCCTCTTCTTTTTCCTCCACAATCCGTTCTCGCTGTTCCAGCTCCTGCTCCCAGGAAGTATACTGATTGATAATTTTAGTCTTATAATTTAATACCGTCGGATTGTTTCCTGTCTGGCTGATAATAAACAAAACAATCACAAGAACAACCAATACCGCATTCACAAATATAGAAGTCCTAAACTTCGCTGCAAGATCTTTTTCCTTTTTCTTTTGTGCCTCCAATCGGCCCTTCCATATTTCATCGCGCTCAGTCGGAACACCGCTGTCAAGATCATCAATTTTAGCTTTCGTGGATTCCATATCCATGATGACATACATCTTATCTATGCCTTCATACTTATTCTTCTTCAGCCAGTCATACAGCCGAAGCATGTATGTAATACCGACCGGTGTCTGAAACGTGCGGTTATCGCGTGCCTTCTTATACACGTTCGCAACTGCCTCGATATCATTATAATTTAATTTCTCATCCAGAACTTCTATTCTCTTTTGCTCAATCTGCGCAAGCTTCGCCTGCTTCATATCCGTAAATGCAATTCCGCCTACAAGATATATTTTCTGCTCCTCCATAATGTTCCCTGCCTTTCCTTTTATACTATAACACATTTTCTTTCCTGTACCCAGCAAAGAATAAAAAGGAAGTGTCGCACTCCCTTTTCCCGAATAAAATATATTCTGTTTTGACCACCATGAGATCTCTCTCATTTTACAAGAAATGGAGCCGACGGGAGTCGAACCCGTGTCCAAAAGCCTATTCCCTGTCCTTCTACTATCATAGTCAGTTATTTAGAATTCCCGCCATCTGCCGGGAACTGACACCCAACAGATTTTGGTAGCTTCATATTACGCCCGCATGCGCAAAGCTTAACATGCGTCGTTTCCTACATAGTCGATGCCCGGGTCTTAATGTGTAGGTGCACTAAGTCGGACAGCTGCAACTAGGCAGCGTATGCTAAATTTTCTTCAGCGTTTATATTTAGGTTTGCGATTTAACGCCATCGCCTTCGGATAGCTTCTCCAGCTGCAAGACCCCTGTCGAAACCATTACGGCCCCGTAGTCTCCGCCTTAAGCGGTGTGCTTTTGCATAATATATAAGTTAAAGGTTTTTCACCTTGAACTCTCTCTCTGTTTCACGACGCGCATCTTTTTTGGCAATGTCGTGACGTTTGTCGTAAAGTTTTTTACCCCTGGCAAGACCGATCTCTACCTTCACTTTACCATTTTTGAAATAAACCTGCAACGGAACAAGGGTAAATCCTTTCTCCGCCATCTTTCCTGCCAGCTTGTTAATCTCTGCCTTATGAAGCAGAAGCTTTTTCACGCGGAGCGGATCTTTGTTAAATATATTTCCCTTCTCATACGGGCTGATATTCATACCGTATATCCAAGCCTCTCCGTTCTCAATACGCACGAACGCTTCCTTCACGCTGCACTTTCCAAGCCTGAGAGACTTTACTTCCGTTCCGTGAAGAGCAATGCCCGCCTCGTATTTCTCATCGATAAAGAAATCATGATATGCTTTTTTATTGTTTGCCACAAGCTTCATCGCATCCTTTGACACGCCCATCACTTCCCTTCTGCCAAGTTTCTCACAGCTTACTTAGTATATCTCATTTATTTCGGTTTGTGAACCCGATTTTTTCATTCATCCGCTTCTAATTCAAAATCGATTGTCTTTAAAAACGTATCGACTTCTTTGACGATAACCTTAACCTTATCGCCGAGCTTATAGCTCTTCCCTGTGGATTGTCCGACCATCTCATACGTATCTTCCCGATATATATAAAAATCTCCCGGAATGGACACCACACGAACAAGTCCCTCCACGGTATTCGGGAGCTCCACATAAATTCCCCACGCAGTAATTCCGGAAATCATTCCCTCAAAAGATTCTCCGATATGCTCCTGCATAAACTGCGCTTTCTTCAATTTATCTGTCTCACGCTCTGCCTCGTCCGCACGCCGTTCCATTTTTGAGGAGTGTACACAAACATCAGGCAAAATCGCGTGGTAATGCGATGTCCGGTCCGCATTTAAGCGCCCTCTGAGACTCTCCTTGATAATGCGGTGAATCTGCAAATCCGGATAACGTCGGATCGGCGAAGTAAAATGACAGTAATACTGGCACGCAAGGCCGAAATGCCCGTTGCATTCCTCCTGGTACTGTGCCCGCTTCATGCTTCGCAGAATCAATCGCGAAAGCATCGCTTCCTCCTGCGTCCCTTCGATCCGAAGCAACAGTTTTTGCAATTCCTTCGGATGAATTTCACCCTGCGCAAGTTTTAAAGAATACCCGAAATTATGGATAAATGCCGAAAGTTTCTGCACTTTTTCCGGATCCGGCTTATCGTGTGTACGGTACACAAACGGTACCTCCATCCAATAAAAATGTTGAGCAACCGTCTCATTTGCAAGAAGCATAAAATCTTCTATGATCTTCGTTGCAACATTTCTTTCATACGGAAGAATATCCACCGGACGTCCGTCTCCGTCCAAATAAATCTTGCACTCCTGAAAATCAAAATCCACAGAACCTCTGCTTTTCCGCTTCAAACGCAAAATCTGCGAAAGTTCCGCCATCTGTTCAAACATCGGAACAAATGCTTCGTACTCTTTACAAAGTGACGGATCCTTTCTCTCCAAAATTCCTGCGACCGCAGTATAGGACATTCTTCGGTCTACATTAATTACACTCTCTTTGATTTTATAATCAATCACATTTCCGGCACCATCGATAGTCATCAGACAACTGAGTGCCAACCTATCCTCTCCTTCATTCAGAGAACAAATTCCATTGGAAAGCGTATGCGGAAGCATCGGTATCACCCTGTCTACCAGGTAAACGCTCGTTCCCCTCTCGAGAGCTTCGCGGTCAAGTGCTGAATTTTCCTGCACATAATTTGTCACATCGGCAATGTGCACACCAAGGTGGAAGAGTCCGTCCGAAACCGACAACGAAACCGCATCATCCAGATCTTTCGCATCCTCACCGTCAATGGTCACCATACGCATATTGCGCAAATCCGTTCTCCCTGCCATATCCGCTTCCGATACCGGCTTCGCCACACGAACCGCCTGATTCAACGTCCGTTCTTTAAAGTTCTCCGGTATATCATATGCTTTTACAATAGAAAGAATGTCTACTCCCGGATCATTGACGTGTCCGAGTATCTCAACAATTTTCCCTTCCGGCTTTTTTCGCCCGTCGCCGTAAGAAATCATCTCAACCACAACTTTATGGCCATCTACGGCACCGCCCACAAACTCTGCCGGCACAAAAATATCCACAGGGATCTTAGACTGATCCGGAATCACAAAACCAAAACTGTGACTTTTTTCAAAAGTACCCACAATTTGTGTCAGGCCTCTCTGCAAAATATCTGTGATTTCAACTTCCGGCCGACGGCCTTTTCGCTGCGGAAGCAAACGGAACAAAACTTTATCCTGATGAAAAGCTCCGTGCACCATATCTTCGGGAACATAGTAATCTTCCTTCTCGCCTTCCACTTCCACAAATCCGAATCCCTTTGCGTTGGCAATAAATATTCCCTCTGCCACTTTGTCTTCCGGAACCTTATATTTCCCCCGCTTGGTAATTTCAACCCCGCGTTCTTCCAAGAGTTCGTTTAAAATCTGCTTCAGCTCCGGCCTATCCTCCGGCTCTACCTGCAAAAAGATTGCAAGCTCTTTTTCCTTCATCGGAACATAAAACTGAGCCCGCACCAGATCATAAATCATCTGCTTTCTTTCTTTGTAACTTTTCTTACTCATAAATGTGTTCTTTTTCATAGTAGTATCCCCACAAAAAGAAAAAGCACTCTGTAAAAGAGTGCTTTTATTATCAATTCATTTAAAACTTATTGATATTCAAAACAACGGCAAGCAGAACAAATAACACTGCAAGAACACGTGTGATCTTCACAAGCGCGCCTTCCATAGAACGTCCTTTGTTCTTACCCCAGTAACTCTCAGCT
The DNA here is from genome assembly GCA_017461865.1 of Lachnospiraceae bacterium. Lineage (GTDB taxonomy): Bacteria > Bacillota > Clostridia > Lachnospirales > Lachnospiraceae > SVFI01. Next base: position 7,526 of record JAFTVQ010000142.1, on the reverse strand, counting down.
GCTCCGCCGATGGTACCGAGACCTGCACTCTTTCCTTCCTGTAATAATACGATAAATGTTAAACCAATACAAACAATAATAAATACGATTGTTAAAATAATTCTGATAACGCTCATAAATAAACCTCCTAATGTCACAAAACATGATTAGTTTAACACAAGAATTTTAAAAGCACAAGCCTTTCCCGAAATATTTTATATTTGGAATATCGCAACCTTTTCTTCCATCGCATTGGAAATATCTTTTAAACGCACGGCGTTTTCTGTCAACTCGCTCGCAATTGCACTTACTTCCGTTACCGAAGCAGAAGTTTCCTGCGTTGAAGCTGCATTTTCTTCCGCAATCGCCGACAAATCCTGAACCACGTCAACCACCGTAACTCTCGCTGCGTCAAGCTGATGCGTCTGCTCGGAAATCTGCGTCATTCCCTGTACAGATTGCGCCATTCCCTGCTGAATCTCCATAAACGCTTCCTTGGTGCGATCCACATGCTCACTCTGCTTCTGCATAACTTCCTTCACATCACCCATGATGGAAACTGCTTTCTCCGAATCCTCCATAAGGGCTTTGATAATATCGCCGATCTGTTTGGCCGAATCATTGGACTGCTCTGCAAGCTTCTGAATCTGTGCTGCAACAACCGCAAATCCTCTGCCCTGCTCTCCTGCTCTTGCCGCCTCAATCGATGCATTCAAAGAAAGAAGATTGGTCTCCTCAGCAATCTCAGTAATCATACTGGCTGCTTCGTTGATTTTCTGTGCCGATTCATTGGTTGTTGCTGTCTGTTCCGCAATCACGTTGATTCCTCTCTCAGCCTGACTGTTAACATCCTCCAACTGATTGAGAATTTCCGTTGCACCGTTTCCGGCTTTCTGCATCATCTCAGCATATTCAATAAGCTCTGCCACTTTGTGATCTGTCTCTTCAATCATATTACCCATAACAACAACATTCTCTGTTGCACGCTGAGTATCTGCCGCCTGCGTGGTTGCACCCTGTGCAATCTCACCGACCGCTGCCTCCAGCTGATCCATGGTAGTTGACGTCTCCGCTGCACTGACACTGAGATCGGCAGATGTAGCCAAAAGCATGGAGCTCTGTTCCCGAATCTGGATTACTACATCAACAAGGGCACCTCGAAGAGCATAAAGTGCACGTCCCATGCTGCCCACTTCATCCTTACGCTTCATCGCATTTTGATAATCTGGCTTGTCTGTGAAATCCATCTGGGACAACCCTTCTGTAAGTTCTGTGATTTTGATGATCGGCTTAGCGATCTTTCCGGCAAAGAGATAACCGAGAGATCCCGTAACAAAAATAATAACAACAAGAGAAATATTACCCATTGTATTAATCGTAGAAATCGGAGAAAGAATTTCATTCTCATCGCCGGCTACTACCAGAATAAATTCTTTGTATGTACTGACATAGATTCCGGCATATTTCTTAGAACCATTGTAGTCATATGCAACAACACCGTTTTCCACCTTCTTACCCGCCTGTAAATCAGCCACGCACTGCTTTACAACTGCATTTTCCACGGAATGCCCGATCTTGCTGTCATCCGGATGGAACATCATCTGTCCCTCACCGTTCACTACATATACATAGCTGGACTCTTTGCCCTCCAAACCGACACCGTTGAGCTTCAAGTACAGATTGTCCGCTTTCATAACAAAAGTGGAATCACCATCGGCTTTCTTGATTTCATTATCCAACGTTGAGCCGTATGCAATCGCCAAATCATTGATATAATGCTTCGATACTTCCGTCATTTCTTTCTTCACATTTGTGGAATACATCCACATCAAAAATATGCCCGTGATTACTACGCATATAAAATTAACTACACAAATTTGAACCAAAATAGAATGTCTGCTGATTTTTTTCATTCCGATGCCCTCCATATCAAAGAACACAAATCCTATGCGCTCCTTTCATGTCATCATACCACACCCTCTTGCTTTTTACAATTTTTTTATGCATTTATTACACATTTTATAATTCGATACAGATCGCATTGTGCAACATGGACAAAAAACACACTTGTATGCCAAGTGTGCTTTTTATCCTCTCTATTCCTTTTACTCTGTGCAAAACGGAGTTTCGTAACCGGATACTCCCGATAGTTCTTCCTCGATATTAAGAAGACGGTTGTATTTTGCCACCCTCTCACTTCTGCAAGGTGCCCCCGTCTTGATTTGCCCTGCATTCACTGCAACTGCAATGTCCGCAATCAGCGTATCCTCCGTCTCTCCCGATCTGTGGGAAATCACCGCCTTGTATCCGGCCTGCTGTGCTGTCTCAATGGCCTGCATTGCCTCCGATACCGTTCCGATCTGGTTTACTTTCACCAAAATTGCATTGGCCACCTGAAGTTTTATCCCGGCCTCCAACCGCTTTGGATTCGTCACGAAAAGATCATCGCCAACCAACTGCACTTTATTTCCCAGGCGGGAAGTCAATGCTTTCCATCCTTCCCAGTCATCCTCGGCAAGTCCGTCTTCAATGGAGACAATCGGATATTTCTGCATCAACTCCTCATAATAAGAGATCATTTCCGCCGTATCACGAATGATATTTTCTCCCCGGTATTCACTCTCTCCCGGAAAATGATACATTCCGTCCGCCTCATCATAAAGTTCACTGGAAGCTACATCCAAGGCAATTTTAATATCTGTTCCCGGTTTATATCCGGCCGCGCGTATTGCTTCCATAATAAAATCAAGTACTGCGTAAGCATCCGGAAGATTCGGGGCAAAACCTCCTTCATCACCCACTCCGGTAGAAAGCCCCTTTTTCTCTAATAATTTTTTCAGATTATGATAGATTTCCGCACACATTCTAAGCGCCTCTTTAAAACAACAGGCTGATACCGGCATAATCATAAACTCCTGAAAATCTACTGTATTGGATGCATGTTTTCCGCCATTTAAAATATTCATCATCGGAACAGGCATTCTTCTTGCATACGTTCCGCCCAAATAGCGGTAAAGGGGCATATCAAGCGCTTTTGCTGCAGCTTTTGCAACTGCCATGGAAACACCGAGAATTGCATTTGCGCCGAGACTTCCTTTATTGTCTGTCCCATCCAATTCCAGCATAATCTTATCAATCTGTAACTGTTCCAGTGCATTTTTCCCTAATATCGCAGGCCGTATTTTTGTATTTACATGATCTACCGCTTTCTGTGTCCCGAGCCCGAAATATCTTGTTTCTCCGTCGCGCAGTTCCACTGCTTCAAATCTTCCCGTGCTTGCTCCGGAAGGAACAGATGCCGAAGCCTGTTCACATTTTCCCATGGCATCCCTGACCGTCACACTGACCTGTACCGTCGGATTTCCTCTGGAATCCAAAATTTCCATTGCATGTACTTCACATATTGTTAATTCCGCCTTCATTGCAACCTCCTAAAAATAAAATTGTTATTCATAGGATGTTCCGAAATGAAGAAAAAATACAAAAAAAGAACAGACTGCACATTTCATTCATGCAGTCTGTCCTTTCTATTTGAATTAAAAATTATTTTTTAATAAGAAGAGATTTTCCTGTCATCTCAGCCGGCTGTTCTTTGCCCATCACTTCAATCATAGTCGGTACGATATCTGCAAGACATCCGCCCTCGCGAAGTGTATATGCCGGGTCATAATTTACGAGAATGAACGGAACCGGATTTGTCGTATGAGCCGTGAACGGTTCACCTGTCTCATAATCCATAAGCTGTTCTGCATTTCCGTGGTCGGCACAGATAAACATGGTTCCGTCTACGGATTTCAACGCTTCTACTGCCTTACCTACACATTCATCCACTGCTTCCACTGCTTTGATTGCCGCTTCTTCCACACCGGTATGACCAACCATATCCGGATTCGCAAAGTTGATGATAATCACATCGTATTTATCAGATGTGATTGCTTCGCAAAGCTTGTCACACACTTCATATGCACTCATCTCCGGCTTCAAATCGTATGTGGCAACATCCTTCGGTGAATTAACAAGGATTCTGTCTTCACCTGCGTTCGGCTCTTCCACACCGCCGTTGAAGAAGAATGTAACATGTGCATATTTTTCTGTCTCGGCGATTCTTGCCTGTGTCATATTGTTTGCCGCAAGCCATTCACCGAATGTATTGGTCACTGCAATCTTGTGGAATGCAACGTCTTTGTTCGGGATGGTCGGATCATAATCAGAGAAGCATACAAAACAAAGATCCAATCTCTTTTCACGGTCAAATCCTTTAAAATCGTCATCACAGAAAGATCTCGTAATCTCTCTTGCTCTGTCCGGACGGAAATTGAAGAAAATTACGCTGTCGCCGTCTTTGATTGTAGCAACCGGAGCACCGTCTTTCATAACTACAGTCGGTCTTACAAATTCATCTGTCTCATCTTTATCATAAGAATTCTGTACTGCTGCAGGCGCACTGTCTGCAGTTACACCCTCACCTTTTGTGAGTGCGTTGTATGCAACCTGTACACGGTCATAGTTATTGTCACGGTCCATTGCATAATAGCGTCCGCTGACAGAAGCAACCTGTCCGACACCGATCTTAGCCATTTCAGCTTCCAGCTGTTCTACGAACTCTTTGCCGGATGCAGGCGGTGTATCACGTCCGTCAAGGAAGCAATGTACATATACTTTGGAAAGGCCGAATCTTTTCGCCATCTCTAAAATTCCGTAAAGATGTGTGTTGTGGCTGTGTACACCACCATCAGACAACAAACCGAATGCATGAAGTGCACTGTCATTTGCTTTGCAGTTTTCCATTGCTTTTACGAGCGCCGGATTTTCAAAAAATGTTCCGTCCTGAATTTCTTTTGTAATTCTGGTAAGTTCCTGGTACACAATGCGTCCTGCACCCATGTTCAGATGTCCTACCTCTGAGTTACCCATCTGTCCGTCCGGAAGTCCAACTGCCATTCCGGATGCATTTCCCTGTACAAACGGATATTCCTTCATCAGGTTGTCCATAACCGGTGTCTTTGCTTCCGCTACCGCATTATGTTCTGCTTTGGTGTTTAAACCATAACCGTCTAAAATCATTAATACTGTAGGTTTTTTACTCATCTCTTTTCTCCTTTTATATAAATTTTGTTTGTTTCCTCTAACCTGTAACAGTATAACACGCAATGTATGCTTTTTTCAACCAAAATCCAATGTAAAAAGGCTCCCGTATAAAACGGAAGCCTTTTCTTATCTTTATTGGCAGTTTTTATTTGTTGTAGTTCACGATCTTGCCGAAGTCAGGTTTTAAAGCTGCTCCGCCAACGAGACCGCCGTCGATGTCAGGTTTTGCAAGTAAAGAAGCTGCATTTCCTGCATTCATAGATCCGCCGTACTGGATGCGGATAGCTTCTGCTGTAGCTTCATCGTAAACTTCTTTGATACATTCACGAATAGCTGCACAAACTTCCTGTGCCTGATCGTCAGTAGCTGTTTCTCCTGTTCCGATAGCCCAAATCGGCTCATATGCGATAACTGCTGTCTTAGCCTGCTCTGCTGTTACATTCTGGAATGCAATTTTAATCTGCATACGGATCCAGTCAACATAGATACCCTGTTTTCTCTGTGTGAGTGTTTCACCACAGCAGATGATCGGTGTAATACCATGTTCGAAAGCTTTTAATACTTTCTTGTTTACTGTTTCATCTGTCTCAGCGAAGTATTCTCTTCTCTCTGAGTGTCCGATGATAACATATTTAACGCCTGCATCTGTAAGCATTTCCGGAGAAATTTCGCCTGTGTAAGCACCTTTCTCTTCGAAATACATATTCTCAGCACCGATCACGATGTTAGAACCTTTTGCTGCTTCCATAGCCGGAATGATGTCGATTGCAGGTACGCAGAATACTACGTCTACATCATCATTTGCTACTAACGGTTTTAATGTGTTTACTAATTCTACTGCCTGGCTCGGAGTCATGTTCATTTTCCAGTTGCCGGCGATAATTTTCTTTCTTGCCATGTTTTCGGCCTCCTATATTTTTAATATGTAAAGGCGAGAGGCGCTACGCTATCTCGCCTTTTTACTTTTTTCGCAATGCGCTTCGCTGTTGCGCTCGCTAAGTGCTTACTTAAGCGACTCTTCGCGCCCGCTAAGTGCTTACTTAAGCGACTCAACTAAGTTCAGCCTGCGCCTTCGGCTTGGCTTCACTAAGTTTCGCTGCATAAGTTCGCACTAACCTCAAACTTCGCCTATCGGCTCGTTTTCGCTAAGTGCTTACTTATCATCAGCTGCTACTACGCCCGGAAGTGCTTTACCCTCTAAGAATTCAAGGGAAGCTCCGCCACCTGTAGAGATGTGGCTCATCTTGTCAGCAAAACCTAACTGGTTAACTGCTGCTGCAGAGTCACCGCCACCGATGATTGTTGTAGCATCTGTTTCTGCTAAAGATTTTGCAACTGCGATTGTACCCTTTGCAAGAGTCGGGTTCTCGAATACACCCATCGGTCCGTTCCAAACAACTGTCTTAGCAGATTTTACTGCATCTGCAAATAACTCAGCTGTCTTTGTTCCGATATCAAGACCTTCCATATCAGCCGGGATCTTGTCTGAATCTACTACAGAAACTTCGATTTCAGCGTCGATCGGATTCGGGAATCCTGCTGCGATTGTTGTATCGATCGGAAGTAATAACTGTTTGCCTGCTGCTTCCGCCTTAGCCATCATTTCTTTACAGTAGTCGATCTTCTCATTGTCTACTAATGAATTACCAACTTCGTAACCTTTTGCTTTTAAGAATGTGAATGCCATACCACCACCGATGATGAGAGTATCACATTTCTCGATAAGGTTGTTGATTACGTTTAACTTATCAGCAACTTTTGCTCCGCCGAGGATTGCAACGAAAGGTCTTACCGGATTTTCTACCGCATTGCCGAGGAAATCGATTTCTTTCTGCATAAGGTATCCAACTGCATTCTCTCCGCCTTTTTCTGTGATGTATTTTGTTACTACAGCTACAGAAGCATGTGCTCTGTGTGCAGAACCGAATGCGTCACATACATATACATCAGCAAGATCAGCAAGCTCTTTTGCAAAAGCTTCGCCTGCATCTGTCGGTTTTGTCTCTTCTTTGCCACGGAAACGTGTATTCTGAAGAAGAACTACATCGCCTTCGTTCATAGCTGCTACTGCTGCAGTTGCAGCTTCACCTGTTACGTTGTAGTCAGCAACGAAGTTTACTTCTTTTCCTAATTTCTCAGAAAGTCTCTTAGCAACCGGTGCTAAAGATTCGCCTTCGTTCGGGCCATTTTTTACTTTTCCGAGATGTGAGCAAAGAATTAATTTTGCTCCATCAGCTAATAATTTGTTGATTGTAGGCATAGCTGCCACAATACGTGTCTCGTCTGTAATCACGCCGTCTTTGAGCGGAACGTTGAAGTCACATCTTACGAGAACTCTTTTTCCTTTAACGTTAATGTCGTCTACGGATTTTTTGTTTAATCCCATGTTTGTATCCTCCTGGTTTTATATTGTAGCACTGTTGTGCATAAAAAATAGGGTCCGGCCCATAAGACCGGAC
>JAFTVQ010000141.1 GCA_017461865.1 Lachnospiraceae bacterium | reverse complement strand
TGTAGTCAGCATCAAAGAGTTCGGCGCATTCATCGAGTTTGCACCGGGCAAAGAGGGAATGGTTCACATTTCCAAAGTTGCAAAAGAGAGAATCAACCATGTGGAAGATGTTCTCACACTCGGCGACGTTGTGACTGTTGTGTGTCTCGGAAAAGATAAGATGGGAAGACTCAGCTTCTCTATCAAGGATGCACAGTAATTTTAAACGCTATATTTTGTATAATACGAAGGGAACTTTGCTTATGCGGAGTTCCCTTTCGGTGAAATAATTGATGACCAAAAGGGGCGGAAGAAAAAAACTATGAAAAAAGAAAGTACCGTGAGTTTTTCAAAGAAAGATTCTTTGGCAATAAAGGGAATTGCAATTTTTATGTTGATGTGTCTGCATTGTTTTGGTGCAACATGGCGTTTTGAAGGCTATTCTTTCGATTTCGGACCGCTGGGGCAGAATGTATATGTGGCATTGTGTGGATATTGCAGAGTTTGTGTAGCTATTTTTGCGTTTATAAGCGGATATGGCTTATATCTCTCGGCAAAAGGAAAGTGCGAGGGAAAAAACGAGATTAACTTATGGATTACGGACAGGGTATTTAAGACATTTAACGGTTTTTGGTTCCTTTATATAGTGTCTTTTATTATTTTGCCGTTTTCGGGAAGTTATCTTAAAAACAAATATTTTTCGGATGGAATTCCGGATGGACTTTTGTATGTATTAATTGATTTTTTGGGAATATCGAAAATTTTCGGAACACCTTCGCTCAATGGTTCGTGGTGGTACATGGGAGCAACTTTTGTCTATATTATCATGATGCCGTTTGTTGTAAAGTGGGTTAAGAAGTATGGATTCTTGAGCTTAATCTGCTTGATTGTTGCCGTGCCGAGAATCTTTTTAAAACATAAGTTTTTGGGAGCCGGAAGTATTTACACGTTTATGCCGGTTTTGTTGCTCGGTGCTCTTTTTGCGGAAAAAAATCTTTTTTACAAGCTGGACCATATAAAGCTGACCAAGAAGAAAACGTTGGATGAGATTATTGTTTTCCTGCTTTTGGCAGCGTTTCTTGCCGGCAATGTTATCATGTGGGTGGCAGTTCGGTACACAATAGTATGGGAGTACAGTTTAGGTATTATTCCGATAAGTGTTATCCTCTTCTGTTACAAATATGTTGTGAAGATTCCGGGAGTGAACAGATTTCTTTGCTTTTTGGGAAAACACTCCATGAATATTTACTTATTCCATACATTTATAAGATCTATCTTTTTGCGTGACTTTATTTACGGATTCAAAATTCCGATTTTCGGAATTTTGTCTTTGCTGTTTCTTTCGCTTGGAGTTTCCATCCTTTTGGAAGCAGCAAAAAAACTGTTGCACTATGAGAAGTTTGTCAATCGTTTAAAAGAAAAAGTAGTAAAATATATATGCTAGCAAAAGAGAGGATCGGATACAAATGAGTTTTTTGTTAAATTTACTTGGTGGAATCAGCAAAAAGGAACATCAGGCAGAGCTTGATAAGATGAAGAAGCTCTACCATGAGCAGATTGAAGAGATTCAAACAGCATTTCGTGCCAAAACCGCGAGTTTGAAACAGGATTTGGAAGATTATAAGGAAAAGAATAATACAGAAGGAATGGCTGCAGCTCATGAAGCGGAACTGGAAAAGATGAAAAAACTCTATCATGAGCAAATTGATGAATTGCAGACTGCGTTCCGTGACCGGAATGATTCTCTCAAAAAAGAGATGGAACAGTACCGTACAAAGAGCGAACAGTTTGAAGAGGAAAATAAGAAGCAGGAAGCTCAGTTGGAAAAGATGAAAAACCTTTATCACGAGCAGATTGAGGAAATTCAGACAGCATTCCGCCAGAAGAAAGAATCTATGGCACTTGAGCTTTTTGACAGCAGTGCAGACAGTATGTCAAAACTTCAAAATGACCATGAGTCCGAAATGAACCGCATGAAAAATATTTATGAGAGTATGATTGCGGAGATTCAGGAAGTGTTCCAAAGTAAGCTGGCACAGCAGCAGAAAGAAATCGATGCGGTAAACGAACAGCTTTTGCTGTACAAAAACAATGAGCAGGCCCATGAGGCGGAACTGGAAAAAATGAAAAAGTTGTATGATGAGCAGCTTTTGGAAGTGCAGACTGCGTTCCGTGAGAAAAATGAGGAGTTGCAGGCGCAGATTGATAAGTTCAAAGCTCAGATCGGGAATCTGTTATCCTAAAGACAGTGGACGTAGAGAACAACATATGATATGTGCGTGAGGTAGATGACATGGACAACAAAGTGATGGCAGAAAATGCTGCGACAGAAAATAACGAAGTATCCAAGGAAGCAATTCAGGCAGTGGAGGCGATGAAGGCAGCCATGACGCATCAGGAGGATGAGGAGACGGTTTACATAACTCCGGGAGTAGAGTGGAGAAAGTCGCTGAAAAATTTGGAAGAGGAAGTGGAGAAGGAACTTAGTCACTATAACAGTGTAATCAAAGACATCATTTCCAAAGAAAAGGCCAAATGTAAAGAAGCTCTGCAGAAAGAATATGCAGAGAAGGAAAGGGCACTTGCCAAGCAGCAGGAAGATGAAATTGCGCAGCTCAAAGAGGAACACGAAGCTGAACTGGAAAAAATGAAAAAACTGTATGCGGAGCAGTTGGATGAGGCCGGAAAAGCATTCCGTGAGAAAGCGGCTGCACTGCGGAAAGAGATTGATCAGCACAAAGAGCAGATTGAGGTTTTGATGCTGCATATCGATGACCCGTTTGTTGTGCAGGAAATGCAGATGAAGCAGGCGCAGGAAGCAGAAAAGACAACCGAAACAGAATAGAAACAGAAAAAAACAGAAAGACTCACAGCTTAAATGTGGGTCTTTTTCTTTTGTCATAAGTTTGTCTCCTTTTCATATACTTTCGTAAAGGGGTGATCAAAATGAAGAAGTCAAACAGTATTTTGCAATTGTTTCCGGGACCGCTGAGAGGATATTTTGAACATACCTGCGCACGGTATGACGATCTGCAGGAAATCCGGATCAGAGCCGGAAGACCGGTATTGGTCCGTCGCGGGGGAAGGGAATTTTATCTGAAAAAAAGCGGAGATGAAAAGTTAGCGATGGATAACAAATTTGAAGATGAGCTTCGGCTGGATGTTGGACAGGTTGACAACATTTTTGTCCATCTGTGCAGATATTCGCCTTATGCGTACGGGGAGGAGTTGCGCCATGGTTTTTTGACGGTGGCAGGAGGGCACAGAATCGGGATTGCCGGACAGGCGGTTATTGCACAAAACGGAGTCAGTGTTATAAGAAATATACGTTTTCTGAATATTCGTGTTGCCCATGAAGTCAAAGGGGTTGCACAGCCGTACATGGCTCATATGTATGAGCCGGAAGGGGATAAGATACACAGTTGTCTGATTATTGCCCCGCCGGGAATGGGAAAAACAACCATGCTCCGGGATATGGTGCGTCAGGTTTCGGATGGTTTCGGGCACCGGAAGGGGTGTTCGGTATCGGTGGTGGATGAGAGAAGTGAAATTGCCGGATGTTTTATGGGAGAACCGCAGAATGACGTCGGAGTGCGGACGGATGTGATGGATGCATGTCCGAAAGGATACGGGATGGAAATGATGCTTCGTTCCATGACACCGGAAGTGATTGCAGTGGACGAGATTGCGCTTTCTGAGGATGTGCAGACTCTTCTGATGCTGTTAAACTGCGGGGTTAAGGTGATTGCAACCATTCATGGGGAAAGTGTGAGGGAGGTCAAAGAAAAACCGTATTTGCAGCCGCTGTTTGAGACAACCTATTTCCGGAGATTTTTGATGATTAAGGAGAAAGGGAAAGGGGCGCTGTACGATGAGAGAGGAGAACGTCTGGTATGAAATGGATTGGTTTTTTGCTGGTGTTGGCGGGGACGGCAGGTGTCGGCTTTTCTCTGGTAGGCGAATATACGTTGCGTCTTAGGGTATTGGAGCAGATAAAAACTATGATGCACTACATCAATGATTTGATTTTGTATGAAAATGCATGTCTTCCGGAGGCGTTTCGAAAGACTTCCGTCCGCATGGAGGAGCCTTTTCGCGGATTTCTTCAGAAGGTTGCAGAGCAGACGGAGGAATTCAACGGGGAGGACATTTCCTTTCTGTGGAAAAACAATGGACAGATGGTCAGAGGACATATGAATAAAAAGGATTATGAGGAATTTCTCGGGTGTATGCAGCAAACGGGATTTATGGACGTGAAAGGGCAGAGTCAGACAATCAAAGCATATGAGCAGCATCTGGAATTGCTGATTCACAAATTATCGGAACAAAAGGAAGAAAAATGCAAATTATATCAGACCGTCGGAATTATGTCAGGGCTGTTTGTGTGTATTCTTCTGCTGTAGGAGGGAGAGACCAATGAGTGTAGCGTTGCTGTTCAAGATGGCGGCAGTCGGGATTTTAGTTATGATTCTGGGTCAGGTGCTGAAAAACAGCGGAAGGGAAGAGTATTCATTTTTTGTCGGACTTGCCGGGCTTATTCTTGTTTTGACATGGCTTGTCCCTTACATCGGTGATTTGTTTGAGACGGTGGAAAGATTGTTTGATTTGGGAGGCTGAGCATGGATGTCATTAAAATAGCATTGTTCGGAGTAACAGCGGTTTTGCTCATTTTATTTCTTAAATCCAATAACAGTCAGTGGGGAACCGTTCTTTCCATAGGGGCAAGTGTGGTACTGGCATTGTATATGCTGGATTTTCTTGTCAACCTGTCAAAGGCTTTGGAGGAGTGGACGGCCTATTTGAGCGGTATTTCGCAGTATATGAACGTGTTGTGGAAAGCGCTTGGCATTACATATTTGTGTGAGTTTGCGTCCGGAGTTTGTAAAGACAGCGGAAATACGCTGATTGCCGGACAGATTGAAATGTGCGGAAAGGTGGCTGTGATGCTTTTGGGTATGCCTATATTGTGGGCACTCATAGAGACGATTACGGGGTATTATAGCGGATGAATGAGAAACTGTGGGAACAATTGGATTTGAGTGACGTAAATCATATGGTGGAGGATGTACTGGGACAGCGTCATATGAATTTTTCGGATGCAGCCACACTTCTTATGCAGGGAGAATTCAGGGAAGCGTACGATATGGTGAAGGACTCCGTCATCAGCCTGTGCGCGCCGGGCGTTTTGGAAAGTAAGAATTTGTTTGCGGCGATTATACTCCTCGGTGTGTTTGCCATGCTTTTGCAATATGTGTTCGGCGTGGTAAAAAGCCGTCAGGTGGCCGATTTGGCCTACTATTTTGTGTATCTGCTTCTTGTACTTCTTCTTTTGGAAAGTTTTGGACGGATCATGGAGACGGCCGGGGAGGTGCTATCCCTCAGCAAGGAGTTCATAACGATTTTGGTTCCGGCCTATTGTCTGTCTATCTCTCTGGCGGTCGGGACGGTCAGTGCGGCAGTAAATTATGAACTGGTGATTCTTCTCCTTTTGGGGATTGATTATATACTGGCCGGGCTGCTTTTGCCGCTGACATGGTCATATGTGTTTTTGGCCGTCATGGACGGGGTAGATGACAGACATCGGATGAAGGATTTTATTAAGATTTCGGAGCGGGCAATTTCATGGGGAATCAAGTTGTGTCTGTCCGTCACAATGATGGTCAGCGGTGTTCAGAATATGATTACGGTCCAGTTGGACGGCATGCAGAAAACGGTGTTTCAAAAAGCAATCGGTGCCATTCCGGGAATCGGTGATATGTCGGAGACTGTGACGGAGGTGCTGACCGGCTCGGCCGGACTGATAAAAAACAGTGTCGGTACGGCATCTGTCATTTTTTTGTTTTTGCTGGTACTCAGACCAATCTGGCAGGTTTTTTGTGTTTCCATGACAATGAAAATGGCCGGAGCGTGCATCCGTTTCATGGGACAGACAAGATTGTCCGATATTGTTTCTCGCATCGGGGAAGGAGGGCTGCTCGTCATGAGGACGGTGATGTGCGGCGCTATCTCTTTTTGCATTGTAGTGGCGATGACCATGTTTGTTCTGAGAGGAGGAAGATGATGCAGTATCTGGAAAAAATATGTTGTTTTTTTATCTTTGCAAAAGTGATTCTTCATATGTGTCCCAATGAGAAATATGAGAAATATATGAGTGCGCTGACCGGGTGGGTGGCAATCTGTCTGTTTCTTTCGCCGCTTTTGTCGGGGGATATGTGGAAGCAGAGCTATCCGTTCTGGCAGCAGCAGTGGCAGAGCCGGATTGAAAAGGCGTGGGATGGGGACAATGCACAGATGATACGGGAAAGTGAGAAAATTGCCGAGAATTTGTCGGAAGATATTGCGCAAATGGTGCGTGAAAGTGCCGGGGAGGCGGAAAAGGAGACAGAGTAGCCGGTGAAGATGGAAATGTTGACCGAAAAACTGAAAAATTTGGGGAAGGACCGTTTTGTCCTTCTGTTTTTGGCAGGGCTTATGCTTGTGATTATTGCTATGCCTGTGGATGGAAAGAAAGAGAAGGAGAGCGGACAAAGCGCGGCAGAGAAGGTGCAGGAGAGGGAGGAGGAAAATGTGCAGATACAGCATGGAGATGTATCTGTGACAACGGAGGAGTACAGGGAGGCGTTGTGTCTTCGGTTAAAAGAGTTCTTGCAGAAAATGGACGGCGCAGGTCGCGTAGAGGTTTACATAACTATGCATTCTTCGTCGGAGATTATCGTGGAGCGGAACAGTCCGTACAGCAAACGGACCGAGGAGGAGACCGGGGACAAAACGACAAGAATCATCGGCGAGATGGAAAATCAGTCGGAGGTGGTTTTGGCCGAGCAGGAAGACGGGAGCCGTTCTCCGATTATTGTCAAGGAGATTGCGCCGATGGTAGAAGGAGTTGTTGTGGCAGCACAGGGAGGCGGAAACGAGCAGGTAAAAAACGAGATTACTCAAGTGGTAATGGCATTATTTGGAATCGGGGAACATAAAATTAAAGTAGTAAAATTAAGTACATAGTCAGGAAGGAGATTACCGGTGAAAAAATTGTGGAAAAGGAATCAGATTATGATCACGGCTCTTGCGTTGATGATTGCCATAGCGGGCTATCTGAATTTTATGGGTAAAAAAGTGGATGAGGAAGCACTTTTTACCACATCGGCCCAGTTTGAGGAGGCACAGCTTGCAGATGTCACGGATGTGACGGGGCAGGAAGAACTGGCAGATATTACCGGCGTAACAGAACAGGATGGGCTTGCAGATGTCACGGATGTGACACAGACAGACGAACTTGCGCTGATCACGGGGGATGCGGATGAACTGGATGCCTCTGCATCATTGACGGATATCGACAGCATGGATTCGGAGGAGGAGATGATCTATAGTGACTATTTGGACGAAGACGGTGATGAGAATCTCACCGCTGCAGTGACGGAGGATTATGACGGAGAAACACCGGGAGAAGCAGTATTTACAAGCACTACGGCAGTTTCTTCCATTGCCGGGGCAAATCTTTTGAAAGAGCAGACAAGAGCACAAAATAAAGAAGTTCTTATGGGGATTATCAATTCGGACCAGCTTCCGGACAGTGCCAAGCAGGAAGCGGTGGACAGCATGATTGCACTGACGGATATTGCGCAGAAAGAATGTTCGGCGGAGATTTTGCTGGAGGCAAAAGGATTTTCCGATGTGGTAGTGAGTATCACGGATGATACGGCGGATGTTATTGTGGCAACCGCGTCTCTGACCGATGCACAGCGGGCTCAGATTGAGGATATCGTGCAGAGAAAGACCGGAATTTCGGCAGAAAATATCATTATCTCGCCGGTAGCAGAAAAATAGTGTCAAAAAGTGCGGGTTGTGATATACTTTATTTTGGAAAAAAGCGGGAAGAATACAGACAGAAAAGGAGGCAGTTTATGAGAAGAGTTTTTTTAATTGTACTTGACAGCTTCGGAATCGGAGCGATGCCTGACGCAGATGCGTACAAGGATGCAGGAACCAATACCATCGGATCCTGTGCAAATTCAGAATATTTTCACATGCCGAATATGCAGAGGCTTGGTCTGTTCCATATAGATGGTGTCGATGTGGCGGGAAAGGTGTGTCCGGCAGGCGGACCGCAGGCAAAAGTTGCCCGCATGACGGAAACATCCAACGGCAAAGATACTACCATCGGACACTGGGAGATAGCAGGGGTAATTTCCGAAAATCCTTTGCCGACTTACCCGGACGGATTTCCAGAGGAAGTTATCCGTGAGTTCAGTGAAAAAACGGGAAGAGGCGTACTTTGCAACAAACCGTATTCCGGTACGGAGGTAATTAAGGAATTCGGGGATGAGCATGTGAAGACGGGAGACTTGATTGTGTACACATCTGCGGACAGTGTGTTCCAAATTGCGGCGCATGAGGATGTGGTCCCGGTAGAGCAGCTTTACGAATATTGTAAAACGGCCCGTGAAATGCTGGTCGGTAAACATGGTGTGGGCAGGGTGATTGCCCGTCCGTTTATCGGGGAGAGCGGTAACTATACAAGAACATCGAGAAGACATGATTATTCTTTACAGCCGCCGAAGAAAACCATGCTTTCCTATTTGTCCGAGGCGGGTAAGGATGTCATTGCAGTCGGAAAGATCTTTGATATCTTTGCGGGAGCCGGAATTACGGAGCATGTTTACACGACGGGAAATGCGGACGGAATTGAAAAGACGCTGGGATATCTTGAGAAAGATTTTGACGGTCTGTGTTTCGTCAATCTGGTGGATTTTGATATGCTGTACGGACACCGGAACGATATTGACGGTTATGCGAAGGCACTTGCCTATTTTGATGAGAAACTGCCTCAGATTATGGATGGAATGAGGGAGGATGATATACTGATTATCACGGCAGATCACGGATGTGATCCGGGATATGTGCAGTCTACGGATCATTCCAGGGAGTATACGCCATGCCTGATCTGGGGAAAGAAGATTGCCGGAGAGAACCTCGGCACGAGAAGTACGTTTGCGGACATCGGTGCAACGGTTTTGGATTATCTTTCCGTGAAAGGTGATATATCGGGCAGCAGTATGCTGTAAGTAAGGAACATAAGAGTTGGAGGAACTAACGTGAGTAATTATCAATCAGAAATAAATAAGAGAAGAACGTTTGCCATTATATCGCATCCGGACGCAGGTAAAACGACGTTGACGGAAAAATTCCTGTTGTACGGAGGGGCAATCAATCTGGCGGGAAGCGTAAAGGGAAAGGCGACGGCAAGACACGCTGTTTCCGACTGGATGGAGATTGAGAAGGAGAGAGGTATCTCCGTTACCTCTTCCGTTCTGCAGTTTGAATATGACGGTTTTTGTATTAATATTTTGGATACCCCGGGACATCAGGATTTCTCGGAGGATACGTACCGTACCCTGATGGCGGCGGATTCGGCCGTAATGGTGATCGATGCCAGCAAAGGTGTGGAGGCACAGACAAGAAAACTGTTCAAGGTCTGCGTGATGAGAAAGATTCCGATCTTTACGTTTATTAATAAGATGGACCGTGATGCCAATGATACCTTTGAGCTTTTGGATGAAATCGAGAAAGAGCTCGGAATTGCTACCTGTCCGGTAAACTGGCCGATCGGTTCCGGGAAAGGCTTTAAGGGTGTGTATGAGAGAAAATCCCGCAATGTGTTTACTTTCTCGGACACGGAGAAAGGTACGAAAGAGGGAGAGACGGAAATTATTTCCGTAGATGATACGGACAGGCTTACCGCACAGATCGGAGAGGATTCTCTTGCGCTACTGAACGATGAAATTGAACTTTTGGACGGTGCCAGTGCAGAATTCGACCTTGAGGAAGTGCAGAAAGGAAATCTCACTCCGGTATTTTTCGGTTCTGCATTGACGAATTTCGGTGTGGAAGTGTTTTTGAAACATTTCCTGGAAATGACGCAGACGCCGCTTCCGCGTATGTCGGACAAGGGATTGATTGATCCGGTAGAAAATGAGTTTTCTGCATTTGTATTTAAAATCCAGGCAAATATGAACAAGGCACATCGTGACAGGGTTGCTTTCATGCGTATTTGTTCCGGACGTTTTGATGCCGGCATGGAAGTCAAACATGTGCAGGGGAATAAAGTGATGAGACTTTCCCAACCACAGCAGATTATGGCGGATTCCCGTAAGATTTTGGATGAGGCTTATGCAGGTGACATCATCGGTGTGTTCGATCCGGGTATTTTTTCCATCGGAGATACCATCTGTATGCCGAAAGAAAAGTTTGAATATGCGGGCATTCCTACTTTTGCGCCGGAGCATTTTGCCAGAGTGCGCCAGATGGATACCATGAAAAGAAAGCAGTTTGTAAAGGGAATCACGCAGATTGCGCAGGAAGGTGCCATCCAGATATTTAAAGAGTTTAATACCGGTATGGAGGAGATTATTGTCGGCGTTGTCGGCGTGTTGCAGTTTGACGTGCTCAAATACCGGTTGGAAAATGAATACAACGTGGAAATCAGGCTGGAACCGTTGCCGTATGAATATATCCGTTGGGTGGAAAATGAAGAGATTGATCTCAATCGTATCGTCGGAACTTCGGATATGAAAAAGGTAACCGACCTGAAAGAAAGACCGCTTCTTCTTTTCATCAATGAATGGAGCGTGCAAATGGTATTAAACCGAAACGAAGGATTAAAACTGTCAGAATTTGGTAAAAATTAAAGTATGAATGAAAAGTTTAGAAATTTAATTGCAATATCGGCACTTGTCTGCGTCATGCTTTTTTTGGCAGATGCCATAATACCGGACTCGCTTTTGCCGGACTTTGAGATTTCGCAAAAAAGTGATTCGCAGGAACTGTCTTCCGACTTTTCTTCTGATAAGGCATTTGAAGTGTCGTCACAGAGTGACGGATCCGATGGCTTGCAGATGCAGGAGGAGACGCAAAGTACGGCAACCACGGATCTGCGATACTACTACAATGCGCTGAACGAGCAGGAACGGGTTGTTTATGACCAGATACTCCGGTCTATCGTCGCGCGGGAAGATGTGGTGCTGGACACGCTGGATGATAACTGTGTGGACAAAGTGTATCAGTGTGTGATGAACGATTATCCGGAAATTTATTATTCCGCATCCTATCAGTTGGAGAAGCAAATGCGTGACGCCCAGATTGTGCGGCTGGTTTTTTCGCCGGGTTATCACATGACGCCGGAGGAACAGCAAAGCTGCCTGCAGGGAATTGAGCAGTATGTGACGCAGTGTATGAACGGTGTTCCCGCCGGTGCGGACGAGTACGGAAAAGTCAAATATGTATATGAGTACATTATTGAGAATACGGAATATGTGCTCAATTGCGAGAACAACCAAAATATTTGCTCTGTCTTTTTGAACGGGCAGAGTGTGTGTCAGGGTTATGCGAAAGCTGCGCAGTATATTTTGACCCGCATGGGAATTGAGATTACGCTGGCGTACGGAAGAGTGGAAAATGATTTTCATTCGTGGAATCTGGTGCGTGTGGACGGTGACTATTATTATATGGATCCGACCTGGGGAGATGCCGGTTATGTACGGCCGGGAAGTTCGACGGAGAGGGAAGATCCCCGTTCTGTCAATTACGAATATTTTCTTATCACAACGAAACAGATTGCCAACTCCCATGAAATTGATAACGTAGTGCCTCTTCCGGCGTGTGTTTCCGCAAGAAACAATTATTATGTGAGAGAAGGGCTTTATCTGAGTGTGTATGATGAAACGATGCTTCAGCATATATTTGAGCGTGCCGAGGAAAGCGGCAGCGGATTTGCTACCTTCATGTGTTCGGATGCTGCTTTGTACGGGCAGATCAAACAAAATCTGATTACAGAGCAGGGGGTTTTTGCATATCTTAACAGTGCGCAGTCGGTTTCTTACACGTACAATGATGATTTGTATACACTTATTTTCTGGATTGAATAATAGAAAAAGATTTGATATACTTTTTGTATATTGTTGAATATTGAAAGGAGAATCACAACATGGAAAAAGATATGACCCAGCGTGATACTTACAATTTAAAGGAAGATGATAAATTAGGCGTTGTACAGATTGCGGATGATGTGGTGGCAATGATTGCATCTCTCGCAGCAACGGAAGTGGACGGTGTTTCCGCACTGGTCGGAAATATTACAAATGAGCTTATGAGCAAAGTCGGCATGAAGAAGCTTACCAAAGGGGTAAAAGTGGAAGTAATCGAAGGCGTGGTTTCAATGGAACTTGCGATTATGATCCAGTACGGACATAACATTCCGCAGACATGCCAGAATGTTCAGAATAAAGTAAAAACTGCAGTTGAGAATATGACAGGACTCACCGTGTCAGATGTTAATATCCGCATTGCCGGTGTCAATATGCAGGAAGAGAAATAAACGTAAAAGTTAGGACTAGCAGATGAGCAGAAGTAAACTGAGAGAAAAAGTATTTCAACTGGTATTTCGCGTTGCGTTCAACGATGAGGAAGAACTTTCGCAGCAGGCAGAGTTTTTCTTTGAGGATGAGCAGCAGGAAGGCTTGACAGAAAAAGAACAGAAGCAGATTCAGGACAAATTTGACCGCATTGTGGAAAAGTTGGAAGAAATCGATCAATTAATCAATGAGAAGTCGGTGGGATGGAATGTGAGCCGTTTGGGCAAGATAGAACTTGCCATCATGCGTCTTGCCGTTTATGAAATTGTATTTGACGAAGCAATTCCGGATTCCGTGGCAATCAATGAGGCGGTCGAACTTGCCAAAAAGTTTGCAGCGGAGGAATCGCCGGCATTTATCAACGGTGTTCTTGCCAAGTTTGCGCCAAAGGAAGAAAAATAGGCAATGAAGCAGAATGTATATTCCGTAAGCCAGATTAACAGTTATATTAAAAATATGTTTACCCAGGATTTTTTATGCAGTTCCATTTTTATTAAGGGTGAACTGAGCAATGTGAAATACCATGGCTCCGGTCACATTTATTTTACCTTAAAAGACAGTGGAGCTGCTATTTCGTGTGTCATGTTTGCGGGCAACCGGAGCGGCCTTTCCTTCCGGCTTGTAGACGGTCTCGAGGTGATCGCGGGAGGATCCGTGGATGTGTACGAGCGGGACGGAAAATACCAGCTGTACGCCAAGGTGATTGAACAGTCGGGCGGAGGAGCTCTTTATGAACAGTACGAAAAGCTGAAGCGGGAGCTTTTGGAGATGGGTATGTTTGATGAATGTTACAAACAGCCGATTCCGCATTTTGTCAAAAAGCTCGGTGTGGTGACGGCATCTACCGGAGCAGCGGTAAGGGATATCATACAGGTAGCCACGCGGAGAAATCCTTATATAGAGATTGTTTTATATCCCGCCATCGTGCAGGGGGATTATGCGGTAGCCAGTATTGTGCAGGGAATCCGTGCGCTGGAAAAAGAGGGCGTGGATGTAATGATTGTCGGCCGCGGCGGAGGCAGTATTGAGGACTTATGGGCATTCAACAGCCGTGAGGTGGCACAGGCAGTATTTGATTGCAGTATACCGGTCATCTCTGCAGTGGGACATGAGACGGATACGACCATTATCGATTATGTGGCGGATTTGCGGGCGCCGACACCGTCGGCAGGAGCGGAGCTTGCAGTATGTGATATAGAAGCGTTACTTTCGCGGATTTCCCAGTATGCGAGGCAGCTGAATGAAACTATGCTTGCAAAGTGTAAAAGCGAGAGGATGCGTACGGAAAATCTGGCACTGAGACTGAAAAACGTATCGCCGCAAACCATAATGAAAGAACAGCGGATGCGTATTATTTCCATGGAGGAACAGTTAAACCGGCAGATGGAAGCGGTTCTTCTTGCCAAGCGGAATACACTCCGGCTGTGTGCGGCAAAATTAGAAAGTTTATCCCCGCTCACGAAATTGAATCAGGGATATGCTTATGTGACGGGACAGGATGATAAACCGGTTACGGACATTGCGCAGATTGAGCAGGGAGACAAAATGCATATTTATTTGCAGAACGGAACGATAGAGGCAGTGGCACAAAATGTCATCAGGAGAGAAGAATGAGTGAAGAAAAGCAGCTTTCTTTGGAGGAAGCATTTGAAAATTTGGAAACAGTAATAGAAAGATTGGAACATCCGGAAACATCTCTGGAAGATTCTTTTTCCGCGTACAAAGAGGGAATTTCCCTTGTGCATCTCTGCAACGGGATGATTGATAAAGTGGAGAAGGAAGTTAAGGTGCTTTCGCAGGGAGGAACTACCGATGAATTTTGATGAATTACTCCTTCAAAAAACAAAGGAGACAGAGGATATTATTGTGTCGTATCTTCCGAAAGAGGAAGGAAATCAGAAGACCGTGCTGGAAGCGATGAACTACAGCGTGAAGGTGGGCGGCAAAAGACTGCGCCCGCTTCTTATGGCAGAGACTTACCGTATGTTCGGCGGTACGGAGGAGATTATCCGGCCGTTTATGGCGGCGCTTGAGATGATTCACACCTATTCCCTTGTACATGACGATATGGAAGTTATGGACAACGATGAATATCGCCGCGGAATGAAGACGACTCATGTGGTATACGGGGAAGCCATGGCGGTTTTGGCGGGCGATGCGCTTTTAAATTATGCATTTGAGACAGCAGCCTTAGCTTTTGAGATGAAACCGGGATATATTCCGGCAGAAAAGGCCATGATGATATTAGGACGCAAGGCCGGAATTTTCGGAATGGTCGGCGGTCAGGTTTGTGACGTGGAGGCAGAGAAAAGGCAGATTCCCCTCACCAAGGAGCAGCTTTTGTTCATTCATGAAAATAAGACGGCTGCGCTGATACAGTCTGCACTCATGATCGGTGCGGTTCTGGCCGGAGCCGGGCAGGAATATGTCGATGCTATGGAGAAAATCGGTTACAACATCGGTGTTGCGTTCCAAATTCAGGATGATATTCTTGATGTGATCGGTGACGGTCAGGAACTCGGGAAACCGATCGGAAGCGATGAGAAAAACAACAAAGCCACTTACGTGACACTGGCAGGTGTCGATGCGGCTGCAAAACAGGTAGAACTGCTTTCGAAAGAGGCGGTTTCACTTTTGGAACAGATGCCGGGAGAACATGCGTTTTTGGACGAGCTCATTATGAGCCTGATTCACAGAAAAAAATAACCGGCGGTAAAGAGGTAGAATATGCTGCTTGATAAGATTACAAAAGCAAATGATATAAAACAGATTAATCCGGAGGATTTAGACGTACTCGCACAGGAAATCCGCGATTTTCTCATAGAAAAAATCAGTATTTCGGGAGGACATTTGGGCTCCAACCTCGGTGCTGTGGAACTGACGATGGCACTTCATCTGGCCTTAGAACTTCCGCTGGATAAAATTGTGTGGGATGTGGGACATCAGGCTTATACGCACAAGATACTGACAGGAAGAAGAGAAGGATTTGAAACGCTGCGTAAGTTCGGTGGTATGAGTGGTTTTCCGAAACGAAAAGAAAGTGACTGCGACAGTTTTGATACCGGTCACAGTTCCACTTCGGTTTCTGCAGGTCTCGGTCTCGTGCAGGCGCGTGATTTGCTGGGGGAGGATCATACGGTAGTGGCAGTGATCGGAGACGGTTCCCTGACCGGAGGTATGGCTTATGAGGCATTGAACAATGCAGCGCGTTTGGAGAAGAACTATATTATCATTTTGAACGATAACAACATGTCCATCTCAGAAAATGTGGGAGGCGTGTCTTCTTATCTGAACAGTATCCGTACCGATGCGAAGTATTTGGATTTAAAGGACAGTATTTACTATCGCCTTTTGGAAATGCCGAAATACGGGGCATCCATAGTTAAAAAGATTCAGAATGCCAAAAACGGTCTGAAGCATTTGGTGATTCCGGGTATGTTTTTTGAGGACATGGGCATCAAATATTTAGGTCCGGTGGACGGCCATGATATACAGGGACTCGTAAAGGTAATTCATGAAGCAAAACGTATCAACGGTGCAGTATTGATTCATGCAATTACCCAGAAAGGAAAAGGATACAAACCGGCGGAGAGACATCCGGCCAGATTTCACGGTGCAGAGCCGTTTGAGATTGAGACCGGTCTTCCGAAGAAGCCGCGTACAAAAGCGAATTACACCGATGTATTTGCAACGGTGATGAATAAGATTGCAGAGAGAGATGACAAGGTGGTAGCCATCACGGCTGCCATGCCGGACGGAACCGGTCTAAAACGTTTCCGCAACCGCTATCCGGACCGCTTTTTTGACGTGGGTATTGCGGAAGAGCATGCGGTGACGTTTGCGGCGGGACTGGCAGCAGGCGGATTGAAGCCTGTAGTGGCGATATATTCCTCCTTCCTGCAAAGAGCTTACGACCAGATTCTTCATGATGTATGTATCCAGAATCTTCCGGTCACATTTGCCATTGATCGTGCAGGACTTGTAGGCAGTGACGGAGAGACCCATCAGGGAATTTTTGACCTGTCCTTTTTGTCCAGCATTCCGAATATGCACATTATGGCTCCGAAAAATAAATGGGAGCTTTCCGATATGCTCAAGTATGCAGTGGATTTTCCGGCACCTATGGCTATCCGCTATCCGAGAGGAGAAGCATATGACGGATTGAAAGAATACCGGGCACCGATTGAGTACGGCAAATCGGAATGGATCTACGAAGAGAAAGAGATTGCACTTTTTGCAGTAGGAAGCATGGTAAAGACGGCGGAGGAAGTCCGCATCCGGCTCAAAGAAGAAGGATTTTCACACTGTTCGATTGTGAATGCCCGTTTTGTAAAGCCGATCGATGAGGAGGCTCTTTTGGATGCGGCCGAAAAACACAAGTTGATTGTAACTATGGAAGAAAATGTGCTTTCCGGTGGATATTCACAGAAGGTCATGGATTTTGTGTTCCAAAATCAGTTGGATATCAGGGTGCTTCCGATTACGCTTCCGGATGAATATGTGGAGCACGGAAATGTGGAACTGCTGAAAAAAGAAGTCGGTATGGACGTGGAGACCATCACCGGAGCAATCCGTGCTGCCATGGCCAAAGATTTTTAGGATATAAGAGGACGAAATGAAAGAAAGACTGGATGTTCTTCTTGTAAAACAGGGATTTGCCCCTTCCAGGGAGAAAGCAAAAGCGATTCTCATGTCCGGCATTGTTTATGTGGACGGACAGAAGGAAGATAAAGCAGGTACTATGTTTGAGGAAGAAAAGATCAAAATAGAAGTGCGGGGAGCAACACTCCGCTATGTCAGCAGGGGCGGCCTGAAGCTGGAAAAAGCTTTGGAAGTATTTCCGATTGATGTAAACGGTGCAACCTGTCTTGACATCGGAGCTTCCACGGGAGGATTTACCGACTGTATGCTTCAGAACGGAGCGGCTAAGGTGTATGCGGTTGATGTGGGACACGGACAGCTGGACTGGAAACTGCGTAACGATTCCCGTGTTGTTTGTATGGAAAAGACGAATTTCCGTTATATGGAGGAAGATTCCCTTGGGGAAAAGGTGGATTTTGCATCCTGTGATGTCTCCTTTATTTCCCTGACGAAGATTTTACCTCCGGCTTACAAATTGCTGAAGGAGGACGGACAGATGGTCTGTCTTATCAAACCGCAGTTTGAAGCGGGAAAAGAAAAAGTAGGCAAAAAAGGTGTGGTTACGGATATCGCCGTTCATCGTGAGGTAATAGAAAAAATCATGACATTTGCCGCTGAGACAGGATTTCATATTCTGGGACTGGATCATTCACCGATCAAAGGACCGGAGGGCAATATAGAGTATCTGTTGTATATGCAAAAAGAAACAGGAAAAGAGCAGGAGGCGCCGCTTTCTTGGATTGCGGAAGTAGCTGACCGGGCTCACGGGACACTTTCATGAACAAATTTTACATTGTGACCAACCGGGATAAAGACCCGCAGCTTGAAACAACGAATTACATATGTGAGTTTTTGAAAGAGCATGGCAGACAGGCTACCGTACTTTCAAGGGAGAGTCTCGGCAAGTATGCTGTCAGGGAGAGCAGGGAGCATAACCCGTTGCAGGTTCCGGAGGATACCGATTGTATTCTCGTGCTCGGTGGAGACGGAACACTTCTTCAGACAGCGAGGGACACGGTGGAACTGGGAATTCCGCTTTTGGGCATCAATCTCGGTACGCTTGGATTTTTGGCGGAAGTTGAAAAGTCCGGGATTCCGGAAGCACTGGAGCATTTGATTTCAGACGACTGTGAAACGGAGGAGCGGATGCTTCTTACGGGAAAAGTGCTTCGCGGTGAAGAGGAAATATGCAGCGCGCATGCGCTCAACGATGTGGTGGTAAACCGATGCGGACGCCTGATGGTACTTTCCTATGAGGTGTTTGTCAACGGGCAGAAGCTCAACCGCTATCAGGCGGACGGCATGATTCTGGCCACGCCGACCGGATCGACCGGATACAATATGTCTGCAGGAGGACCGATTGTGGAACCGAGTGCAAGGCTTATGGTCATGACACCGATTTGCCCCCACACACTGAATACGAGAAGTATTGTATTGTCTGCGGAGGACAGGGTGGAAATTGTGATTGCGCAGGGACGGGATGAGCAGATTCAGGAAGCAGAGATTAATTTTGACGGCGGCCTGACACAGAAGCTTATGACCGGTGACCGTGTGGTTATGCAGCGGTCGGAGCAGACCATCAAGCTGATACATATGAGTAAAGTCAGTTTTTTGGAAACCCTTCATAAAAAAATGAGTGAGAGTTAACTATGAAAAAAGGCAGACATGCAGCAATTATTAAAATCATAGAGCGGCAGAACGTGGAGACCCAGCAGGAACTGGCAGAGATTTTGAACCGGGAAGGGTTTGAGGTGACACAGGCTACGGTTTCCAGAGATATCAATGCCCTGAAATTGTCCAAAGTACCTGTGGGAAACGGACATCAGAAATATGTCATGCTTCATCAGGATGAGAAGCATTTGTCCGCCAAATATGTCAATGTGCTAAAAGAAGGTTTTGTGTCCATGGATATGGCGCAGAACATTCTGGTAGTAAAAACCGTTTCCGGGATGGCTATGGCAGTGGCAGCGGCCATTGATGCCATGAAATATCCGGAGATTGTAGGCTCTATCGCCGGGGATGACACTATCATGATGGCAATCCGCTCGGTGGAGGATACCAAGAGCATTATGAATCAAATTATGCTTCTTTTAGAGTAGAGGGAATGTGTCTGGAAGAACATAAGGAGAGTGCAATATGTTAGAAAGATTAGTAGTAAAAAATGTAGCTCTTATTGATGAATCGGAGATTGAATTTTCGGAGGGACTGAACATTCTCACCGGAGAGACCGGAGCCGGCAAATCCATTCTCATTGATTCCATTAATCTGGCACTGGGTGCCAAGGCGGATAAAAACCTGATCCGCCAGGGAGCGGAATATGCTTACGTGGAGCTTTGTTTTTCGGTTCACAGTCCGAAAATACAAAAAGAGTTAAAAGAGATGGAAATATTTCCGGATGAGGACGGCAAGGTAATTCTCCAGAGACGCATTATGCCGGGGAAAAGCACTTGCCGCATTAACGGAGAAAGTGTTTCCGGAAAAATGCTCAAGGATGCAGCAGCGGTTCTCATCGATATCCACGGACAGCATGAACATCAGTCGCTGTTAAGTGAAAAAAAGCATTTGGATGTGCTGGATACTTACTGCGGAGCTGAATTGTCGGAGTTGTCGGATCAGATTTCAGAGGTTTACATAAAATATAAAGAAACCGAAAAGGAATATGAACAGGCGCTGCTCGATGACCGTGCAAAAGACAGAGAGATTTCTTTGGCTCAGTTTGAGGTGAAAGAAATCGAGGAAGCTTCCCTGCAGGAAGGAGAAGATGCCGAACTGGAAGAAGCGTTCCGCCGTATGGAACATGTCAAATCGATCGGGGAATCCGTGTCACTTGCCTTTCAGTGCCTCGGCAGCTACGAGCAGGAAAATGCGGAGACGCTCATCGGAAGGGCATCCAAAAGTGTCAGCGATGCCATGGCTTATGATTCAAAGCTTCAGACGGCAGCAGATCAGCTTTTGCAGGCGGAGGAGATGGTGCGTGATGCGGCAAGATTCCTTCAGCATTACATGGACGATCTTGAGATTGACGGTGAGGCGTATGCATACACAAGAGAGCGGCTTAACACGATCAATCATTTAAAGAATAAATACGGCAATACGTTGGAAGAAATTTTTTCCTACGCCCGCGAAAAAACAGAATTTTTGAATAAATTTGAAGATTTTGAACAGTATAAAGAAAAATTAGCTGCGCAGAAGGATGCATATTATGAGACACTTTGCAGCCTCTGCCAAAAAGCGCATGCTGTAAGGGCAGAAAAGGCATTTGTGCTGCAAAAACAGATGCAGGATGCACTTTTGGAATTGAATTTTCCGTATGCAAAGTTTGAAATCGAAGTAACAGAGGATGAGAAGTATCTTTCCAAAACGGGTGATGACCATGTCCGTTTTATGATTTCATTAAATGCCGGAGAGGTGCTTAAGCCTTTGGCGCAGGTGGCAAGCGGCGGTGAACTCTCAAGAATCATGCTTGCACTGAAAACCGTTCTGGCGGATCAGGATGAGATTGAGTCTCTTATTTTTGATGAAATTGACGCGGGAATCAGCGGAAAGACAGCGTGGAAGGTTTCGGAAAAGCTGGGTGTTTTGGGAAGACACCATCAGGTGATTTGTATTACCCATCTTCCGCAAATTGCAGCTATGGCCGATCACCATTTTATGATTGAGAAGCATCAGACGCAGGAGAGGACAACGACCACCCTGACGGCTCTGAACAGGGAAGGCATGCTTTCCGAACTGGCAAGACTTCTCGGAGGCGACGTAATAACGGATACTGTTTTACAAAATGCAAAAGAATTGAAAGAAATGGCAATTCATACAAAACAATACTAATTTATATTTAAAAAG
Organism: Lachnospiraceae bacterium; assembly: GCA_017461865.1. GTDB lineage: Bacteria > Bacillota > Clostridia > Lachnospirales > Lachnospiraceae > SVFI01. Next base: position 284 of record JAFTVQ010000141.1, on the reverse strand, counting down.
ACATGCAAATACTAGGTAGAGAAATCTGCCTGGTATTTTTTTTGTAAAAAAAGCAGAGTGGAAAAATATGTAAGGAGGAAAGAATGTGCAGGCGAGAGAGAAAAAAATTTGGGGCTATCGTATTTTCTTATATTCTGTGTTGGTTGCCACCGCAGTGGCCATGATGTTTGTCTACCGATTTTTTGTGGTAGATACTGTACCGGATACCATTTTGCTCAGAAAAGGGCAGGAGGAGACGATAGAGTTTCAGATGCCGGTAACTGCGCGAATTCATGCCTCCGGAC
>JAFTVQ010000140.1 GCA_017461865.1 Lachnospiraceae bacterium | reverse complement strand
CCTCATCGGAGAAGCGTGAAGAAATTTAGTTTCTTTCCCGTATAGAAGAAAAAGCTGTTTGAGCAAAGCGAGTTCTTTTTCTTTAGGGAAAGGAGCTAAATTTTAGCTTCGGAGGTGCAGCCGGCGAATTTTCTTTGTTTCGTTTCTTTTCTTCGTGGAAAAGAAATGAAAAGCCTTCGCGACTTGAGCGAAAAAGCTTCGGAACGTAGCCGGCGAATTTTCTTTTTGTTTCTGTTTTTCTTTTGTTCGTGCAAAAGAAAAATGAAAGAAAAGTTATAGCAAAATCAATTTTCAATTACATATGGAATATCAATATCATATTTTTTCACCGTATCGTGTTTGTCCGTTGGGGGCACACGTGGACCATCAACATGGGTTGGTGACGGGGTTTGCCTTTGATAAAGGGGTGGACTTGTATTTTAATGTGACGGAGGACGGCAGTGTGAAGCTCCGAAGCCTGACCTTTGAAGGGGAAGTGAACTTTGACATTACCCGTCCGGCTCAGGTGAAGGAAGGTAACTGGGGCGATTATGCCCGTGGAGCCAAATTCGCCTTGCAGAAACGGTTTGTGCTCACCAAGGGGATTGATGGGGTGATTCAAGGATCGTTGCCGATTGGGGGACTTTCTTCGAGTGCAGCGGTACTGATAGCGTATGTGATGGCGTTTGCCAAAGCGAACAGCATCACCTTGGCACCCATGGAAATTATCAAGGTGGCGAGCCAGGCGGAACGGGAGTACATTGGTTTGACCAACGGTATCTTGGATCAGGCTTGTATCGCTTTGAGTGAGAAGGATGCGTTGTTGTTCCTCGATACCGATACCGAACAGTACCGCATCATCCGTCGCAATCCACGTATGCCGGAATTTGAGTTGGCGATTATCTTCTCGGGACTTACCCGTAGTTTGGTGAACAGTGACTATAACTTGCGTGTAGCCGAATGTAAGACGGCTGCCTGGAACATGATGGCGTATACGGGAATGCCGCTCAAAGGATTGGACAAGACCTACTTGCGCGATATTCCGAAAGAAACGTATGACCTCACCAAGGAAAAAATGCCGCCACGCTTTGCGCGTCGTGCCGAACATTTCTACAGTGAGTATAAGCGTGTCCGTAAGGGTGTTACGGCTTGGGAAACCGGTAACTTGGCGTTATTTGGTCAGTTGAGCTTCGAAAGTTGCCAGAGTAGTATCAAGAATTATGAATGTGGTAGCGAGGAACTGATTGCCATCTATAACATCATGCGTCAGACCGATGGTATTTATGGTGGTCGCTTCAGTGGGGCCGGCTTCAAAGGTGCCTGCATTGCGTTGACTGATCCCGCCAAGCGTGAACAGATTCGTGAACAGATTACTTCGGAATATCTGCGGATGTTTCCGGAATATACGGAATCTTTCGAAATTCATTTCTGTAAGACGGATAATGGGGCGAGGTTTGTTTAATGTTTTTGTGCTATAGCCGCACGGGCTCTTCATTTTTCTTTTGCACGAACAAAAGAAAAACGGAAGCAAAAAGAAAATTCGCCGGCTGGCATTTTTTTGCCTACTCCAGCACTTTTCTCCGCTAAACAAAAAGAACTCGCTTCGCTCAAACAGCTTTTTGTTTTTAACGCTCCGAAAAGCACCTCCGCTTAACGGCAAAAAAAAGAGGCCGGAACTTTATGTTTCTCTTAACACACATCCACTCCAGAAGCTACCGGCATGAGTGGAGAAGCGTGAAGAAATTTGTGACTTTTTTCGTGAAAAAGAAAAAGCTGTTTGAGCGGAGCGAGTTCTTTTTCTTTAGAAAAAAGGTGCAAATTTTAGCTTCGGGAACGTAGCCGGCGAATTTTCTTTGTTTCGTTTCTTTTTTTCGGGAAAAAGAAATGACGAGTTGTTGAGCAAAGCGAAAAAAAGCCTGTGCGGCTTGAGCACAAAAAAAATGAATAAAAATTTATCATATGCTTAATTACAATATAAAATTGGAAGGAAAAACGGTTTTGGTAACTGGGGCAGCCGGGTTCATCGGCTGCAACCTGTCACTGAAACTGTTGAAGGAAGTGAAAGACATTATTGTAGTCGGAATCGACAATATGAACGACTACTACGATGTACGTATCAAGGAAGAACGGTTGGGCCAACTGCAGGCATACCCGAACTTCGTGTTTGTAAAGGGTGACATTGCCGACAAGGCCGCAATGGATGCGTTGTTTGCAGCTCATCAGCCACAGGTGGTGGTGAACCTGGCTGCACAGGCAGGGGTGCGTTACAGCATCACCAATCCGGAAGCGTATATCGCCAGTAACTTGGTGGGATTCTTCAACATCCTGGAAGCGTGCCGTCACAGCTACGACGAAGGGAATACACCGGTAGAGCATCTGGTATATGCCAGCTCGAGCAGCGTGTATGGTTCCAACAAGAAGATTCCGTACAGCACCGACGACCAGGTGGATAACCCGGTATCGCTCTATGCGGCTACCAAGAAGAGCAACGAGTTGATGGCTCATGCTTATAGCAAGCTTTATAATATTCCCAGCACCGGACTTCGTTTCTTTACCGTATACGGCCCGGCCGGTCGCCCGGACATGGCGTACTTCGGTTTTACCGATAAGTTGGTAGCGGGTAAGACCATCCAGATTTTCAACTACGGTCATTGCAAGCGTGACTTTACCTACGTGGATGATATTGTAGAGGGTATCACCCGCATCGTGCAGCATGCTCCGGAGAAGCAGATGGGTGAAGACGGGCTTCCCGTTCCACCGTACAAGGTTTATAACATTGGGAATAACCAACCGGAGAATCTCCTCGATTTCGTACAGATCTTGCAGGAAGAGTTGGTTCGTGCCGGGGTGCTTCCCGAAGATTATGATTTCGAGGCGCACAAGCAGCTTGTACCGATGCAGCCGGGGGATGTACCTGTAACATACGCGGATGTCACTGCCTTGCAGGAAGATTTCGGCTTCAAGCCTTCGACCTCGCTTCGACAAGGGCTTCGTGCTTTTGCGGAGTGGTATGCGGGGTATTATTTGAAGTAGTTCTTTCGCTATAGCCGCGGGGCTCTTCATTTTTCTTTTGCACGAAGTTTCGCTCAAGCCGCTGGGCTTTTCATTTCTTTTCCACGAAGAAAAGAAACGGAAACAAAGAAAATTCGCCGGCTGCACCTCCGAAGCTAAAATTTAGCTCCTTTCCCTAAAGAAAAAGAACTCGCTTTGCTCAAACAGCTTTTTCTTCTATACGGGAAAGAAACTAAATTTCTTCACGCTTCTCCGATGAGG
>JAFTVQ010000139.1 GCA_017461865.1 Lachnospiraceae bacterium | reverse complement strand
TGTTCTTTCTGGAACTTTTTATTTTTATTCATGCGTACCAAAAGCACCTGCCAACCCTCTTTGCGAAGCTGCTGTGCTTCTTTGATAACATCCGAAAGTTGCTCACCTGCAATTCCTTTCTCCACAAGGAATGCAACCTTCTCACCGCTGCCCGGAACCTTAAATCCCTGATCCATGAGAATGGTAATAATACGTTCAAATCCGATAGAGAAACCACACGCCGGTGTATCTTTCCCCGTGAATTTACCGACCATCTTGTCGTATCTTCCGCCGCCGGCTACACTGCTGCCGAAATCCGGCATCTCAATTTCAAAGATAGTACCTGTATAATAAGACATACCGCGCACAAGTGTCGGATCAAATACGATTTCAAAATCATCGGTCACAGCTGCGGATACACTGTCTTTAATCTCTGCCAGACTCTCTGCCACTCCATCTTCCAAATGCCCGCCGAGCTGTTTTGCCAAATACGCAATCGCATCATCCGCCGCCTGCATTCCGTTAAAGAGCGCAATGTATCTGTCCACTGCCTCCGGAGCAAAACCGTTATTCAAAAGATCTTCTTTGACACCGTCAATTCCGATTTTGTCCATCTTGTCCAAAATAATAAACACAAGATCAAACTGTTCTTCCTCAAAACCGGAATACGCCGCCATCGCCTTTAAGATACGGCGCTCATTCAAACGCACTTTAAAATTGGAAAATCCGAGTTTTGCAAGTGTCGTTGTCGTTGCAAGAATAAGTTCAATCTCCGCAAGATTGCTCGGTTCACCGAGAATATCGATGTCGCACTGCATAAACTGACGGAAACGTCCCTTCTGCGGACGGTCCGCTCTCCATACATTTCCCATCTGCAGGGCTTTGAACGGATTCGGAAGCTCATTTGCATGATTTGCATAATAACGGGAAAGAGGAAGCGTCAAATCGTAACGAAGACCTCCATCCACTAAATCATTTTCCGTCTCAGCCGTCTCGAGATTTAATTTCTCTCCGCGTTTCAAAATCTTAAAAATCAGTTTTTCATTCTCTCCGCCCTGTTTTGAGCAAAGATTTCCGATAGTTTCCACACAAGGGGTCTCAATCGGTGTGAAACCGAATTTACGATAATTTTCTTTAATCACACCCATGACATAGTCACGGATCTGCATTTCCTCCGGAAGAATATCCTTCATTCCGGTTACCGGTTTTTTATTTAGTGCCATAATAATTACCTATTCTTTCTATGTCTCGCTAATAAATCATTCACTTGCCAATTTTACTACTTTTTGCAGCATATCTCAAGAGTGTTTCTCTTCTTTTACGCTGAAATCCTCAATTTTCTCTTTTGGCAAAAGACTGCAAATCAAATCTTCCAATTTTTCAACCTCGATTGGTTTTGAAAGATAGTCATCAAATCCCGCCGCCATATATTCTTCCCTGCAACCTGCCAGTGCATTGGCCGTCAGAGCTACAACCTTTGTATTTTGATTCGGATTATCCGCCTCTTTCCTGAGCATACGCAGCGTTTCCACTCCGTCCGGATCCGGCATCATATGATCCAGCAAAATGATATCATACACTTTTTGCCGGCTTTTTTCCAATGCTTCCAATCCGCCCAGCGCAGTGTCGATCACAATCTCTGTTCCCTTCAACAATCCCCGGATGACCGCAAGGTTGATCTCATTATCATCCACCACCAGAATTTCTGCCTGCGGTGCTTTGAAAGAACTCTTGTGCCGTCTTCCGGAACCTGTATCTGCCCCGTACTTTTCTTTGAACACTCCCATCGGTGCGGCATCCACGATTTCCTGAGGCAAGCGAACCACAAACTCGCTTCCCTTTCCGTATTCGCTGGAAACCGAAATATCTCCCTGCATCAAGTCAATCAGAAGCTTCGTAATATTTAATCCAAGTCCGGTACCTTCAATCGTGCGGTTTTTACTCTCATCCAATCTGGTAAAACTGGAAAACAGCTTCGAAAGATCCTCCTGGCGGATTCCGATTCCGGTGTCTTTTACCGAAATCACCAACAGGAAGTTACCATCCTCGTCATTCGTACCGTTCACAGTTAACTTCACGGTACCGGTCTTTGTGTATTTCACGGCGTTACTCAAAAGATTATTCAAAATCTGACGAATACGGAACTCATCGCCCCGAAGTACCTTCGGCAAACTTTCCTCTGCATCCACTTTCAGTTTCAAATTCTTTTTGGTTGCACGGGCATGCATTGCCTTTACGGTATCAAAAATAAGACTGTGCACATCATATTCCACCGGATATATTTCCACTTCGCCCGCTTCAATCTTCGAAAAATCAAGCACATCACTGATCAGCGTCAACAGAAGCTTTCCGGATTTTTCGATATTTCCGGCATACTCTAATACATCGTCCTCCTGACTCTCCCTCAATATCATTTCATTCATTCCGAGAATCGAATTAATCGGGGTCCGGATTTCATGGGACATATTGGCAAGAAAACGTGCTTTCGCCTCATTTGCATGTATTGCTCTCTGTTTCTCCCTGCTCTCCGCCAAAAGTTCCCGGACGGTTTTTGTTGAAGCCATAAAAAACAGAAAAATCAGTCCGAGACTGAGAGGTACTCCGTTCAAATTATAATAGGCCACATAATACGCAGCCATCTCCACAGCCGCTGACAAAACAGCAACCAAAAGGCCGATTGCCACCATGGCATATTCCCGAATCTCTCTCTTTGCACAGTCAATGGCGATGGTAACAATAATACTTATTGATGAAATACCGATGATCAAGTGGGACCCAAGCAGACATTCCTGAAAATCCCTGATTCCGAAAAACTGTAGGCACACTGTAATAATCAGGTTTACCCCTCCTGCCAGGATCGGAATCATATGCCATTTCCTGTATCTCTGATTCTGTATCTCATTGATATAGAAAATGACAGTCACCGGCAACATCATCAACGACAGAAAGCTGATCGCCGTCACCGCCGACACATTGGAAAAAAGCAATTGTCGGAACTGACTTTCGGACAGCCGCCACGCCGCCACAAAAAACAGCGCACTGCACAAATATACATAGTCAAAATTTTTACGGTAAATCCCCCACAATACGAAACAGAAAATCAGTCCGATACAGGATAATATCAGCAAGACAAATTCCAAGATGAAAGCAACTCCGTAACGGTCAAAAAAAGTGAGCCAAATTCCGTACTTATCACCTACATATACCGTATTCATCGTTCCCGTATAAGAAGACAGAGTGCTGGTAACCACTTTCAACTCTTTCCCGGCATCTTCACGGAAAAGTTCGACAAACACATATGTAGTGGCACTGTTTTTTCCGAAAGGCCGTGTACTTTCCGTGGAATAGCGTTCCCTTAACACTCCGTCCACAAAAAATTCCATATCCTGCCAATACCCTTCAAAACAAAGCCATGTCTGGTCCTCGAGTGTATGCGGTAACATCGTCACCACAGTTACTGCCTCTCCCGGATATGCCTCATAAACGCCCGGAACTTCCACTTCATAATTGGTTCCGTCCGGCATAAGGCGCGTCCATTCGCTTTCAAAAACCCGGCAATTATATCCTTCTGCACCTGCCAACAGTGTCTTTGTTCCGCCTTCATTCTCCAAAAAAATCTGACCCAGAATAAAAGTCAGCACAATGATAAAAAAACTGATGCCAAAAAGACATTTCATAAACCGAAGTAACTTGTTCGACGATTGTTTCATACAAATTCCCCTTATCTTTCCACTTCAAAAAGTTCCCTTTTACGCTCTAACATTTCATTAATTTTTTCTATGTATAACGCGACATCTTTTACGTTGTCACAACGTTCAATGCGCCCGTCCGGAAATACCCGCTTCGTTATGCTTCCGGCGCCGAGCGCCACAATAGTCTGTACTTCTTCCATAATCAGAATATTGTAAATTCCGGCCTTTCCTTCTTTGGCGTAACCGACATTTTCAAAATTACCGGACATATTTTTCTGGCGGTACAGATAATACGGTTTCATTCCCATATAAGCAGCACCTTCCGAAGCGATGTTCATAGTTTCATCGGTGTTGGAAATCATATCCATACCGTTTTCTTCAATGAATTGACGAAGCTTGGATGCACGTTTCACCGCCAAAGAATGTACGGTCAGGCTATCCGGTTCCAGCTCGCAGATTCGCCGGACGGTCGCCTGCACATCCTCCCTGCCCTCTCCCGGAAGCCCGAGAATAATGTCCATATTGATGTTATCAAATCCGCATTCCCGTGCAAGTTTAAACGCTTCGATTGTCTGCGCAGCCGTCGCTGCACGCCCGATACTTCGGAGCGTCTCCTCCTTCATCGTCTGCGGATTAACCGAAATCCGGCTGACGCCGTGTTTGTATAACACCTGAAGTTTTTCTTTTGTAATACTGTCGGCTCTTCCGGCCTCCACCGTAAACTCCTGCACCGTTGAGAAATCAAAAATCTCTTTCAGATTCAAAATCAGACGGTCCAACTGCTCCGGCGAAAGTGTTGTCGGCGTTCCTCCTCCGATATAGACAGTATCCAGTATTTTCCCGGACATAATACGGGCCGTCTCTCTCATCTCTTTGATGACACAGTCAATGTATTCCTCCACCCGGCTCCGATATGCCCCGATCGGGTATGAAGTGAAGGAGCAATAAAGACAGGTGGACGGACAGAACGGAATTCCGATATACAGACTATAGCCGTCCTTATAATGAAGTGAGGAAAGAATTTCTCTCTCCCTCTCTGCGATCTCATACGCCAACTCTGTTTTCTCCCGGCTGACGAAATGTTCCTGCTCAAACACGGAAAACACGTCTTCCTTCGTGGCTCCCTGTTCCAGCATTCCCATCGCAATTTTGGTCGGGCGGATTCCCGTTAAATTACCCCAAGGCAACTCTTTTCCACACGTTTCACAGAGGCACCGGTAAAAAAAACGCTTAAACTCATTCTTTTTGCCGCTTTCATCTGCCTCCCACGTATGCGAAACACCGTCTTTTCCCGCAAAACTGACAGAAACCTCCTGCGGATCGCAACGAACAACAATTTCTGCCGGCGCCTCTCCTATTCGCTCCGGTGAAATCACCTTCACCGTCCGCTCCGGATAAAACGCTTTTACAAGCGAATGCACATCATATTCCCATTTCGGCTCATTTATTTCAACAAGTAACATAGATTCTCCTACTGAACAAACGGATTGTATTTTTTCTCGTGTCCGATGGTCGTCGCATCATTATGCCCCGGATACACCTTGACATCATCCGGAAGCACAAACAGTTTTTCCTTGATGGAACGCACAATTGCAGAGGTGCTTCCCGTCGGAAAATCCGTACGTCCGGTGGACTCCAAAAACAGCGTATCGCCGCTGATCAGCATTCCTTCCTCCTCAAAATAGTAGCAACAGCTTCCGGCGGTATGTCCCGGCGTCGCAATCATTTTAAATTTCATTCCGGCAATGGTTACCTCTTCACCGTCTTTCAAATATATATCCGGCTCGATGGTACATTTGCGGCCGAACATGGTGGAAAGATTCACGTCCGGATCCTCGCACAATTTTCGCTCCGCTTCGCATGCATATATTTTAGCACCGGACAACTCACGGAGTTTGTCAGCGCTTCCCATATGGTCATAATGTGCGTGGGTAAGCAAAATACCTGCCACGGAAAATCCGGCCTCTTTCAGCTTGTCATAAATCCCATCTCCGTGGTCTGCCGGATCCACAAAAATAACTTCGTTTTTTCCTTCTTCATATAAAAAATAGCAGTTTGTCATGCAAACGCCCAGCGTAATTCTTCCGATTTTCATTTTTACCTCCACTTCCGAAAAAACGGGGTGAGAATCACCCCGTTGTCCGCTCAATACTTACTACACTATCTACATTACTCAATTTGTCTATAATACGGTTCAGTTCATTTTTGGAACTGATTTCAAAAGCCACCGACATAGAAGCCAGTCCTTTTTTGCTGAGTCTCGTATTCAGACTGATAATATCAATATTTTTCTCCGTCAAAGCCCTGGAGACATCCGCAAGCAATCCGTTTCGGTTATTTGCATAAATAATAATCTCTGCAAAATATTTTCCGTTTCCTGCTATGCTGTCTTCCTGCCATTCCGCATCAATCATACGCGTTCTGTCAATCTCCGGAAGACTGATGATATTGACACAGTCGGTTCTGTGAATAGAAATACCGCGCCCTCTTGTAACAAATCCCACAATCTCATCCCCCGGTACCGGAGAACAACATTTGGAGAATCGCACCGCAACATCATCCACGCCTTTCACAATAATACCGCTGGCTGCTTTGGAACGCGGAAGCATCTGCTTCGTCGCTGCATTTTCCTCCACTAATTTCATTACTTCGGCATCACTCATGGTCTTCGGATGCTCGCGGTCGTACATTTCTTTCATTTTATTGACGACCTGCCCCTCTTTCAGTCCGCCGTGACCAACCGCCGCCAAAAGTGCTTCCCAGTCATGGAAGCCGAATTTTCTCATGGTAGCTTCCATATATTCCGGACGCATAATCTCTGTCTGGTTGATGGATTTTGCTTTGCAGTACACGAGCATCAGCTCGCGTCCTTTTATGATATTTTCATCCTTGAACTGCAACTTAAACCACTGGTTAATCTTGTTTTTCGCCTGCGTGGACTTGACAAGTTTTAACCAATCCCTGCTCGGTCCGCTGGAATTCTGACTGGTAAGGATTTCTACACGGTCGCCGTTATTGATTACATAATCAATGGCAACCAACTTCCCGTTGACACGCGCACCCACCATGTGATTTCCGACTGCAGAGTGTACGCAGTAGGCAAAATCAATCGGTGTGGAACCGACCGGAAGTGTCTTTACATCGCCCGTCGGTGTAAAACAATATACACTGTCCGAAAAAAGATCCAGGTCACTTTTTAACAGATTCATAAACTCTCTGTTGTCGGACATGTCCCTCTGCCATTCCAGAATCTGCTTCAGCCATGAAAGTTTTTCCTCCTCCGATTCGTTGGACTTAACTTTCTTTCCGTCTGAAGCTTCCTTATATTTCCAATGGGCCGCGATACCGTACTCCGCCGTCTTGTGCATCTCGTAAGTACGGATCTGAATCTCGAACGGCTGACCGGTCTGACCGATCAAAGTCGTATGCAAAGACTGATACATATTTTCTTTCGGCATTGCAATATAATCCTTGAAACGTCCCGGAATCGGTTTATAAATTTCATGGATTACACCGAGAGCTGCATAACAGTCTTTCACGGTATCAACGATAATACGAACTGCGAACAAGTCATAAATCTGATCAATGGTCTTGTTCTGGTTTTTCATCTTTTTATATATACTGAAAAAGTGCTTCACACGCCCGTCAATTTTTGCTTCAATTCCCGCATTGGTAATATGTGCACTCACTTCATCCACAATTTCCTGCACATACTGTTCTCTCTTTGTCTTGCGGACAGCAATCTTATCTACCAGATCATAGTACACATCCGGCTGCAAATATTTCAAAGAAAGGTCATCCAGCTCGACTTTCAGTTTCATGATACCGAGACGCTGCGCAATCGGCGCGTAAATATCCATCGTCTCGCGGGCTTTTTCCTGCTGTTTTTCCGGACGCATATGTTTCAACGTACGCATATTGTGAAGGCGGTCCGCCAGTTTGATAATAATGACACGGATATCCTTTGCCATGGCAAGGAACATCTTACGGAGGTTCTCCGCCTGTACTTCCAATTTGTCACCTTCATACTGCAACTGTCCCAGCTTTGTAACTCCATCCACAAGAAGAGCTACATCATCCCCGAACTGCTCTGTAATCTGTTCGGTCGTCATGATAGTATCCTCCACCACATCATGGAGAAGTCCTGCCACAATCGTCTCTTTGTCCATCTCCAGCTCAGCAAGGATAATTGCAACGCAAAGAGGATGAATAATATACGGTTCACCGGATTTTCTCACCTGTTCCTTATGGGCCTCATCCGCAATCCGGTATGCTTTCTCAATCAAGGAAATATCATCGCTCGGATGATATTTTTGCACACGCGCAATCAAATCCCGATATAATTCCTGCGGCTCCTGAAATTCGGCCATCGCCTTAATATGACCGTCATCAATTACCACTTCCGTTCTCTTTTGGGGCAATATTTGTGTTTCTGCTGCCTTGTTTTCCATACGCTCACTCCGTCAATTTCTATCATTTCCCATACCATCGATTATATTATCAAATAAATATTTCGTCAATAATCGGCAGAGTTTACACCCTTATGTGTATATTATTGCTTTTTTGCCCGACGGATACACGTATTCCTGTTTTTTTTGCCGTCGTAACCAGCTTTTCCGTATAAAGTTCAAACGGAATTATCTCCGGATCCACTGTCACGATCAGACTATCTCCCTGTTTTTCCACCTGTACCGCTCTCAAAAACTTCTGCGCATTATTCCAATCCGCGTTTTCTTCACACAGATGCAGAGGCTCCAAAGCCTCCGACAGCAAAAGCAGGCAAAGAAGCGGATTTTCCTGCACAGAACACTTTTTCGCCGCCATACTCTGACCGAACACATTGTGGCACATCAGGGTAGTTGCCGCGTAAAAATAAATCTCTGCGCATTTTCCCAAATCCCCCTGCAACTTTTCAAGCAGGAGCATGCCCCCTGCAATCCCATGATCCGGTTTTCTCTCCCTGCAGCAAATATGCCTGTAATAAAAATAATCTTTCAGTTCCTCCTCTGTCACCGGACTCTTTTTTGCACAGCTCCCGTCGGAAAATTCCACAAAACTCTTTCCCGCACTGAAATCCGGGCATGTCAGGACATCCGCTTTTATACGAAACCCTTTTTCATGACATTCGCATACCAGTTTCCATATCCAATCAAAAAAGTCATCTTCACAGCCGTAAAAATCCAAGTCCGGACACAAAAAATCTTTTAACAATTTTCCTGTCATATACAGCGATGCTTCTCTCAGCAACATATCTTCCGGTACGTTTCCCCGCATCCCCACTCCTTCCCATGTTTTTCTTCCGTTTTTTTTGCACAAATCCCACAATATCATTTTTCTTTTCCTTTCTTCTGAAGATGAGCCGAGCCTTTATTTCCCCGCAAAAACAAAAAAACAGCGCCTGAACCTGTTCCTGTCCAAACGCTGTTTATTTACCGGATTGCCTTTTCATCAAAATACCGGAATTTATTCATCAGTAAGGAAATCTCTTCCTGAACGATCTGCAGCTCCCTGTCCCCACACTCGGAAAGCATCTCGTTAATCTGATTCAATCTTTTCCGCCTCGTGACAAGCGGCCCCTCTCCCCTATCAGACATATTACATCCCCCTGTCCCGGTCTGCGCAGCATAGCCTTCCTCCCTCTCACGGACAAGCAAATTCGCTACCGGAACCCTCAAAGCATCTGCAATGCGATTCATATACTCTAGGCTTACAGATTGCTTTCCGCGTTCAATCGCACTCAGATAAGATGAGGAAATATCGGCCATCTCCGCAAGCTGCTCCTGGGTCAGATTATTTCTGACTCTTGCCAGCCTGACATTCGACCCGACAATCTCCCTGTTCATAAACCCGGCTCCTTCCAAAATTTTCTATTATTTTAAAGGATTCTATTGCCATTGTGTATGTCTGATAATGTCAAATTTTGATGCTATTATGGATTTTTTCTGTCTATTGTGGAATTTGTTGACAATTACTCTTTTGAAACAGCACGGATGATTGCCTCAAACACCGCACTGAGTATCCCTGCAACCGGCCAGATTACCCATGTGATGTGCCACTGCATGGTAAGAAAACTCCACACAAGATAAATTAATGTCACAACCGGCCAGTAAATGGAATCGAAAATGTAGAGCGGACTTCCTTTTCTCTTTCTGTCCGCACGGTATTCTTCTTCCTGCAAAAGCACATGGTAAGCATCAGACTTCGTTCCTGCCGATACAAAAAAGAACACTGCCACACTGATAATCGCAAGCATAACAAGCACGCAGAGTACGGCCGGCATATCCGAAGAAAGCTCCATGCTGCCTACAATGATAAGAGGAACCACCGCGATAATACACAAAAACACTCCAAACGCAATCTGAAGAGCAAAGGTAAGCTTTCCGTCCTCTCTCTGCGCCTCCACAAACTGTTTGGTCGCATAGTCCAGAAACAGTTCTTCTTTCTCATACTTCTCATACTTTGACATAGAAATACCGGTAACGATAAAGATTGCCACGGCACATGCTATAATCAAAAGCAGCGGAATCAATCCTCCTGCTGCCACAATTCCGTCTGCAAATCCGTACTCCTCCTGCAATCCGCCCATCAAAATCAGCATAATCGGGCACAAAACGCAAAGCATGGATGCAATTCCGTAACGAATGCCGGCTTTTGCCTGCTCTTTACAATACTGCTTCGCCTCCTCAAGAGTCACATGAACCCCTTCGATCTCACTGCTGTCAGCAACTGTTTCCTCAATTCCAAGCTCTGCCGCCAATTCATCAAGATTACCAAACTCAGAAATCACAATACCAACGGCTTCGTTTTCGCTCCTGCCTTCCTTTTTTAACTCCTGATATTTATCCTCCATCATAGAATAAAGCTCTGCTTTGGCCTTTTCTACCTCCGGTGTAGACTTTACATGCATAAACATATTTTCTAAATAAATTCTGATTGTTTCCATACTCTTTCTCCTCACTTACGAATAAATTTTTCTACTACCTGCTGAATCTCTCGCCATTCTATACATTTTTCCCGATAATACTGTCTGCCTTCCTCCGTAATCCGGTAGTACGTTCTCCTCTTTCCACCCGATTCATCTCCGAAAAAAGCTTCTATATACTTCATTTTCTCCAAGCGGCTGAACGCCGAGTACAGCGTGGTCTCCTTCATCACATAGACGCCTTCCGACATTTCCTTGATCTGCTTGGATATCTCATATCCGTATGACGGTGCATCGTAGACGAGATATAGGATCAACATATCGTTGTATCCCCGCATAACATCCGAACTGATCATCTGCTTTTCTCCTTTCCTATATTTGATTTTCCGTGTTTCGAAACTATATTACCTGTCGTACTACGTCTGTCGTAGTACATCTGTCGTAGTAAATATAGCACAACTACTACGACAGGTCAAGTAGTTTTTGCAAATATTTTTTCAGGCGATTTTTTTGTGTTGATGATACTTGTTTTATGTAAACTGCAGCTCTTTATAGGGGATATACAAGACTCTCTTGGGCATATGCAGAACCTTCATAGTCCCCATGCCCCGCCACCGCTCAATTTTTCGGCGTTATGTAAACCATTTGGGCATATAGGAATTTTGCATACCACCTATGCCCGGCTTTTTCAAAAAAATTGGGCATAGGAAGCATATATTTCTCCATATGCCCAACCAGTTCACATAACTCAAGACAAAAGCACAAAAACAGGGCATACGAGCACTTCCAGTGCTCCATATGCCCCGCATGTCACAAATCATGTTATCAAACAAACATATCACATGTCCTGTTATCAAAAAAACATGTCACATATCCTAAAGAGTACCTGTCAGAATTCTTACATCATTCCGCCCATACCTGCGCCGGCCGGCATTGCAGGCACATCTTCTTTGATGTTGGCAACTACCGACTCTGTCGTAAGGAGTGTGGATGCCACACTTGTTGCGTTCTGAAGTGCGCTTCTTGTCACTTTCGCCGGATCAAGAATTCCTGTTGCAACCATGTCGACATACTCTTCTTTGAGTGCATCAAAACCGACTCCTGCCTCAGATTCTCTTACTTTATTTATAATTACGCTTCCTTCCAAACCTGCATTGGCTGCAATGTGGAATAAAGGAGCCTCAAGAGCTTTGAGTACAATCTGTGCACCTGTCTTCTCGTCGCCTTCCAATGTATCTGCAAGGAGCGCCACTTCCTTGGAAGCGTGGATGTAAGCAGAACCGCCACCGGAGATGATACCCTCTTCCACTGCTGCCTTTGTCGCTGCAAGCGCGTCTTCCAAACGAAGTTTGGATTCTTTCATCTCTGTTTCTGTTGCAGCACCGACACGGATAACCGCTACACCGCCTGCGAGTTTTGCAAGTCTTTCCTGTAATTTTTCACGGTCGAAATCAGATGTTGTCTCTTCCACCTGTTTCTTGATGGAAGCGATACGGGCCTGGATTGCTTCTTTGGAACCTTCACCGTCTACGATGACCGTATTTTCTTTCTGTACTTTTACGGATCTTGCACGACCGAGCTGTTCCATTGTTGTGTCTTTCAGTTCCAGACCGAGCTCGGAGCTGATTACCTGACCGCCTGTAAGAATCGCGATATCTTCCAGCATCGCTTTTCTTCTGTCACCGTATCCCGGTGCCTTTACAGCTACCACATTGAATGTACCGCGAAGTTTATTTACGATAAGTGTTGTGAGGGCTTCGCCTTCCACATCCTCTGCGATGATGAGAAGTTTTGCACCGCACTGTACAATCTGCTCAAGGAGCGGAAGAATTTCCTGAATGTTGGAAATCTTCTTATCTGTTATTAAGATGTACGGTGTGTCAAGAACTGCCTCCATCTTATCCATATCTGTCGCCATGTAAGCGGAAATGTAACCGCGGTCAAACTGCATACCTTCTACAAGATCAAGCTCAGTGAGCATTGTCTTACTCTCTTCGATGGTGATGACACCGTCACCGGATACTTTTTCCATAGCATCTGCAACAAGATTACCAACCTCTTCGTCACCTGCAGAGATTGCTGCAACTTTGGCAATATGTTCTTTGCCGTTTACTTTTGAGCTCATCTTTGCAATGGACTCCACTGCACAATCCGTTGCTTTCTTCATACCTTTACGAAGAATGATCGGGTTTGCACCTGCTGCAAGGTTCTTCATTCCCGCATTGATCATCGCCTGAGCAAGGACAGTTGCTGTTGTTGTACCGTCACCTGCAACGTCGTTTGTCTTGGTAGCAACTTCCTTTACAAGCTGCGCGCCCATGTTCTCAAACGCATCCTCAAGCTCAATCTCTTTTGCAATAGTCACGCCGTCATTTGTGATGAGCGGCGCGCCGTATGATTTGTCTAAAACTACATTTCTTCCTTTCGGTCCCAGTGTTACTCTGACCGTATCTGCCAGCTGGTTTACACCGGATTCAAGAGCAGCTCTCGCATCTGCTCCGTATTTAATTTCTTTTGCCATGTTTTATGACCTCCTTCAGACTGTTTCAAATTATTCCTGTACAATCGCTAAAATATCGCTCTGACGAACTACCATGTATTCCTCGTCATCCAGCTTTACTTCCGTTCCCGCATATTTTGAGAAAATCACCTGATCTCCTACTTTCACATGCATTGCGATTTCTTTTCCGTCTACCATTCCGCCCGGTCCGACTGCAAGAACTTCTGCCTGCTGCGGTTTTTCCTTTGTCTGTCCCGGTAATACGATACCGGATTTGGTTGTCTCCTCTGCGACAAGCTGTTTCAAAACAACTCTGTCTCCAAGTGGTACTAATTTCATAACTAAAAACCTCCTTCTATTTTCAATCTGTTCTCTTTCGCACTTTATTAGCACTCTTTCGTCCCGAGTGCTAACCACAATGATTATATTAGTTTTTTTGCATATCTATTGCAAGCCAAATTAGAGGCTGTAAACTAGTAATTTGCTCTCGTTTTCTCTTGTTTACTCACTTTTTCTTTGTTTTGGCTTGTTTTCCCTGAAATAGCAGATTTTATAAATGTTTTATAATTATATGAGGTCGAAATGCTTAAGGGCATTCCATATACCGTCATCATAAATATCGGTGGTGATATAGTCCGCATTCTCCTTTGCAATCTGTGTCCCGTTGCCCATGACAATTCCAACCTGTGCGTAGCGCAGCATCTCGATGTCATTGATACTGTCACCGACCGCAAACGTATCCTTCCTGTCTACGCCGAGCAATCCGCACATCCTCTGTATGCCCCCGGCCTTCGTAAATCCATGCGGAACAATCTCTGCAATGTTTTCCTCATGAAGAAGCAGCTGAAAATAATTCTTTGCCCTGTCAAACACTTCTTCCTTCCGTGCCATAGGAACCTGAATGCTGATCTTGTTTGCATGAATCTCTTCTATCTTGTCCGGAACAACCTTAAACCGATCCGGAATCATCTCTTCAATTGAGCGCACATACCAGTCATCAATGGCATGATGGATTGTGAGCTCATCATAATAAATATATTCGCTGCCTTCCAAAATATACATAGTTCCCGTGCTTTTTAACACCGGAATAATATCCGAAAGCCATTCGTATCTCATCTCCTCATCAAACAGGACCTTTTCTCCAAAACTTCCGTACATTCCGCACGCAGCAATCACTCCGTCAAAACCGACAGAAAGAATCGGGGACTCCGGAACCATAATTCTGCTGCGTCCGCTGCACACAAATGCCAGATGGCCGTTCTCCCGCAACTTGTGAATGGCTTTGACCGTGCTTTCCGGAACTGCTTTTCCCTGTTCAAACAACGTCCCGTCAATGTCAAAAAAAACTGCTTTTCTATCCGCCATGATACTTCTCTCCCACCAGACAAAATACAAGCCGCAAAACCGGACACACCGGCTCTGCAGCTCATACTATCGTTTCTATTTCATAATAATTTTTCCGTCACCGTACTATTTCTCCAAACGTTCTCTGTAGCCCGGTGCATTTTTGATTTCAAATTTGTTATTGAACATCTCATACTCCGCATCGGATACCAATTCCATCACCGACTGTTCTACGTTCGTCTTAAACACATAACCGCAGGCAACAGAAGGCGCAATCTTTTCATCCTCAAACGAATCGCATGCAGTCTGTACCCGCTTGCAATAATCCTCTGCCTCGCCGTCCTCAACCATAGGAATCAGAACATGGAAGAAATCACCTCCGCATCTGCCGATGACATACTCATTTTTCGCTTCATTTTTGAGAATGTCGGCAACCACCTTAATCAGACGGTCACTTTCCTCATCCCCGTACCGGTCATTGACATATTTCCAATCGTTGATATTGGCACAGATTACCGCTACCGGCACCACATCTGAACGGTCGATAACATTGGCCCGGTTCTCGAAATAAGTACTGTTGAGCGTTCCGGTAAGCGCATCCTTTTTCTCTCCGTGTTTTACCTGATACTGCTCCTTCTCAAGACGTTTTTCCAGTTCATCCACATAAAGTGAAGTTTCCATGTTGATATATGTACTTTCGGCAAGCATCGTGAGCTGCTGTACCACTTCATCCACAAACAATTTCTGTGCATCCGACAACGATTCACCGACACGCGTATAAAGATGCGCTATCGTCCGTCCGCTGACACGGATCTTCTCTCCCGGCGCATTGACCACATCCGGTTTAAAGTCCGAAAATCCACCGGTGCTGACTGCTTTCTCCCCATGCCGATCCACAAGCAAAAAGCTGATACCGCTCACCTGACAGGCAGCCTCCAGATACGCAGAAAGCTTAACTATGTCAAACAACTGCTCCGGGCTGTAATTTTTTATATTATCTTTTATTCTCTTTTCCAAAGAAACAAGTCCAAATGCCATATATGCACCCTCCCATACAAAAAGATTATATCTTTTTTTTTCATTTTTGTCTATGCTCTTTCTTGCCATTTACCGCGCTTCATGTTATTATAGAAAAAAGTCTATGCTCATAGGAAAGGAGGAGCCCTTATGGATATCGCTGCATTATCAATGGCAATGGCCAAAAACCAGTTAAATACAGATTTCGGTATCGCTATGTTGAGTAAATCATTAGACACTTCTGCTGCTATGGGTGATTCTCTTGTGGCAATGATGGACCGCTCCATGATGGAACAATCGGTTACACCTCATTTGGGCGCCAACATTGACCTTACCGTTTAAAGCTGCTTGTACGACTCAAATGACAAACAAAGGTTTCCTATATTTTTTATAGCGAAACCTTTTTCGTTTGTAATATTTTAATATAAATAAGGGGTTATATACATGAAACACTGGATTCACAGAATGAACGGATATCTAAGCGGTACGCTTACTATTGACAATTCCTTTAAATATTCGTTCATATGTTATGTTGCAGCCACAATACACATGGTTATCACAGTGACATTTTTCTATCTGAATATCACGCCGGTATACTACTACAATGTGCTGTCAACTATTTTTTACCTTTATATGGCAACGGTGTTGGTCCGCAAAGAAAAATATATATGGATTTTTATGGCTACCATTACCGAGGTGCTGTTTCATTCCATCTTTTTCTCGATTCTGATGGGATGGCACTGGGGCTATATGACGTATGTTATGGCTCTCATACCGATTGCGTTTTATCTGTCACTGACATTGCCTCAGATACGCAGACATATTCTCAGCCCGATTCTCACAGGCATTTTTGTTTGTATATGCTTTGTTATCACCCGATTAATCTGTGACAACACTACACCGATGTATACCAACGTGGCTTCTAAAGAGTTTATCACTATCAGCTTCTGCGTAAACTCAGCGACAGCGTTTGCTATTACTATTTTTTTCTCAGTCATGTTTTCCATTGAGATCCGTCAGATGCAGCGAAATCTCATGCACGAAAATGAAACTCTGGATAAAATTGCAAGCCACGATCCGCTGACCAAACTGCTGAACCGACGCAGTATGGAGGTTCATCTCAATCACGTAATGGATACGGCCAAAAAGACCGGCGCGCAGTTCAGTCTGATTATGGCAGATATTGATGATTTCAAGAAAGTAAATGATAATTACGGACACGACGTGGGCGACCAGGTACTTATCCACGTAGCCAAC
>JAFTVQ010000138.1 GCA_017461865.1 Lachnospiraceae bacterium | reverse complement strand
GCTACACGGTTTTTGTTTGAAAGTTGTCATTGACTAACAGCATACATGTATGATAGTGTTTTTCTACAAACATTTCTGAGTTTTCTTATTTTCCTTATCATTCGATATTTTTTCACGGAACAGATTAACAAAATATATCAGGAGGTATATTTATAAGCAGAAAAGAGAGGAGAAAACAGTATGACTGACAGCGAAAAACTGGATTTATTATTGGAAAAAGTGATCGTTATAGAGAGTGATGTTGCAGAATTAAAAAGGGACATGGCGGATATTAAGCTGCGCATCCGTAAGTTGGAAGAGGATATGGCAGATGTGAAGTCGCGCATCTGTAAGTTGGAAGAGGATATGGCGGATATTAAACCGCGCATCCGTAAGTTGGAAGAGGATATGGCGGATATTAAGCCGCGCATCCGTAAATTAGAAGAGGATGTAGCAGATATGAAACCACGCATCTGTAAGTTAGAAGAGGATATGGCGGATATTAAGCCGCGCATCTGTAAGTTAGAAGAGGACATGGCGGATATTAAGCTGCGCATCCGTAAGTTGGAAGAGGATATGGCAGATGTGAAGTCGCGCCTCTGTAAGTTGGAAGAGGATATGGCGGATATTAAACCGCGCATCCGTAAATTAGAAGAGGATGTAGCAGATATGAAACCACGCATCTGTAAGTTAGAAGAGGACATGGCGGATATTAAGCCGCGCATCTGTAAGTTAGAAGAGGATGTGGCGGATGTGAAACCGCGTGTATTTGATTTAGGAAATGACATAAGAATTGTGAGACTGGAAATAGAGAATGAAGTGAAAATAAATATTCAAAGAGTTGCGGAAGCACATTTGGATTTATCACGAAAACTGGACGAGGCAAGAAAGCCGAACGAGGAGTTAGAAATCTTGGGTATAAAGGTTAGAAATAATGAATCAGAAATCAGGAAAATAAATAATAGATTAAACAAATGCGCACCTGCGTAAGCAAATGAGTATTAACCAAAGACAGCCCGATTCAAAATGAACCGGGCTGTTTTCCTTTAATCCAAATTCTCCTTAATTCTGATATCTACCGCTGTGTAGTTATGCTCCTGTTCCGGAAGTTCACCTGTAGCCAGGTAAGTAAATAAAATATCCAAAGGTCTACTGCCTTGAACAAAAGGCTCCTGGCAGATGGTTGCGGATATGACATCCTTCATAATCATCTCTTTGGTAGTTTCAACCTGATCGAAGGTTATAATGGTCATATCTTTTGAGCGGTTTTGTGCGAGAACAGAACGACAACCGCCGTAAACTCCTCCTGCAGCAAAGAAAAGAGCATTTATTTCCGGATGTGATTTCAAAAGCTGTGAGGTCATATCGTAACTTACAAAATCATCATCATGATTCATGATGGTTTCCACAAGTTTAATGTGCTCACATTTTTCAATTGCATGTTTGAATCCGGCAATTCTTTCCGTGTGACAAAGTACTTCGGAAGATCCGGCGATAATGCCGATGCGGACGTCATCTTCTTTTGCCATAAGCCGCATCAGTCCTGCAGCCGTAGCTCCGGACTGGTAATAATTGCTTCCGACAAAAGCAAGACGCTTACAATTTTTAATATCTGTGTTTAATGCGACGACAGGAATGCCCTGTTCATAGATTTCGTCAATTTTAGAGGCGAGCCGTGCATCATTGGTAGGAGAGATAGCGATGCCGTTTACCCCTTCTTTCAGAAGATCATCTATCGCCCGGATTTGTTCATCGGTATCGACAGCGACCCGTTTGATGACAACGCTGCAGTTATAGCAGGCGAGTTCTTCTTCCTTGTGGCGAATACCCGCAATCACATCATCAAAAAAAGGATTTCCTTCTCCAAACAGAATTACCCCCAATTTCAAATTCTTTTTCTGGGCTGCGAGAACAAGACCTGCCCGGTTTGGTTTATAATCCAATGCCTGGGCAATTTCCAATATTTTTTGCGCAGTCTGCGGATTCACAGATCCTCTTTTATTTAAAACCCGGTCAACCGTACCGCGTGAGACGCCGGCCAAGTCAGCAATTTCTTTGATGGTTGCCATTGAGTTTCCTCCTTCATTTATCTTTGGTTTAAAAATAAACTAACACATCGGTATTTTAAAGTCAATGAAAAAGAGCACTAAAATGTGCTACGTGCACGCAAGATGTTATATATTTTTTGTAAGTATGTGAAAACCCCATAAAAAACTGACGATTTCTTTGTGAAAAACAGAAAAAACAGAGAGAGGAAAAAAATTCATATTGCAAATTAGAATAATTCATATTATGATAAAAGTGTGCACGTGCACACAGCGCAAAACAGAAGGTATTAAGGAGGATGGGTATGTTATATATCGGGGTTGATTTAGGAACGTCTGCAGTAAAGCTTTTGCTTATGGATGGAGAAGGTAACATTCAAAACATTGTTTCCAAAGAATATCCGCTTTATTTTCCGCATCCGGGCTGGAGTGAACAAAAGCCTGAGGATTGGTACGAGCAGGTGATGGCGGGTATCAAAGAACTGATAAAAGATGCAGACAAATCACAAGTGGCAGGCATCAGCTTCGGCGGACAGATGCACGGACTTGTAATTTTGGATAAAGAAGATAACGTTATCCGTCCTGCTATTTTATGGAATGACGGTCGTACCACAGAAGAATGCGATTATTTGAATCATGTCATCGGCAAAGACAAACTTTCCGAGTACACGGCCAATATTTCTTTTACCGGATTTACAGCACCGAAGGTGCTTTGGGTAAAAAATAAAGAGCCGGAAAATTTTGCAAAGATTGAAAAAATTATGCTTCCGAAGGATTACATCGCATATAAATTATCCGGTGTACATTGTACGGATGTATCCGATGCATCCGGAATGTTACTTTTTGATGTAAAGAACAGATGTTGGTCCAAAGAGATGTGTGAGATTTGCGGTGTGAAAGAATCTCAGCTTGCACAGATTTTTGAATCTTATGAGACGGTCGGAACGGTATTGCCGGAAATCGCGAATGAGCTCGGCATTCCGGAGAATTGTAAAGTTGTTGCCGGGGCCGGAGACAATGCTGCAGCAGCAGTCGGAACAGGAACCGTAGGTGATGGAATGTGTAACATTTCTCTCGGAACAAGCGGAACCATCTTTATCTCTTCCGATAAATTCGGAGTGGATAAGTACAATGCGCTCCATGCATTTGCCCATGCAGACGGGCATTACCATCTGATGGGATGTATGCTTTCCGCAGCAAGTTGTAATAAGTGGTGGATGGACGATATTATCCGTACACAGGATTACGGTGCTGAGCAGAAAGACATTACAAAACTGGGCGAGAATCATGTATTTTTCCTTCCGTATCTGATGGGTGAGCGTTCGCCGCACAACAATCCGAATGCGAGAGGAACTTTCATCGGAATGACGATGGATACATCCCGTGAAGATATGACGCAGGCAGTTTTGGAAGGCGTGGCATTTGCCCTTCGTGATTCCCTTGAAGTGGCCAGAAGTCTCGGTATTGATATTAAGCGTACCAAGATTTGCGGAGGAGGAGCAAAGAGTCCGCTTTGGAAGAAGATGATTGCAAATATCATGAACCTGAAAGTGGATGTCATCGAGAGTGAAGAAGGGCCGGCGCTCGGAGGAGCGATGTTGGCAGCAGTTGCAAACGGTGAGTTTGCAAGCGTGGAAGACGCAGCAGCTAAAATTGTAAAAATCGTGGATACGGTAGAACCGGAAGCAGAGTTGGTAGCAAAATATGAAGAGAAATATCAGCAGTTTAAAGAAATTTACCCTGCTTGCAAACCGATTTACGACATTATAACGAAGTAAAAGGCAAAGAGAGAAAGGAGAGATTCCCATGCAGATTTATGACGTAACAGATCCAAAATTCAAAAAGTACGGAAAAATTGTTGAAAACATTGATTTTTCAGGACTTGTGGAAGCGATGCAGAATACTCCGCTTCCGGAAGGGGTTGTGTATGAGCCGTCCATTCCGGAGCTTGAGGCACTCCCTGTTATGCAGGAACTTACGACAAAAGCTTACGGTGAGCTTCCGATTCAAATCGGATATTGCAATGGGCACAATGTAATGCTCAATGCATTAGAGTACCACAGAAGTTCCGAAATAAATGTGGCAGCCACGGATGCAGTTGTTATGCTCGGCCTTCAGGCGGATGTAACAGAGGATTTCACCTATGACACATCTTTGGTGGAAGCATTTAAAATTCCGAAAGGTGTAGCCGTTGAATTCTATGCAACTACACTTCACTATGCTCCTTGCGATTTGAACAACGAAGGATTCAAGGTTTCCGTAGTTCTTCCGAAGGGCACAAATTATCCGCTTGATGAGACTCATGACGGATGGGAAGACAAACTGATTACAGCGAAAAACAAATGGTTGATCGGTCATGCAGAAGGCGGACTTGATGCAGGCGCACACATCGGTTTGATCGGAAAGAACTTAAATTTGAACGAATAAGCACAGGGCTTATTAATAATGAAAATAATGAAAAACAACAAATGGAGGGTTAAAAGACATGTACAACGCACCAACAGTAAAAATCGGTATTGTAGCAGTATCTCGTGACTGTTTCCCGGAAGAGCTTTCCGTAAACAGAAGAAAAGCTTTAGTGGAAGCTTACAAAGCAAAATATGATGCAGCAGACATTTATGAATGTCCAATTTGTATCGTTGAAAGTGAAATTCATATGGTACAGGCGCTCGAAGATGTGAAAAAAGCAGGATGTAATGCACTTTGCGTGTATCTCGGAAACTTCGGACCGGAAATTGCAGAAACATTGCTCGCAAAACATTTTGACGGACCGGTTATGTTCTGTGCAGCAGCTGAAGAGTCCCAGAATGATTTGATCGGCGGACGTGGAGATGCATACTGTGGTATGCTCAATGCAAGCTACAACTTAAAGCTTCGTAATGTAAAAGCATATATTCCTGAGTATCCGGTAGGAACTGCTGAGGATTGTGCAGACATGATTAAAGAATTTATTCCGATTGCCCGCGCAGTAGATGCTCTCGGAAAATTAAAGATTATCAGCTTCGGTCCTAGACCGCTTAACTTCCTTGCTTGTAATGCCCCGATTAAACAGCTTTACAACCTTGGTGTTGAAATTGAAGAAAACTCAGAGCTCGATTTATTTGAAGCATTCAAGAAACATGAAAACGACGAGAGAATTCCTGCAAAAGTAAAAGAAATGGAAGAAGAACTCGGAAGCGGAAACAACAAACCGGGTATTTTACCGAAACTTGCCCAGTACGAACTTACATTGCTTGACTGGGTTGAGGAGCACAAAGGATATCGTGAGTATGTTGCAATTGCAGGAAAATGCTGGCCGGCATTCCAGACACAGTTCGGTTTCGTTCCTTGCTACGTAAACAGCCGTTTGACAGGTATGGGAATTCCGGTATCTTGTGAAGTAGATATCTACGGAGCACTCAGTGAGTTCATCGGTTACACAGTAAGTGAAGATATCGTGACACTTCTCGATATTAACAACTCTGTACCGGCAGATATGTACAAAGAGTCTATTGAAGGAAAATTCCCATATACACACAAGGATACATTTATGGGATTCCACTGCGGAAATACGAACAGCAAGAAGTTATCTTTCTGCGGAATGCAGTATCAGATGATTATGGCAAGAAATCTTCCGGAAGAAGTAACACAGGGTACATTGGAAGGAGATATCGTTCCTGGAGATATCACATTCTTCCGTCTGCAGTCTACAGCAGACGCAAAACTCCGTGCTTACATCGCGCATGGTGAAGTACTTCCGGTAGCAACAAAATCTTTCGGAGCCATCGGTGTGTTTGCAATTCCTGAAATGGGCAGATTCTACCGTCATGTATTAATTGAAGGAAACTATCCGCATCACGGAGCAGTTGCTTTCGGTCATTTTGGAAAAGCACTTTACGAAGTATTCAAATACATCGGCGTAGAAGTGGATGAAATCGGTTATAATCAGCCAAAGGGAACATTATATCCGACAGAGAATCCATTCGCATAAGTTTTTTACAGGAAAAACCATAAAATGAATTGAAATCGCCCGACATATTTTATACAATATATGTCGGGTGGATTTTATCCGACACAAAATTCAGATGGAGGAAGTCAAATGACAAATTTAGAGCTTCAGAAAACAGCAAACGAAGTTCGTAAAGGTATCGTGACTGCAGTTCACAGTGCAAAGGCCGGCCATCCGGGCGGATCTTTGTCGGCAGCAGATATGTTTACGTATCTTTATTTCGAAGAGATGAATATTGATCCTGCGGATCCGAGAAAGGAAGACAGGGATCGTTTCGTGTTATCCAAAGGTCATACGGCACCGGGATTGTATTCTACGCTTGCAAACCGTGGATATTTTCCTGTGGAAGATTTAAAAACTCTTCGTCATCTTGGATCTTATCTTCAGGGACATCCTTGTATGCAGGAAACACCGGGAGTGGACATGAGCTCCGGTTCTCTCGGACAGGGTATTTCCGCTGCGGTCGGAATGGCAGTAGCCGGAAAGATGGATCAGAAGGATTACAGAGTCTATACGCTTCTCGGAGACGGTGAGATTCAGGAAGGACAGGTTTGGGAAGCAGCGATGTTTGCAGGTGCAAACAAGCTTGACAATCTTGTTGTTATTGTGGATAACAACGGTCTTCAGATTGACGGTAAAGTAGAAGATGTATGTTCCGTATACCCGATTGACAAAAAATTTGAAGCTTTTAATTTCCATGTAATCAATATAGATGCACACAATTTCGATGAGATCCGTGCTGCAATGAAAGAAGCAAAAGAGACCAAAGGAATGCCGACAGCAATTATAATGAAATCGGTGAAAGGAAAAGGTGTTTCCTTCATGGAAGATAAAGCAGGCTGGCACGGCAAAGCTCCGAATGATGAGGAGTATGCAATCGCAATGGCAGATTTGGAAAAAATCGGCGAAGAGCTTGCGAAAGGAGGCATGGCATAATGGCAGATGTTAAGAAAATCGCGACAAGAGAAAGTTACGGAAATGCACTTGCTGACTGCGGAAAGGATTTTCCTAACTTAGTAGTATTGGATGCGGACCTCGCAGGCGCAACGAAGACAGCAACGTTCCAGAAAGCATTTCCGGATCGTTTCATTGACTGTGGTATTGCAGAGTGTAATATGACAGGTATCGCAGCCGGACTTGCAACATGCGGAAAAATTCCGTTTATTTCGTCATTTGCTATGTTTGCAGCAGGACGTAACTTTGAGCAGGTTCGTAACTCCATCGGATATCCGCATCTGAATGTAAAAATCGGTGCAACACATGCAGGTATTACTGTAGGTGAAGACGGTGCAACACATCAGTGTAACGAGGATGTGGCTCTTATGCGTACCATTCCGGGTATGACAGTTATCGTGCCTTCGGATGATATTGAGGCAAGAGCAGCTGTTCGCGCAGCAATTGAGATGGAGGGACCGGTTTATCTCCGTTTCGGACGTGCAGCAGTTCCGGTTATCAATGAAAGAGATGATTACAAATTTGAGATCGGAAAAGGAGTTCTACTGAGAGAAGGAAAAGATGTAACTATCATCGCTTCCGGTATTTGTGTGGAAAGTGCCCTCGGAGCAGCGGAGAAACTTGCAGCAGACGGTATTGATGCTGAAGTAATCAATATTCACACCATCAAGCCTCTCGACGAAGAACTTGTACTTGCTTCTGCAAAGAAGACGGGAAAAGTTGTGACAGTGGAGGAACATTCTGTTATCGGCGGTCTCGGAAGTGCGGTTTGTGATGTTCTTGCTGAAAAAGCACCGACAAAAGTTTGCAAAATCGGCGTATATGACAAATTCGGTGAGTCCGGACCGGCAGCAGCTCTTGTGGAGAAGTATGGTTTGGATGCACAGGGTGTGTATACAAAGACGAAGGAATTTTTGAAATAAGAGAAAATATAACAAAAGAAATATATGCCCCTCCGGCATCATATTTTCTGAAGCGGATGCGTTTGCATTGTCCTTTTCAAAAAATATGATGCCGGAGGGTTTTCATTTTTTGTCGTAATTACACGTTTTTTGAAGAAATTCATATATTAATAAAAAGAGCATGGAGTGAAAATCATGCGGGAAATTTTTATTTATATAGGAATTCTTTTTTTGATATTAGTGATCTTAAGTTTTATTATTGCCGTATTTCGGACGAAGTGGGCGGTAAAAAAAGTAAAACAGGAGACAGAGGAGGAGAAAATACAAAAATTGGATGAGGTGCTCCGGCCGTTTGGTTTTTTATATGATCCGGGGCAGGACATCATGTATTCACGCTTGCACCCGTGGCAGAGGAATCTTGGATATGAGAAGGCATTTGACGAAGGTGCGGTTTTGCTTTCTATGGTAATTGATTGTGAACCGATTTATTTTGAATATGAGGGAAGACGGTGGCTGATAGAGCTGTGGAAAGGGCAGTACGGAATGACGACCGGTGCAGAGCTCGGTGTATACCGGGCTGAGAAACCGGAAGATTTCAAACCGGGAGATGAGAGAAATCTTCATTATGATGCTGTGGAGAATGAAGATCTTTTACAAATGCAATATGTGCTGTATCGTGATGGTGAGGAAATTATCAGAAGGCGGGCGAGACATTGGTGGCTGACTGCATTTGAGCCGGGACTTTATTCGAGGCCGGAAAATCTTACGATGTGTGTTAAAATCGTATTCCCGACAGAACGGATGTGCTACGCTTTTTTCAGAGGGTTGCTCGATGCCGGTTACAGAAGCAGAGAAGCCTACTTTGGCGGTAATTATGTGACATTGTACTATTCTCTGCCGAAGCTGAAACAGCCGGGTCGGAAATATGGGATTTTGAGATGGCTGGCACAAAAAAATAATAAGAGAAACTGTCGGTTGTACCAAAAAAGAACCCGCGTATTTGTGTCGGACTTGGATAAGATTACTTTTCTGCGTTACCGCTATCCGTTATTGTATCGTGCACTGTTTGGTTTTACGAGATGGAGAAGGCTGCGTGGCCGAAAAAGGCATATCCCGGAGGTGTGAGTTTATGAAAGCAACCGTAAAGCGATTGGATGATGTCCGTAAAGCGGTTCCTGTAATAGATTTTGGAAATGACAGCAAATTTGTAATTATGAGCGATTGTCACAGAGGAGTTGCAAATTGGGGTGATAATTTTGCCCCCAATCAGCATTTGTTTTTTGCTGCACTGAGTAATTATTACCGAAACGGTTACTCTTATATTGAACTCGGCGACGGAGATGAACTATGGGAAAACCGGAAGCCGGAGCAGATTCTGCGCGCACATAGCGATGCGTTCTGGCTGATGTCGGAATTTTACAAAAAGGGCCGGCTTCTTATGATTTACGGAAACCATGACAAAGCAAAAGAGAAAAACGAATATGTGAAAAAGTTTTACGGGCAACATTTTCCGGGAATACAAATTTTGGAAGGCATCCGGCTGCGCTATCGATGTAATGGAACAGAGCTTTTTCTTGCTCATGGACATCAGGGAGATCTTTTAAATGATACTTTCTGGAGACTGGGACGCTTTTTGGTCCGCTATGTTTGGAGACCGTTAGAGCTGTTCGGTGTACACGATCCGACCGATGCAGGGAAAAGTTACGAAAAAGCAAATCGTGTGGAGCGCAAGTTGGAAAAATGGGTGGAGAAACGGGAGATTTCTTTAGTGACAGGGCATACGCACCGTTCGCGATTGACGCCTCGGTTGCCCGGATATTTTAATTCCGGCAGTTGTGTACATCCGCGTTGTATTACAGCGTTGGAAATTGCCGATGGTGAAATTGTACTTGTAAAATGGGCAGTTTATGTGATGAAAGACAATACGCTCAAAGTGGCAAGGGAAGTCCTTGACGGACCGGTGAAACTTGCGGGCGGCGGTTAAGAAACGTAAAAAATAGTCGCTTTGCGGCTATTTTTTACTTAAATTTTACATAGAACTGTTTTTAATTTTACAATGATATTATAAAATGAGGAAGACGGAAAAGATTACTTATAGCGAAAGAGGAGGCTATTATGGATTTTTTTAGTATTTTAGCAATGATAGGCGGACTTGCCCTGTTCCTTTACGGAATGGATCTTTTGGGAGAGGGGCTTTCTAAAGCATCCGGCGGACGGTTGGAAAAGATTTTGGAAAAGATGACCAGCAATCCAATCAAAGCAGTTTTATTGGGAGCCGGAGTCACTGCGGTGATTCAGAGTTCCTCTGCGACAACCGTCATGGTAGTCGGATTTGTTAACTCCGGTATCATGAAGCTGCAGCAGGCAGTCGGTATTATTATGGGTGCCAATATCGGTACAACTGCAACTGCGTGGATTTTAAGTTTGAGCGGTATCGAAGGGGACAACTTTTTTATTCAATTGTTAAAACCGACATCATTTTCGCCGGTGCTTGCGTTAATCGGTGTATTTTTGATTATGTTTACAAAGAAAGAGAAAAATCATAACATCGGCAAGATTCTGGTAGGATTTGCGATTCTTATGACCGGTATGGATGCGATGTCAGCGGCCGTAAAACCGCTTGCGGATGTTCCTGAATTTACTAATATTCTCCTTATGTTTTCTAACCCGATTCTCGGGCTCTTGGCAGGTGCTGTTTTAACTGCTATTATTCAGAGTTCGTCTGCATCGGTCGGTATTCTCCAGGCACTTTGCCAGACAGGGGCGGTCAGTTATGCAACGGCGTTGCCTATTATTATGGGTCAGAATATCGGTACTTGTGTGACTGCGTTGATTTCTTCCATAGGAGCAAAGAAAAATGCAAAAAGAGCTGCTGTAGTACATTTGTTTTTTAATATAGTAGGTACAGCAATTTTTATGCTGATTTTTTATACCGCAAATGTGTTTGTTGATTTTGCGTTTCTCAAAACGAGTGCAGATGCAGCGGGAATTGCAACCATTCATTCTATCTTTAACGTGACGGCAACACTGATTCTGCTTCCTTTTGCCAAGCTTCTTGTAAAACTTGCAACACTTGCGGTTCCGGATCAAAAGGAGGAAGAAGTGGCGGAAAACAAGCTTCATCTCTTGGATGTGCGTTTTCTTGACACACCGGGACTTGCGATGGAACAATGTCAAAATGTTGCTTTTGAAATGTCGGAAATTACAAAGAAAGCGTTGTTTGAGGCAACAAAGCTTCTTCACAAATATGATGAAGACAAGGCGCAAAAGATTTTTGAGATGGAAGACATTATAGATAAATACGAGGATGAGATGGGTAATTATCTTGTGAAGCTCAGTAGCAAAGATCTCTCAGAAAGAGATTCTCATACCTTGTCGGTACTGCTTCATACCATCGGTGATTTTGAACGTATCAGTGACCATGCAGTTAACATTGTGCAGTCTGCAAAAGAAATGCATGACAAGGAGCAATCGTTCTCCAACAAGGCTTCTGTGGAGTTGGAAGTGTTTACAAAGGCTTTAGAAGAGGTTGTAAATTTGTCCTTTGAG
>JAFTVQ010000017.1 GCA_017461865.1 Lachnospiraceae bacterium | reverse complement strand
GGTACGCGGACCAGAGCATTGCTTCTGTATGCTGTCAAGGGTGGCGGCAGCTGCAGAAAACTGATATATCTGCAATTTTCAAGGTTCAATTGAGCCTATTTTTTCGGCTCCGGGTTTTTCATAACTTGCTTTACACTACCATATTTTTTTCCGTTTTGCTCGTACGACCCATTATATTTTACGTATATAGTCATTTTTTTGTAAATGGACATATTTTATTTTTGTGTCCCATTATCGAAACCAACTCTAAACCGGCTATACCTGCCTTCGTATTCGATGGTGATACGCTCTGCTGCACCGGCAGTAAGTTCAATTTTTTCAAAACCGATCAATTCAAACCTTCCATCTTTTTCTCCATAGAGCAGGACTGCGTCCGCACCATTTCTTGCACCAACATTCGTTACTGTTACACTGACAGACTGGTTTTGTACAACGATATCAGAATAGGCAAAACTGGTATATGAAAGTCCATATCCGAAGGGATAAAGCGGTGTTCCTTCATAAAAACGATAAGTCCGATTCTTCATGGAATAATCTTCAAACGGAGGAAGATCATCTTCCGTAGCGTAAAATGTAACCGGCAGACGACCGGATGGGCTTACTTTGCCAAAAAGAATATCCCCCAAAGCTTCCCCGCCCAGTTCACCCGGGTAGAAACACTGCAGTAATGCATCACCGGACTGCGCAAATTCAGTAAGATTGACGCAACTGCCGCTAACATTCACAACAATGACAGGTTTGCCAAAAGCAATCATTTCACGGTAGAGCTTCATCTGGACTTCCGGAAGATTAAGGGTAGGCTTGTCTCCCTTGATGGTCCAATGGTCATTTGTATCGCCTTCTTCTCCTTCCATGCCGGGCGCTATGCCAAGTACCAGGATAATCAAATCCGCACGTTTGGCAGCGTTCAGAGCAGAACGGTAGTTTGCATGAGAGTTGCTGTTTAGTTCGCATCCTTTTTCCCAGTATACAGGAATATCCGATGCTTCCTTGATGCCCTTGTAGAAAGTGGTATACTCACTTGGTTCAGTTGTATAGTTTGCCAGCAGCACATCACGGTCGTTGGAGTTGGGACCGATAACGGCAATGGAGCGATATTTACTCTGATCGATTGGAAGCACGCCGTTGTTCTTCAAAAGAATGATGCTGTCGGCTGCTGCTTTTTTTGCAAGTGCACGATGCTTCATGGATCGTACGACGCTGTAGTCAATTGCATCGTATTCGCAATCCTCCGCAAAACAGCCCATTGCACAGCGGGTTGTGTAGACATTTTCACAGGCTTCGGTAATGCGTTCTTCCGTAACCAGTCCTCTTTCGTATGCTTCCTTCAAATTGCGGAACTTTCCACCGATATCGAGGTCGCATCCCGCATTCAAAGATCTGGCAACGGAATTGACCACAGAATTCGTTATCTTAAAACCATTATGAATATCATTAATGGAACCGGAATCCGTTTCAACAAAGCCTTCAAATCCGAATTTATCCCGGAGAATTTCGCGCATCAGGCGTTCATTTGTACAACACGGTTCCCCATTTATAGCGTTGTAAGCCGTCATTACGGTATGTATATTACTGTGTCGGATGCAATATTCAAATGCTCGTAAATAGGTATCGAACAACACTTCATCATCTACATTGGCAGAAAATGCGTGACGCATAGCTTCCGGACCGCTGTGAACCGCAAAATGTTTGAGACAGGCAGCCACCTTCAGGTATTTTCCTTCTCCCTGTAATCCATTGATGTAAGCACACGCAATAGCTCCGGTCAAATATGGATCTTCACCGTAAGTTTCGTGACCACGTCCCCAGCGGGGATCTCGAAAAATATTAATATTGGGAGCACATTCAGCAATTCCCTCATAGCGATAGGTATCTCCGTTAAGCTGCCTGAATTCGTTGTATTTGGCACGGACTTCGTCCGATACGGCATTGCCGATTTCGCGAATCATCTTTTTATCAAACGTGGCAGCCATACCGATTGCCTGGGGGAATACGGTGGCATCGCCGCTTCTGGCAGCACCATGTAAACATTCATTCCACCAACAGAACCCCGGGATACCGAGCCTTTCAATTCCGTCGGAATTGTCAGTCAACTGTGTAATTTTTTCCTCCAATGTCATCTGCGCAACAAGCTTTTTCGCTTGTTCCCTAAAATCTGTTTTGTTCACTTCCCTTTGCATGACACATCTCCTTCTTTCCCATTGTGCACTCAGTAGACCATAAGAGAGTCTTCCTTTTCTTTTCCAGATAAATTCGTACGAACAATTATATATTACTCATACGAGATATTTTTTGTAAATGGACATAATTTATTCCACTGTACAGTAACCCTTTCAGAATATACACATATAGAAGAAAAAAAGAGATTTGCATCTACAAATCTCCTTTATTCTTTCAGTATGTCACTATATATTTACAGGCAAAGTTTACAAAATCACATTCGGCAGTCCTTCACAGTATGCCGTAACCGTCCCTGCCCCGGCAGTGATGATCACTTGCGCACGACCATGGAAGAGTTCAATGCCGGAATCCACATTGGGCTGAAGACCATTTGGATTGCCGTTTGCAACACCCAGTATTGCAGTTCCCAAAGTGCAGAAGTTCACGCGCTTTTCAAAATCCGGAATAAACGTTCCCTGTTCATCCGTCACGCTGATATTAATGATACGGATACTGTTTCCGCTTCCCTCCGGTGTCACATCCTCAAGCACCAGTTTTGCCGG
>JAFTVQ010000137.1 GCA_017461865.1 Lachnospiraceae bacterium | reverse complement strand
TTTAACAAGTGAGCTAACATTTTAGGGCTTGTTAAATCGTTGATTGCAACTACTTCATAACCTTCAGCACCAAACATCTGTCTGAATGCGAGACGACCGATACGGCCAAAACCATTGATTGCTACTTTTACTGCCATTTTAGTTTCCTCCTAAAAATGAAATTTTTATATTATTCTGCCAATTCGGTATGATTTACCAATTGACAAAATTTTGTCAGCGAGATTATTGTAACTAATTTGTCCCAAAAATTCAAGCCCTTTCTGGACTTTTTAGTTTTATTTTTATTTTTTCGGCAAAACAAACAAAGAAAACAGATTGCAAGTCGGTTTTTCGTTGGTTATACTAAAAAAAAGCCGTTCTTTTTGCCACGGCAACGACTTAAATAAGGAGGATTCTTATGCCTGTTTTAACTGATACACACGTACATTCCACCTATTCCGGAGATGCAAAGTCCACCATAGATGAAATGGTGCAAAAAGCCATCTCCCTCGGCATGAAACAGATTTGTTTTACCGACCACAACGATTTTGATTATCCGTACCGCGAAGGCGACAAACCGGATATGTTCCTTTTAAATGTAGACGCCTATCTTTATGATTTGATACGTGCCCGCGAAAAATACCGTGACCAAATCAAAATCCTGTTCGGAGTCGAGCTGGGACTCGCTCCAGAGATTAAGCGGAAAAATATTATTCTCGCCAAATCCCATGAATTCGACTTCATTATCGGTTCTTCTCACCTTTGCCACGGAAAGGACCCGTATTACACTGACTTCTACGAAGGCAGGGAAGAAAAAGCTGCATACCGGGAATATTTTGAATCGATTTTGGAAAATGTGAAAGGTTTTCAAAACTTTGACGTGTACGGTCATCTGGACTATGTCGTGCGCTACGGTCCGAACAAAAACCGGGACTACTCTTACGCCGATCATGCAGATGTGATAGATGAAATTCTCCGGACACTGATTGAAAACGAGAAGGGAATTGAAGTCAACACCGGCGGTTTCCGTTGCGACATCGGCACCACAAACCCGTGCCGGGACATTGTAAAACGTTACAAAGAACTGGGCGGTGAAATTATAACCATCGGATCCGATGCCCATGAAACAATATATCTGCAGGATCATTTTGACGACGCTGCAGATATGCTGAAGGAAACCGGCTTCAAATACTACTGTGTATTTGAAAACCGTATTCCCGAATTCTTGAAACTGTAATTTATGCGGCCGGATTTCATTTCTCGGCGGTTTGGATAATTCCGCCGCCCAGGACATATTCACCATCATAAAAAACAACGGCCTGTCCCGGCGTGATAGCCCGTACCGGTTTCTCGAACCGCACACGGATTTTTCCGTCTGCCATCTTTTCCAAACTGCATATATCCCCTTTGTGGGCATAACGGACCTTCGCCATACAGTGCGGAGGTTCTTTTCCTTCCTCCATTCCCATATAATTGACATCCCTGCACATCAGTTCGCAGGAAAAAATATCCTCATTCTCTCCGATGACTACTTCATTGGTCTCCGGCCTGATTTCACAGACAAACACAGGATGTCCCATGGCAATACCGAGCCCTTTTCGCTGACCGATGGTATAATGGGTCACGCCTTTGTGGCGTCCGATCACCGTTCCGTCTGTTTTTACAAAGTTCCCTTCCCCCGGAATCCGATCCGGAACCTGTCTCTCCAGAAAAGCGCCGTAATCACCGTCCGGAATAAAACAGATATCCTGACTGTCCGATTTGTTTGCCACAGGCAACTGTTGCTCCAAAGCAATCTGCCGAATTTCTTCCTTACTGTATTCTCCGACCGGAAGAAGCGTATGTGCAAGCTGTTCCTGTGTCAGATTGTAAAGTGCATACGTCTGGTCTTTCTGCGCCGTCACACTGTTGCGGATTGCGTATCTTCCGTTCCCCAGTTTGTCAATCCTTGCATAATGTCCGGTTGCAATATATTCCGCGCCGTGCTCTCTCGCCCACGCCAAAAGTGCCTCCCACTTGATACGACGGTTGCACACGTTACACGGATTCGGGGTACGTCCCGCAAGATACTCCGCCACAAAATAGTCCACAACTTCTTTCTTAAACTGTGCAGTAAAATCAAGCACATGATAAGAGATTCCCAGATGCTCCGCCACTTTGCGCGCATCTGCCACCGACTGCGGTTCTTCGGATGCTTCCCCGCCCACGCCGGCCGACGGCCACATAAGCATCGTCACTCCGATCACATCATATCCTTTTTCTTTCAACAAATAAGCTGCCACTGAGGAATCCACGCCTCCCGACAGTCCGACCACCACTTTCTGATTCATAAGAAATACATCTGCCTTTCTTCCGCTTTTTGCAAGCATTTTTATCATATCACACCGTAGCTTTTTTTGCTATATCCACTGTTCTATGTCTATCTTTTACGCATAAACTGAAAAATAAACGTTTCCGCAGGTTTTCATGTTTAAAAAAAATCCATTTATATCCGGAACACTGATTTTAACCGCTACCGGCATTATCAGCCGCATCATCGGTTTCTTTTATCGCATTTTTCTCTCACACCACATCGGCGAGGAGGGAATGGGCATCTACCAGCTTCTGGCCCCGGTTATGGCCCTCTCATTCTCTCTTACTTGCGCCGGAATCCAGACTTCCATCTCCAAATATACGGCATCTTACATTGCTAAGAAACAGGAAAAATCTGCCTATCGTATACTTGCGACCGGATTTTTCCTCTCCCTGACACTCGCCGTTTTGACCACCTGCTTTTTATACAGGAATGCAGCATGGATTGCAGCTTCCCTGCTCACGGAAGCCCGCTGCGAACCCCTGGTGCGCATCTATGCTCTCTCTCTTCCGTTTGCCTGCATTCACAGCTGTATCAACGGCTATTATTACGGCTTAAAAAAATCCATGGTTCCGTCCGTTACCCAGCTTGTAGAACAGTTAGCCCGTGTCGGCAGTGTTTTTGCCATTTACACTTACAGCGAATATATGAGAGCAGAACCCTCCATTGCCGTCACAATGCTGGGTATTCTGATCGGCGAAGTATGTTCTACCCTTTTAAGTATGACTGCACTGTATATTCATGTGGCGAAAAAAAAGGTGTCTGAGGATTATACTGACCATATACCGATGCGCAGACGAATCGGTTCCGACACCGGTCAATCAGCCACGACTTACTTTTACCATCTGTCCGAAATGCTTCACATGACACTTCCTCTTATGGCAAACCGATTGACACTCAACTTCCTCCAAAGCGTGGAAACCGTTCAAATCCCAAACCGCCTTGTAATGTATGGAATGTCCAAATCGTTAGCACTGGCTAACTACGGGGTGCTTACCGGAATGACTTATCCGCTTATTCTGTTCCCTTGTGCTGTCACCTCTTCCGTATCGGTACTGCTTCTCCCCTATATTTCCGAAGCAGGAGCAAAAGGTGAATTTGGCAAAATCAAATCCGCCATTCGCAAAAGCATTCTCGCCTGTCTCCTTCTCGGCAGTATTTGCTGTGTTTTGTTTTTACTGTTCGGACCGTTCCTCGGAAAATTGTTATTCGACAGCGAGTTAGCAGGAACTTACATTCAAATTCTGAGCCTTGCGTGTCCTCTTCTGTATCTGGGCGGGATTCTCACAAGCATTCTGAACGGCCTGGGAAAATCACTGCATGCATTCTGTTTTAATGCGTTCTGCCTTTCCCTGCGGCTTTTCTTTGTCATTTTTATGATTCCACGCATTGGAATGGTCGGATATCTGGTGGGAATTTTTGTCAGCGAACTTGCTTTAATCCTGCTCATGATTTCTGCCCTCTACCGTCATCTGCACCGTGAATCTTGCAAATTCTGCGTTCGTGGGATATAATGAGTAGTCGTGGCTTTTATGGCCGCACTATGAGACAACAATCCAATTTTACATATGAAAGGAAAATACCTATGGGAATGGAATTTATCCAAAAGCTCCCGACACCGGAAGAAATCCGCAGTGAGTATCCGGTTCCGGCAGATTTGGCAAAATTAAAAGAACAAAGGGACAAAGAAATTGCCGATGTACTGACCGGCAAAAGCGACAAACTGCTTGTCATCATCGGACCGTGCAGTGCCGACAATGAAGACGCTGTCTGTGATTACGTGGAAAGACTTTCAAAAGTCAATGACAAAGTCAGTGACCGCCTGATTCTGATTCCCCGCATTTATACAAACAAACCGAGAACAACCGGCGAAGGATATAAAGGAATCGTGCATCAGCCTGACCCTTCCAAGAAACCGGATTTGGTATCCGGAATCATCGCCATGAGAAAAATGCACATCCATGCGATGGAAATCTCAGGTCTGACATCTGCAGACGAAATGCTCTATCCGGAAAACTACCGCTATGTATGTGATTTCTTATCCTACGTAGCCATCGGTGCGCGCTCCGTGGAAGATCAGCTTCATCGTCTGACCGTCAGCGGCTTTGATGTTCCGGCCGGAATGAAAAACCCGACCTCCGGTGATCTTACCGTTATGATGAACAGTGTATATGCGGCGCAGCATCCGCACACCTTCACCTACCGCGGATGGGAAGTAAAAACAACCGGTAACCCGCTTGCCCACACAGTGCTTCGCGGTTCCGTAAATGCATACGGCAGAAGCTTCCCGAACTATCATTATGAGGATCTCAGCCGTCTGATTGAGCTTTATAATGAACATGAACTGCTGAATCCTGCTGCTGTCATCGACGCTAACCACAATAACTCCGGCAAAAAATTTGAGCAGCAGATCCGCATTGTCAAAGAGGTCATGCACTCACGCAAAGTAAATCCTGACATCCGCAATCTTGTAAAAGGTGTCATGATTGAAAGTTACATTGAAGAAGGCTGCCAGAAGATTGGCGAAGGAATCTACGGAAAATCGATTACAGACCCTTGTCTCGGTTGGGCAGATTCCGAAAAACTGATCTATGATCTTGCTGAGATGAATGTTTGATGTGAAAAATATTTCATAATAATATAAGCCCCGTCAGTTGCAGGCGGGGCATTTTTTATGAAACAAACTGTATTTGCTTCAACAAACGGAAAGCTTCGATCTATTTGAGATTCCGGAATTGTTTATTAATCCTTCTACTCAGCTCCATCTTTATCGCTTCTGTCAGTTGTTCTCTCCATGAAATATGATTTGCATGATATGGGGAGATATTTTCTTTCATTTTTGATGACTTTTTCTCCCCACAACGACCTATATATTCCTTTTGGTGAGAAGTTTTTTCACTATATTTGACTTATGTAAACCTTTTTCTCGTTTTGTTTCACCCTAAAAATGCTTATTTTAATCTTATAGGGAGAAAATCATTCTTCAATTTCTATATTTTTCTCCCCATATTACAAAAAATGCTTACTGTGGGGTGGATATCTGATTTCATCAATATATCTTCCTTAGCAAATAGCGTCTGCAAACCCAAAAACTTTACTCCCGCTCCAGCCATTTACTAAACTGCTGCATACGCGCTGCCCAAGTGTGCAACTGTGCAAGCTCATATCCTGCGTCGGCAATCTGCTGTAATCTCTCCGTATCCGAAAGAAGTCCGATCACGCGCCGGGCCGTCTCCTGCGGTCCGGCAAGCAGATGCGCATCGGCATCGGAGCCATGTTCTGCAAGTGAATACTTAATGCAATTCACCCCATCCTCCAAGCAGGTGTCCAAATACGGATTGCTGTCTGTCAGACAGACAGCGCCATTCAACATTGTGTTAAAAATGCGGTCATGGGGACCGCTCCGAAACCACGGCAGCACATTCAAAGAAATCTTGCTGTTTTGTATGTGATACAGGCATTCTTCAGAATAAAGGGAATCTCCGTCTATGAGGTTCTCCGGATGTTCACAGACAAGCTCGTTCCACTTATCCCCGAAAACATGCACTTTGACACCGGAGTCCACAAGCGTCTTTACGATTTGTCCGCGGGATTGATACCGGACATACAAATCAAGAAACGTTATATTCTGCATCGTTTCTTTCAGTTCCGCCTCAGTAATTTCCGGAATCTCTCTCCTAAGATAGCGTTCCACTACTTCTTCCACCGTCTGCTGCGGATGTGTAAGAAGATCCTCTATCATCTCGTAATAAAACCGGGTATATTCATCGCCGAGTCGGGTAATATATTTTTCAAACCGTGCAGGATCCGCATAATTTCCCGTAAAAATCACATCGATTTCACGTTCTGCAATCGGACGTCTGCTGTTGACACGGTCCGGTGACAGTCTGCACAAAATTCCGTCTCTTTCGCTTGTCGCCAGAATCTCTTCAAGCTGTGTTCCTCCAAGCGGCAAAAACGGTCCCATGACAACATCCGGAAAAAAACGGCGCATAAATGCTTCATGACCGCGGTCAATAGAAATCTGCGTGTATCTTTTCGGACGGCTCGCAAGAAGATTATAATAGTAATAGGGATGATCCGCCAAAATGTTGTAGCACGGGACTTCCAAGGCATCCCATATGTATGTACCATCCTCGTCCAAAAACTGCGGTTCCCCGCACATCCCGTGAAAATTAAAGGAAATCACAATCGTGTTTCCCTTTTCTATAAATGCAAGCATCTCCATGGAAGACTTCCATGGAGATCTTAAATCATAGAGATATACCGGATGCCCGAGGCGCTCCAATTCTTTTTTCATTTGAATCGAGAAATATCCCTGCGTCTCGATATCGCCCTCGAATAAAATGATTTTCTTCATCCCGATTTCCTCACAAAATATCGTAAATCAGCCGGCGCTGATTCGCTCTCTGATTACAGACAAAATCTCGTAGGCCACCTCATCCTTGCTCATTATCGGAAGTTCCTTCGAATCGTCCGCAGATATCAGTGTCACAATATTGGTGTCTGTGCCGAATCCTGCGCCTGCCACTTTCAGATTGTTGGCAACAATCATGTCGAGATTCTTTTTCACAAGCTTTTTCTTGGAATTTTCAAGCATATTTTCCGTTTCCATGGAGAAGCCGCAAAGGAACTGTCCGTCCCGCTTATGCTGACCGAGGTAAGCCAAAATGTCCTGCGTTTTGGAAAGCGCTAAAGACAGGTCGGAATCATTTTTCTTTATTTTCTGATCCGCTACCGTCGCCGGTGTGTAATCTGACACCGCTGCAGCTTTAATCACAATATCCGCCTCCGGCGCATACTGTTTGCAGGCTTCAAACATTTCTGCCGCACTGCCGACACGTACTATATTTACATACGGAGGCTCCGGCGCACTGGTAGACGCTGCCACCACCGTGACATCCGCTCCACGTTCCATCGCACAGCGCGCAAGGGCAAATCCCATCTTTCCCGTAGAATGATTGGAAATAAAACGCACCGGATCCAAAGGCTCCTTCGTTGCGCCCGCCGTCACAAGAACCGAGAGTCCTTCCATATCCTTCTCATAACGGATTTCCTTTAAAATTGCGTCGACCAAAACCTCCTCGGAAGGAAGTTTTCCGCTGCCGACATCCCCGCAGGCAAGACGTCCGGAAGCCGGCGTAATGATCTGCATTCCATAGTCTTTGCACTTTTCAATATTGTCCTGTACAATCTGATTTTCATACATCTGCGTATTCATAGCCGGCGAGATAATCTTCGGACATTTGCACGCCATGAAAGTTGTGGTAAGCATATCATCCGCAAGTCCGTTTGCAATCTTTCCGATGACATTGGCTGTCGCCGGTGCCACGAGAAAGACATCCGCCTGCTTTGCCAGCGAAACATGTTCCACACTGAACTCAAAATTGCGATCAAACGTATCAACCAGACACTTGTTACCGGTCAGGGTCTCAAATGTAATCGGATTGATAAAATAAGTGGCATTTTTCGTCATAAGCACATGCACATCGGCATGCAATTTCATAAGCATACTTGCTACATTCGCCATTTTATATGCTGCTATGGATCCTGTAACTCCCAGCAATACTGTTTTCCCTTTTAACATACTTCCTCCTCAAATTGTGAATTGTACAGCTGTGCGTAAAATCCGCCCGCTGCAAGAAGCTCTTCATGTTTTCCCTGCTCTATAATGTCTCCGTCCTTCATGACAAGAATCCGGTCCGCTCCGCGAATGGTCGAAAGACGATGGGCGATCACAAAGCTCGTACGTCCTTTCATCAGGTTGTTCATCGCCTTCTGGATCCGGACTTCGGTTCTCGTATCAACAGAACTTGTCGCTTCATCGAGTATTAAAATGCGATTGTCCGCAAGAATGGCTCTCGCAATCGTGAGAAGCTGTCTCTGTCCCTGGGACACGTTGGTCGCATCCTCATTGAGCTCCATGCGGTAACCTCCCGGAAGGGTGC
The DNA here is from genome assembly GCA_017461865.1 of Lachnospiraceae bacterium. GTDB lineage: Bacteria > Bacillota > Clostridia > Lachnospirales > Lachnospiraceae > SVFI01. Next base: position 19,128 of record JAFTVQ010000137.1, on the reverse strand, counting down.
GGATAAAATGATCCGCATGGGCTGCTTTCGCCGCTGCAACTACCTCTGCATCCGTCGCATCCAGACGTCCGTAACGGATATTTTCCATGATGGTTCCTTTAAACAGCCATGTGTCCTGAAGCACCATACCGAACTGTTCCCTCAGTTCGCTGCGGTTAAAATCTTTGATATTGTGTCCGTCGATTAAAATCGCACCTCCGTCCACATCATAAAAACGCATAAGAAGCTTTACCATTGTCGTCTTGCCTGCTCCGGTCGGTCCGACAATGGCAATCATTTGTCCCGGCTCGACTTCACAGCTGAAATCATGGATGATTGTCTTGTCCGGTGTATAGCCGAACCGGACATGATCAAACGTAACATTCCCTTCGATTTTTACATCCTTTACCGGATTTTCAGCGAGAATATCTTCCTCCTCTTCCTCAAGGAATTCAAATACCCTCTCCGCCGCAGCCGCCATGGCCTGAAGCATATTGAACACCTGTGCCACCTGCGTAATCGGCTGGGTGAAATTTTTGACATATTGTATAAACGACTGGATATCTCCGACTGCGATAGCTCCCCGCGCTGCCAGCACACTTCCCGACACTGCCACTCCGACATATCCGAGATTTCCGACAAAGCCCATAATCGGATGCATAAGACCTGAGATATACTGCGACTTCCATCCGGAAACATATAACTTCTCGTTAGTCGCATCAAATTCCTTCAACACATCCTCTTCTTTGTTGAATGCTTTCACAATATTGTGTCCGCTGTAAACCTCCTCAATCTGGCCGTTGATCTCACCGAGGAACTTTTGCTGATCCACAAAATATTTCTGTGATTTCCCGATGACAAGTCCCATCATAATGCCCGAAACCGGAAGCATGACAAGCGCAATCAATGTCATGAGCGGACTGATGGAAAGCATCATAATCAGCACTCCGATCAGCGTCGTCACGGACGTAATCAATGTCGTAATACTCTGATTCAGACTCTGTCCGAGCGTGTCGACATCGTTTGTTATGCGGGAAAGTACTTCTCCCACTGTTTTAGACTCAAAATATTTCATCGGCATACGATGAATTTTCTGCGAAATCTCCTCGCGAAACCGATAGGTCATCTTCTGCGAAACCGTGGTCATAATCCATCCCTGCATAAAGGCCATGAGGGAACTGAACACATACAAAAGAAACGTCAAAAGAAGGATCCGGCCGATCTTTTCAAAATCAATGCCTCCGCTGCCGGCAATTTTAGCCGCAAAACCGGTAAACAATTCCGTGGTTGCCATACCGAGAATCTTCGGACTGATGATATTAAACACCGTGCTCGCCGCCGCAAAAATCATCACGAAAAAAATTGCCCATGTATAACGCTTTACATAAGCGAACATCTTTTTCATGGATCCTTTGAAATCCTTTGCCTTTTCTACCGGTGCTCCCGGAGGACCGCCTCCCGGACGCCTTCTCGGAGGTCTGCTTACTCTCTCTTCACTCATGCAGTAACGCCTCCTTTCAGTTCTTTCTCTGAAAGTTGCGAACCTGCAATTTCACGATACGCCTCACAGGTTTCCAAAAGTTGCCCGTGAGTTCCTGCTCCGACGATGTTTCCGTCCTCCAAAACAAGAATCCGGTCCGCATGCAATATCGTACTGATGCGCTGTGCCACAATGAGCACGGTCGCATCTTTTGTTTTTTCCTTCAAAGCACGTCTGAGTTCTGCATCCGTCTTATAATCAAGTGCCGAAAAACTGTCATCAAACAAATATATTTTCGGCTGTTTTGCAATCGCTCTCGCAATGGAAAGCCGCTGTTTCTGTCCGCCGGACACATTGCTTCCGCCCTGTGCAATCGGACTTTCATAGCCTTCCGTTTTCTCTTCGATAAATTCTGTCGCCTGGGCAATCTGCGCCGCCTCTTTCATCTGCTCATCCGTCACCCGTTCACCTGCAAACTTAAGGTTAGTCGCAATCGTTCCGGAAAACAGCACACCTTTTTGCGGGACAAATCCGATCATGTCACGGAGCGCCTTCAATTCCATATCCCGCACATCCACACCGTCGATGGTAACGGCGCCTTCCGTCACATCATAAAAACGCGGAATCAGATGAAGCAGTGTCGATTTTCCGCATCCGGTACTTCCGATAATCGCCGTTGTCTTGCCCGGCTCTGCCGAAAATGAAATCTTCTCCAATGCATATTCATCAGCGCCCTCGTAGCGGAAGGAAACATTCTTAAAGCAAATTTCTCCCCTACACTCCTCTTCCGGCAATATTACAGGCTGCGCCTGATCCGAAACTGAAGTTTCCATTTTCATAACTTCCTCAATACGTCCTGCTGCCACACCCGCACGCGGAAGCATAATAGACATCATCGTAAGCATCAAAAATGACATGACAATCATCATAGTGTACGTAATAAACGCCATCAAATCACCGACCTGTAAATTGCCGAGATCTATCCCCCGGGCACCAAACCACACAATCACCACGGAGATGGCATTCATAATCAGCATCATTCCCGGCATCATAAAATTCATGACCCGGTTTGTAAACAGCTGCGTTTTCATCAGTTCTTCGTTCGCCGCTGCAAAGCGTTTTTCCTCATGTTCCTCGCGGCTGAACGCACGGATTACCGAAAGCCCCGTCAGCACTTCGCGGGAAACAAGATTGAGCCTGTCGACCAGCGTCTGCATCATTTTAAATTTCGGGTTGGCAATTGCAACCAGACTTCCGATCAGACAAAGAATCGCCGCCACAGCCACCACAATAATCCATCCGAGGCCGGTCCGCGTCTGCGCAACCATAACAATTCCGCCGATTCCGACAATCGGTGCATAGAGTACCATGCGCAAAAACATCGTTGAAACCATCTGTACCTGCTGTATATCATTGGTACTTCTCGTAATCAGAGAAGCTGTCGAAAAATGATTGATTTCATTATTGGAGTAAGATACCACCTTGTGGAACACCTGTTTGCGGAGACGTTTTCCGATTCTTGCCCCGCATCTGGCAGAAAGGTATCCTATGGCAATCGCCGCCACCATACCGATGACTGCATACAAAAGCATGATAGCTCCTGTGCGCAGAAGATATCGCATTTGATACTCCTCTGCATCGATTCCCGCGCGCGCATGCTCCTGCTGTACAAGAAGATACGCCTGTTGCACCACGACAGATTCCGGCACTTCCTGTCCTCCGACTTCCGTCATGGCTGCTTTCATCCCGGAAAGCAGATAACCGTCAAGTTTTTCACGATTTTCTTCCCCGAACGCATTCAGCACATATACCTGTCTTTCCCTGTCATAATCATAGGAACGTTCCAACAACACATAATTGTCCGAAAACAACTTTTGAGTCGCCTCTTCCTCCGGCGAATACAAAAGAAGTTTAAAAAAACGCTCGTAGTTTTCCTCCGACATGGCATCCGGCGAAATATACTCTATTCCCTTCTGCATAATTCCCACATCGACAATATCCGATGTATAGTTCGGAAGCATCAAATCACAATATGCCTGTACAACCAGCAGGAGAATAATCGCAAGAACCGTCTTTTTCTCCATCCACAAATTTTTAAATATCTTACCCAAGCCTGTTTATCCTTTCCCGGCCATCACCTAACTAATTTACGAACGGTAGTCCCCGTTAATTTTTACATAATCATACGTCAGGTCACAGCCCCATGCTTTTGCCTCACATTCCCCGTCATGCAGTGAAATATTGATGTAGATTTCATCCGCCGCAAGAACTTCTTTTGCGAATTCCTCAGAGAATTCTATTCCCGCACCGTTTCTGCACACTTCCAGCGTTCCGAATTCCGATGCCAGATCTACATCCACCTTGCAAATATCGAACTCCGCATCCGCATATCCGACCGCACATAACACACGTCCCCAATTTGCATCTTCTCCGAACATGGCACATTTAAATAACGGAGAACAAATGACACTTTTGGCAACCGTAATCGCCGTATCCAAATCCTTCGCTTCGCTGACACAGCACTCAAGAAGCTTTGTCGCACCCTCTCCGTCTGCTGCCAGCATCTTTGTCATATTCATCAGCACAATATAAAGCGCTTCTTTAAAAATTTCATAATCTGCATTTTCTTCCGTAATACAGGCATTACCGGCGAGACCGTTTGCCATGACGGTAAGCGTATCGTTTGTGGAAGTATCCCCATCCACGCTCAGACAGTTGTACGTAATTTTTACAATTTCATTGAGCGCTTTCTGTACGAGCTCCGCAGAAATTGCCACGTCCGTCGTTACAAAATTCAGAGTCGTCGCCATATTCGGATGAATCATTCCGCTTCCTTTTGCCATACCGCCGAGATGACAGGTTACACCGCCGAGTACAAACTCCACTGCGACTTCCTTCTTTACAGTGTCCGTCGTCATAATTGCTGTTGCCGCTCTCTCGTTACCGTCCACGGTAAGTCCTTCGGCAAGCTGACCCATATACGCTTCGATCGGTTCTATCGGAAGCACCTGCCCGATAACTCCCGTGGAAGCCACAATCACTTCCTCCTTCGCGATTCCGAGAGCATCCGCAGCCAGTTCACACATTCTTTCCGCCTTCTGCTCTCCGTCCGCATTACAGGTGTTGGCATTTTTAGAATTGACAATCACTGCCTTGGAAATACCGCCCGTTGCTGCCAAGTTCTTTTTCGTCACCAGAATCGGTGCCCCTTTTACTTTATTCTGCGTATAAACCGCACCTGTATGACATGGGACCGAACTGAATACAAGTCCCAAATCATTTTTTTCTTTATTCGGATTCAATCCGCAGTTTAATCCGTTTGCTTCAAATCCTTTGGCTGCGCAGACACCGCCTTCTATAAATGTAAAACCATCTTTCCCTGTCAACTTCATATTATTTTACCTCACTTTATTTTTTGTATATCCATGCTACTCTGTGTAAACAATCTCTTTCGTACGACTGAGCGTCTCGCTGCGTCCTGCCTTCTGGGCTACATATACCCGGTCCATATCTTCCGGTTGCAAGTCTGAAACCATCAGTGTGTTTTTATTCAGATAGATGGTATCCTGCTCGTCATCATTGACAAAAACTTTGCTGTATTCCGTAAAATTGTTTCCATGCACATAAATGCTTCCGCCGATACTGTACACTTCCTTGATCTCAATCGGAAATACCCCCATCTGCAATTCGGTAGGCTCATACGGATTTACACCGCCGTACACCTCTCTGTCTCCGTAGAGCATGTCATACTGCAACGTGGTAAATTCTTCCTCATGAGACCCTTCAATGGTGTATTTTTGATGAAATTTGGTTAATACCCCCTGGTTCATACCGAGTTGCTTAAATACATAGGAATACAACTGATAGGAATACAAATCTTTTTTATTGTTTTTCAGTTTATAGTCTTCTCTTTGGGCCTGATTGGACCAAATCACATACTCGGTCTGAAACAAATTGCCTTCCGACAGTTCATCTTCCGTCATGTCAATATTCGGAAGGTGATCACCGAACATGACAACCATCGTCGGTTCATCAAATGCATTCAGCGTCGATACCAAAAGCCCCAAAAAGGCATCTGTCTCATGCGCCTCATTGACATAATATTCGTATCCTGCGGCTCTTTCCTCATCACCGCCGCCGAATCCCGTCACCTGAATATGCGGATCTTCCATAGGCTCCGTCGGGTATTTTCCATGTGGCTGAACGGAAATCGCATATATGAAATCCTGCTCCTTTGAGCTGTTCAGTGCACCCAGAATCTGCTGCGTCAATATTTTATCCTTGGCCCACCCGAGTGAATTGTATGTAATTCCCTGCATATACTCTTCACAGTCGAAACAATCAAATCCCAAATTGGCATATACCAAATTGCGATCATAAAACGTTCCTGTATTATTGTGAATCGCTGTCGTCCGATAGCCGAGTTTTTTCAAATTATATGCCACCGACTCACAGGTTTCCTCCTGCAGAACCGTCTTGTACGGGTATTCTCCTGCACCGAAATAATCCAGACTCATTCCTGTCAAAACTTCAAACTCCGTGTTCGCCGTTCCCGCACCGATGCTCGGTACCGTAAGCGCACCGCTGGGACAGCTTTTCAACAGACTGGACCACACCGGAACCGGATCCTCGGTATAAGAAACACCATTTACCCTGGAAAGATCAAAAAACGATTCAATCTGAAGGAAAATAATATTCGGCGTCTGCTCTGCCTCTTTATCTACCTGTCCTTTTATTGCGGCAAAAATGTCCTCCACAGTCTCTTCACTGTACTCTTCCGGTTTTTCAATTCCCCGGTCAACAAGACTTCGTGTAAAACAGTAGACATATCCGTTCTCCTCATACGCATCCGGCAAATTGGCAAACTCTGTCTGAAGCAATCCGGTCTCATCCCCGATATTCATAACAGCACTGGTAACACCGAACAAAACCAGGGACAACAGAACTGCGCATACGATATCTCTCTCCTGCTTCGGCGCTCTGTATCCAAAATATACCAGCACCGCTATTGCCGCCACAAGCAGTCCGAGAAGCAGAACCATCTGCCATATTTCCAAATAGACCGGCATTATGGTAAACACCGACGTAACCATGGAGATATCGGTCGCCGTCAAAGGTGTAATGCGGTACAACAACAAAATGCTGTTTGAAACGGCAATACTCAAAAAGACTGTCGTGATTAAAAGCCAAATCACATTCCTCTTCCGGAACCAAAAAGAAAGAGAATATGCTGTCGTGAGAATCAATGCACTGTACAATATCAAAAACGGGTGATCCCACACGAATTGAAATCCTTTCACCGGCGAATGTCTGGCCAGCATTTCCGTGACCAATATAAGTATCAGGGAAATCAAATAATACTGCACGGTTTTTTCTATATATCGTTTGAATACATCCGTCTTTACCTTCCAACGGCTCTTCATTCTGTATCCTCCTGCATTCTTCCGTCTTCCTACATATCGTTTTATTATATGCCATCTGACAAAAAAAGAAAAGCACTAAGTAGACTGTGCTTTTCTTAATTTTTATTTAATTACCGAAGAAATAACGGAAAAATTCTTCCATCTGATCCTGACTCGGCATGGAGTCTTCACCGGAATTGTAATCATCAAAAGGATTTTCCTGTGACCATTCATCCTGATCATCATCGTCCTGTGTCTGATTGTTCTGCTGTTTCTTCTGTTCTTTAATCTGTTCACTTTCCGTCAATGTTACGGTTACAACAGATTCCTTGTACGCACCGTTATCGGAGCGCATATAAGTCACTTCAATCTGCTCACCCTTTTTGTAGTATGCAATCATACTGCTCAAATCCGCTGCAGAAGAAATTGAAATACCGTCAAATTTTGTAATAATGTCCCCTTCTTTGAGACCTGCATTGGCTGCAGCGGCGCCTTCCTCCGTCGAAGCAATGTAAGCCCCCTTCGGGATACCGTAATTTTCGGAAGCTTCCTTTGAGACATCCTGTACGCTTACACCGAGATATCCTGCCTTGTCACCTGCGAGTTCTCTCGTCTCACGGTTCATCAGATTATCCAAAATCGGCTGCGCCGTTGCAATCGGAATCGCATACCCCATACCTTCCACAAGCTCTGAGGCGAATTTTGCCGAATTGATACCGATCAGTTCACCTTCCATATTGAGAAGCGCGCCTCCGCTGTTTCCCGGATTAATTGCAGCATCGGTCTGAATCAGTTTTGCATCCAGTTCGTCGATTTCCACTTCTCTTTCCAGCGCAGAGACAATCCCCGTTGTCACACTCTGTCCGAAACCGAGGGCATTACCGATGGCAATTACCTGATCCCCGACCTGAACCTCGGAAGAATCTCCGATGGTTGCAACTTTAATAGAAGAAAGGATATCATCGCTGATGTCTTCCAGCGCAATGGCAACAACCGCCAGGTCATTGGCCGCATCACTTCCTTTTACTTTTGCAGTCACAACCGCATCCTCGCTGTCATTAAAGCAAACGGATACTTCTGTCGCACCGCTGACCACATGATTGTTGGTCGCCACAAGAAGCTCTGTCTCACTTTTCCCCACAATAATTCCGGAACCGGCACCTTCGCTTTCATATTGCTGGGTTCCCCAAAAACTGCTGATTTCATCAATATTCTTAGTCGTGATAGCAACAACAGAAGGCATACAATTCTTGGTAATCTGTGCGATTGTATTTGCAACCTCCGGTTCTTCCACCGTCGTTACATCCGGTTCTTCCACCGTCTCCGTTGTTTCAATCACCACTTCCTTTTTCTGCGTATCTTTCAGGAACGTTTGCTGTCCCACAAATGCGACTGCCAAAAATACCAGTCCTGCGCAAAGTCCGAAAACAGCTCCGAAACCTGCTGTTTTAAGCCATTTATGCTCTTTCTTTTCCTTTTTAGGCTCCGGCTCGGCTACCGGAATCTGCTCTGTATACGGAATGGACTCTGTCTCCGGAACCTGATCGGCGCACGGTACAAACTCCGGTGCCGCAGCCTGCTCCGATGATCCGCTCACGGTCTCATCCACTGCTTCATTTCTCTCTTCAAACATAACCTCGTTCCTTTCTGTTTTATCTTTGTCATAAAATGAGAATAGCTTTCATTTGTTATAAAATTTTGTTAAATTTGTGAAAATTCTATGTACTTTTTCTCGATCTGCGCAAACGGAACAAAGGAAAAGACCGGATTACTTACAATCTGCGGCTCATTATCCTGTAATTTTTCTCCCATATAGTGATAGAATTCATAATACAGAAGTGTATCGTCAATCTCGGATACGATTTTCTTTTCTTCCTCCGTCAGCACCGAACCGAGAAAACGCTCATAAATCGCATCCTGCAATATTTTTTCTATCACAAGATATTTCGGCAGATTCTTTTTTACCGGGCGGGTAATATCCGCCAGATATGCCTCGCTTGCATCATGAAGAAGACACGCAAGCACCAGACGGTCGGACAATCCTCTCGCCTTCGCCTCCTCATAACAATGAATACAATGTTGTCCGACGGAATAAAACTCCGGGAAATGACCGTTGGCCCTTGTCAAAAGCGACAGGGAATGTGCAATATCCTCAATGCGGATCTGCTCTTTTTTCGGCTTTAACGGTGTAAAATGCACTTTGCTAAATGTAGTAATGTAATCAGACATATTTTTCACCCCAACTTATTCTATAATATTGATTTCTGTATTCGCGCGGTGTACTTCCGGTCATTTCACGGAACACCTTTACAAAATGACTCTGTGACGAAAAGGCAAGATAATTGGATATTTCCAAAAATGTGTAATCGGAATACTTGAGCAGATTCTGCGCCGTCTCCACCTTGAGGGAACGGATATAATCTCCCACACCGACTCCCGTCTCCTTCTTAAAAAGCCGGGACAGGTAACTGGCATGAAGACCGCAGTGCTCTGACAGCATCTCCGTGGTAATACGCTCGTTGATGTGGGCATGAATATAATCCACGCACTGCACAATATGTTTCGAGTAAATGGATTCCTTACGAAGCCTTTGCATTCTCTGCGCATAGTCCACACACATTTTCCGGTGGATGCGAATCATCTCCGCTTCATCCCTTGTCACATCTACCTTCCGGATATAAGCATCCGAAAGACCGTAAGCCGTCTCCGGATCCATCCCGCCTTCCATGCAAAAACGGGCGATCATGGCAACGGAAACAATAATGTGATACCGTAAATTATTCAGCGGATTTTCGGAAAGAGAACCGAACCCCTTTTCCGATCCGATCGGATGCTCTTTCATCCACGCATCTACCTCATCTACTTTTCCCTTTTTTACTTTTTCATAAAACCTCAGTTCCTTCTCATAGGGAGAGTGTATCATATTTTCTTCCCGCTGCATAAAAAGGCTGATGTCCTGTTCTCTGATTTCGCTCATTTTGCACCTCATCTTTTATCAAAATTATAATACAAATGTCACAAATTTGATATAGTTTTTTTACTTTTCTGTTATTTTAATTAGTAGTATGGAACATAACCCTAAAAGGAGGATGATAGTATGACAGAACAACAATTACAGGAACTGGCAAAAAGCCTTTCTTTGGACGATAAACTCAGCATGATTCACGGAGCTGCCCTCTTTCAAACAGGTGCGGTTTCTCAAAAAGGAATTCCTGCTTTTACTTTCTCCGACGGCCCGATGGGAACAAGACCGGAATTTGAATCAAACGAATGGTTTCTGATCGGCGGAAATGATGATTACTCCTCTTATCTGCCGTGCAACAGTGCCCTCGCCGCCACCTTCAGCCGCACATGTGCCTACCATTCCGGCAAGGTGCTCGGTTTGGAAGCCAGAGGCCACAAAAAAGATATGATTCTTGCTCCGGGCATTAATATTCACCGCTCCCCTCTTTGCGGACGTAATTTTGAATATATGAGCGAAGACCCTTATCTGACCGCTGCCATGGCAGTTCCGTTCATTAAAGGGGTGCAGGAATCCGATGTGTCCGCCTGCGTAAAACACTTCGCCGTCAACAATCAGGAAACGCTGCGCCACGGCAGCGACTCCGTCGTGAGCGAACGCGCACTTTGGGAAATCTATTTCCCTGCTTTCCGCGCCACGGTCCAGGAGGCAGATACCCTCGGTATGATGGCTTCCTACAACCGTTTCCGCGGCGAATATGCATGTCACAGCAAAGAGCTCCTTGATGACATCCTTCGCGAAGAATGGGGGTTCCGGGGTCTTACCGTCTCCGACTGGGGCGGCGTACACGATACGGAAAAAGCCGCAAACTGTCAGCTTGATGTGGAAATGGGATGCACCGATAACTTTGACGAATATTACCTTGCCTCCCCGCTGAAAAAAGCCATTGAGGACGGCCGTATCAGTGAAGAGGAAGTGGATAAGAAGGTGATGCACATTCTGTACACTATGAACCGTCTTCATATGCTTGACGGACAGCGCAAACGCGGAGGATACAACCGTGCTTCCTCCAGAGAATCACTGCTTCATGTGGCAGAAGAATCGATTGTTCTCTTAAAAAATGACAAGAATATGCTCCCACTCAATCCGGACAAAATCAAAAAACTGCTTGTCATCGGGGATAATGCAGACCGCATCCATGCGCACGGCGGCGGATCTGCCGAGATTAAGGCACTGTATGAAATTTCTCCGCTTCTCGGCCTGAAAATGTATTTGGGCGGAAACTGTGAAGTGGTTTACGAACCGGGATACTATAACTACGTCATCGGTAACGCATGGGGAAAAGAAAATGTACAAAATGTACTCTGCAATCTGCCGACCGACGAGTCCCTCAACCCATATTTGCCGCGCCAAAACCGCAAATACGCTGAAGAAAATATAGATGCCATCAACAAAAAGTATCTTGAAAACGCTGTCAAAGCCTGCCGGGACGCCGATGCCGTCATCTACATCGGCGGACTCAATCATGACCACGACGTGGAGGATCAGGACCGTAAAGACTACCATCTTCCATACAATCAGGATCATATTATCAAAGAACTGCTCAAGGTACGCCCGGATATGATTGTGACATTGATCGGCGGTTCTCCGGTTTCGATGTCAGAATGGAAAGACATGGCAGATACAATTATCTACTCTTATTACAACGGAATGGAAGGCGGCCTTGCTTTCGCACACACGATCTTCGGTGAGGTGTCTCCGTCCGGAAAACTTCCTACCTCCTTCCCGAAACAGTTGTCCGACTGCGGAGCACACAGCATCGCTGTATTCCCCGGCGGAAATTCGGTGGAATACAAAGAAGACATTTTTGTCGGATACCGTCATCTCGACACTATGGACATTGAGCCGGAATTTGCCTTCGGTCACGGACTTTCCTATGCACAGTTCCGATATGACAATCTGGAAGTGCGTGATGTGACCGCCGACATGGACGTGTCCGGTCTTAAGATGATTGCCCGTGACAAACTCGTTCCGATTTACGAAGTCAGCTGTAAGGTAAAGAACACTTCTGAAATGGATGCAAAAGAAAGTGTCCAGCTGTACATTGCGCCGAAAAACACAACGCTTGCCGGCGGCATCAAACGGCCTGTCAAAGAACTGCGCAACTTTGACAAACAGCTGATTCCGGCAATGCAGGAAAACACATTCCTGTTTTCGCTGACACCGGAAGCATTCTGCTATTACAACGAGCAGGAACACTGCTACATAGCGCCGAAAGGCAGCTATGATATTCTCATCGGAAGTTCCAGCCGGGATATCCGCCTGCAGCAGACGGTTACGCTTGACCGGGACTATAAAATCAGCCGAAGCTAATCGACAAAATACATTGCAACACCCTCCCGATATCTGATAAAATGAACATGTATATTGTTCACCAAAAGATAACGAGAGGGTTTTTTCATGAAACGAAAAGCTGAAACACACAAAAAATGCAAATATATGATCTGTCTGCTGCTTTCGTGCATACTATGCCTGGTTCCTGCGACAGCCGCAGAAGCACACGACGGCGATATGCCGTATGTCGTGACACTGTATAACGAAAAAAACGGTCTTCCGACCGGCGAGGCCAACACTATATTACAGACTTCGGACGGATATATCTGGATCGGAAGTTACGGCGGTCTGATCCGCTATGACGGAACACAATTCCGTAACTACAGCGTAGACCGGACCATTGAATCCAGCTCCGTGCGTGCTCTGTACGAAGATTCGAAAGGCCGGCTCTGGATCGGAACCAACGATGACGGTATCGTCGTTATGGAAAACGACACCTTTACAAAAATTGCTCTGCCATCGGACCGCTCTTTCCTCTGTATCCGTGATTTTGCAGAAGGTGCCGACGGGACCGTTTATGTGGCCTCCAACTCGGGGCTTGCAAAAGTAGAAAACGGAACCATCATTCCTTATGATTCCGATTTGTTGCAGGGCAACACCATTTACTCCGTGGCCGTGGACTCCTTCGGAAGAATCTGGGGTGCAGCCAACAACGGCGAATGTGTGGTTCTGGAAAACGGAAAAGCCCCTGTTCTGCTTCCTTCCGACACATTCTTTCAGGATGCGGATGTTTACAGTATTGATTCCGACAAAGGCGGCAGAATTATCATCGGAAGTTCCTCAAACCTCATCGGAGTTGTCTCATTTTCCGATGATATTCTAACCAAAAATTCTTTTGATATTTCATATTACAACACCGGCTCTATCATTGTTCACAATGCAGTGAGCGTCGGAAAAAGCGGTGAGATTCTCGCCAGCGGAAACAACGGTTTGGCTGTAATCTCCGCGGACGGTAACGTGACTGAGTTCGGAGAAGATAAAAACGCAGCATCCGTCAATGCAGCAATTGTCGATTACGAAAACGATATATGGCTTGCGTCCTCCGCCTACGGAATCATCAAATATTCTCTCGGCTGCATGGACAGCCCAAACCACCGCGCCGGCCTTGACGGTATTGCAATCAATGCCATTGCATTTCAAAATAATCATTGGTACATAGGCACCGATACCGGTCTCATCATCTGCGACCGGAACTGGAACCGGGTAGAAAACAACCTGACAGAAATGTTCACCAATGTACGTGTCCGCTGCATCCAAGAGGATTTACAAGGGAATGTATGGATTGCCAGCTATTCCGATTTTGCTGTTGTGTGCTATGATACTGCATCCAAAGCCATCCAACAATTTAACACTGCAAACGGTCTCACCAACGACAAAGCACGTGTTATCACCCTCCTGTCTGACGGCCGGATTGCCGTCGGAACACAAGGCGGTGTTGATCTTTTTGAAAATGGGCAACTGGTGCAGTCTTATGGTCACGAAGACGGACTTGAAAATCCTACTATTCTCTGCATTGCCGAAGATAAAAACGGCCGTCTGGTTGTGGGAAGCGACGGAGACGGCATTTACGTCATTGACAATAACACCGTTACAAACTACGGTTTTGATCAGGGACTTGCCGAAGGCGTTGTTCTCAGACTCCTCTACGACCGGGAAAATGACGGCTGGTTTATCAGCGCAGGCAGCAACCTCTATTACTGGCAAAACAACAGTTTTTGGCGTATCACGAACTTTACAAAGGATGCCGGAAGCGTTTTTGAATTTTATGACAAAGACGGAAAACTGTGGCTTTTACAAAATAACGGTATCCTTACCGTTGACAAACAGACTCTTTTGAGCGGTGAACAGACGGAAGTTATCCGACATGATTTCGCCCACGGTCTGACCGGCTCCCTCAATGCAAACACATGGAACTATGTTGATGAAGAAGGTACTTTATATATTGCAACCCGAAACGGAATCAGCACATTCCGGTTTCAAAATATCTCAGGCGGTCTTCCGAAGATCATTATCAACAGTGCCAACTCAGACGGACAGATGTTCGAACATCCGCAGCATCTGCATGTGGAAGGCAATACCAACCGTATTACCATAGACTTTTCGGCCCTGTCATTCTCCAACACCTCGGATCTTCGCATTGCCTACCGTCTGGAAGGATTTGACGAGGATGCTGTCATTACCGATACAAAAAGCGGAAATGTCAGCTACACAAACCTCCCAGGCGGCGACTACACTTTCCGTGTCTGGGTATACAACCCGGCCAATCCGGAAGTGACTGCCGAGCAGACACTCTCAATCACCAAAAAATTACAACTCCACGAGCAAACATGGTTCCGGATTCTGGTGATTGTTGTCATTGCACTCCTCGCATCCGTTGTGGTTGTCATGATTGCCGGCATCCGGATGCGAAGAATCAAACGTCGCCAACAGGAATACAAAAACATTGTCGACCAGTCCCTTCGCACCTTTGCCAAAATCATCGATGCAAAAGATCATTACACACAAGGACATTCGGCCCGGGTTGCCATTTATTCAAAAGAACTGGCCCGCCGTCTCTCCATGACACCGGAAGAACAGGAACGCATTTATTACATTGCTCTGCTTCATGACATCGGCAAAATCGGCGTTCCTGACAATATTTTAAATAAACCGGGAAAACTAACCCCGGAGGAGATGAAAATTATACAGAGCCACGTCAAAGTCGGCGGCGAAATCCTGAAAGATTTCACAGCCATCAACGGAATTGCCGACGGTGCCAGCTATCACCACGAGCGCTGTGACGGAAACGGCTACTGTATGGGACTTTCCAAAGAACAAATTCCACTTGTGGCACGCATTATCGGTGTGGCGGATTCCTACGATGCCATGTCCAGCGACCGTTGCTACCGTAAAGCGCTTTCCGTCGATGTGATTGTTCGCGAATTGACCGACCACAGCGGAAGTCAGTTTGATGAAAACATCATTCCGCACATGCTGGACATGATTCACGAGAATTTTGCACCGGTGAAAACAGAAATCGAATAAGCTTACCAAAAAACGGCCCGGAGAATTCCGAGCCGTTTTCTTATATTCACTCTCTTACTTTTCTTTTGCAAAAATTGCACACCAGTAAAAATAACCGTCCGGTGAAAGGTAAACGCCGACACCGATCTCGTCGTAGCGCTTGCTGACAATTTTAGCTTTTGTGGAAGATTTGGCCATCCACGCATCAATCACCCGGTCCGGGGTCACAAAATCACGGGCAATGTTTTCTGCCGCACGTTTAAAGTCATATCTCATGCTGATGGCAGATGTCCATTTATAGCCATTCGGACGTGTATGGGAAAACTTTGTCGCCAGTTCCTTTGCTCTCTTCTGCGCCGCACTGTGAAGCAGTGAATTTTTATCAAAGGATGCATATCCGTATTTTCTCCGCTCTTTGTTGATCTGACTGATGAGCGTGCTGCGATATACTTCCTGCTGTGTCTTGACCGTAATTTTACATTTATACTTTTTGGAGCCAACCTTTGCCGTAATGGTGGCTGTCCCCGTCTTCTTCGCCGTCACCAGCCCTTTGGATGACACGGTCGCAACCTTCTTGTTGGAGGAACTCCATTTTACTTTTTTGGAAGTACCGCTGATTTTCAGGCGATATGTATTTCCGATCACCATAGTCTTTTTGGTCTTATTGATCTTTACGGCCGCCTGTGCCTGCAAGGGAGCTCCGACACAGATCATCAACGCCGTAAGCAAAGCCGTCAGGGTCATCCATATTATCAGTTTCTTTCCTCTTATCTTTTTCATATTTTGCTCCTAACCTGATAAAGAAATCTTACCAATGCCGTCATTTTGTATATTATATCATTTATTCCCCGCATACGCCATTTCTTTTTTTGTACATTCCCATGCATAAAAAAATACAATCCTGCACATTCTTTTGATAGAAAAAAATGTCAAGGAGGAACTGATCATGGCACAGGGAAAAGTTGAAATTTGCGGAGTCAATACAGCCCGGCTTCCCCTGCTGGAAGCATCCCGTCAAGCCGAGCTTTTTGAAAAAATCAAAGCCGGTGATGAAGATGCAAGAATCCAGTATATTGAAGGAAATCTCCGATTGGTACTCAGCGTAATCCGAAGATTTTCTTCCACTTCGGAAAACGTAGACGATCTGTTCCAAATCGGTTGCATCGGCCTGATCAAAGCCATTGACAACTTTGACTGCAGTCTCGGTGTCAAATTTTCCACCTACGCCGTTCCTATGATTATCGGGGAAATCCGCCGTTATTTGCGGGATAACAGTGCCATCCGCGTCTCACGCTCCCTCAAGGACATCGCCTACAAAGCCATCTGTGCCAAGGAATCTATGACAAGAAGAAATCAAAAAGACCCCACCATCGAAGAACTCGCCTGCGAAATCGGAATCGCCAAGGAGGATATCGTCTACGCTTTGGACGCCATGCAAAATCCCATGAGCCTTCATGAGCCGATTTACACGGAAGGCGGCGACACCCTCTATGTCATGGACCAGATCAGCGACAAAAAAAATAAAGAAGAAAACTGGATCGAATCCCTCTCTTTGTCCGAGGCAATGAAAAAATTAAATACGCGCGAGCATGAAATCATATCCCTGCGCTTTTTTGAAGGAAAAACCCAGATGGAGGTTGCGGATATGATCGGTATCTCCCAGGCCCAGGTATCCCGCCTGGAAAAAAATGCATTAAAAGTCATGCGCAGCTATTTGGCCGGCTAGGCCACAAGAGCGAAAAACAGCGCAAAACACTAATATGTTCTGCGCTGCCGCTGTGTCATTCCTTCCGAAGATATGATTAGTTTGTTACATTATCCTCCTGCCAATAGAGCCGGATGTATTCCTCTGCCTCTTCCCGCGCAAACTCACACTCACGCATAAGTGACTCTATGGCAGTCTCTTTTGTCTGGTTCAAATTTTGGCAGGTCCGGATGATTCCCTGTTGTATTCCTTGTTGTATTCCTTGTTGTATTCCAACATGTAATCCATCCTTATAGCTGTCATCCTTTTCATGGTCGATCATTTCCTGCAAGGTCATATAACGATCCTCCGTTTCATGGCTGTGTTTGATGTTTCCGACAATCTTTTGTATCGCTTCCAACTCTTCATCCACTGCATTTTCCTGCGTCGTCTCTTCAAAATAAGTCAGGAGCGATTTCAGCTTATCAGAACCTCCAACCTTCCCTTTTGTGTACAGAAATAGCTTTAATACACCATCATTATATACCAGTTCATTATTTTCTACCACCATGTTTTTTACGGTGTAGAGCATGCGATCATCACCAAACGGATCATAAGGGAGAATCCAAATCATAACGAGATCCGGAAGTTTCTCGAAGTTCGCTCTGGACGGTAATTCTTTTACATCAACTTTTGCCTGATAGAAGCGGCTTCGTTTTGGGAGATGGTCCTGATAGATGTTTGGCTCAATATCGTACAGGCGAACGACAGGTTTTTCGTCACTGACTTTTTCCCGTACACAAAGATCCATGCGAATCCCTCTTTTGCCGAGATCAAGACCAAGAAACTGTTTCTGGCTTTCCACTGTGATTTCCTGCAGATCATGTCCCATGACGCGCCTGACTATCGTCCTTGCAATGATTTGCGCATCCTCCGGTTTTTCCGTCGACACATCAAATAAAAATGCATCCATCAAATTCAAATCTTTTAGTGTTTTCTTTGGATATGTTTGTTCCTGATGCGGAACATTGGTTTGATTAGAAATGTTTGTCATATAGATTTGTCCTTTCGCATGTGAAAGGAATGACACAAGAATAAGTGTAGCGGCTTTCTGATTCTGTGTCAATATGAGTTGAAATTTCTCCAAAATCTCGTGCCTGTCAAAAAAACGGCCTAAATCCCAAGATTTAAGCCGTCTCACTGATAATCGATTTCCATCAGGCATAGTCCCTGTGCCGGAGCCGTAGGACCTGCCAATGCCCTGTCCCCCGTCTCAAGAATATTTTTCACCTGCCCGGGTGCCATACGTCCGAGACCTATCTCTACTAAGGTTCCCGTAATAATACGCACCATATGATGCAAAAAACCATCTCCGTGAACTTCAATTGTCACCTTTTCATTCTCTCTCTCAATGACAATCCGGTCAATCGTCCGTACCGTGGACTTTTTCTTTTGCGGATTTTTACAAAATCCGCAGAAATCATGAGAACCGAGTAAATAATCCGCCGCTTGCCTCATGGCTTCAAGATCCAACCTTCCGTCAATCTTCCACACATATCTGCGCTCAAACACCGGCTTCACACTGCCGTCCCACAACGCATAAGAATAGGTTTTTCCTGTTGCGTTATATCTTGCATGAAAACGCTGCGCCGCTTCACGCACTTCATATACCGTAATATTTTCCGGCAAATATCGGTTTACATAATCTCTGATCTGTTCCGGCGACAATCCGACATCCAAATGCACATTGGCAACCATACCTTTGGCGTGAACACCTGCATCCGTTCTCCCTGCTCCGATTACAGAAACCTCTGCATGGTTCAGTCTCCCTAACACATCCTGTAATTTGCCCTGGATTGTATCTCTGCCGGCCTTATGCTCCCATCCGGAATAACCGGTTCCGTCATATCCGATGACCAGCTTGTAATTCTTTGACATTTCCTACTCCTTCAGCCGGTCATCTATATCAGACCGTCAATTTCTCTATCTTCTGCCCTTCGCCGCCCTGAGAAGATGTTTTGCTAAAACCGAAGTGGTAACGGAACCCACTCCGCCCGGCACCGGCGTTGCCATACTCGCAATCCCTTCCAGCGCATCGTAATCCACATCACCGCATAAATTGCCATCCGCATCCACATTGATTCCCACGTCAATCACAATCGCGTCTTTTCCCACATAATCTGCCGTAAGCATCTTCGCAACACCCGCTGCGGCTACAATAATC
>JAFTVQ010000136.1 GCA_017461865.1 Lachnospiraceae bacterium | reverse complement strand
TCTCTGTACAAAAACTCCAAACTGAGCATCTTGTCATCCACGTAGTAATCCGCATTCGGTTTACCCATGTGAAGTTCATGATATTTTACGCCCCAGTCTTTCATCTGCTTCTCTGTCACAGGTCTCCAGTCAATTCCCGTCACATATCCTCTGGCCGTAAACAAAACAATTTTATTGCCCCAATCGTAAAGCTGATTGACAATCTTTATCATCTTTTCGTTCGGCCCTGCCTGGCCATAATCCAAATCTTCTCTCTTCATGGCAATCACGCCGTCAATATCAAATACAAACTGCTGTCCGCCGCCCATAATCTTCATAAGATCTGCCACCCGGGAGAAATCCGCTTCCGTGTCAACATCATACATCTCTTTCATCTCAAAACCTTTGATGTTTTTTCCGGTCATGGAATTGTACTGTGTCACAACTCTCGGACGAAGAAGATCCACGTTTCCGTTTTGAATATAAGTGGCAGGAAGCGCCTGACGGGGCATATTGTAAGCTTCCGGAATATCCTTCATGAGCGAATCCAATGTTCCGTCCTCTTTCAGATACCACATCTTATGCGGAACCACTTCATTTTTCTTGACACTGCGGACCGAATCTACCGACTCATCGTCAATCATCATTTTAATCATTGTGTCAATATCCGCCGGATCACGGTACGGATATGTCGGTCGAAGGTGCACCACAATATCCGGCTCATAGCCTTCCTCTTCTTTCAAAAATCCAAGCGCATGCTTGAACACATCAATATCAAGCGCCGTATCCGTCGCATATTCCGCCGGGCGGATAAACGGTGTTTGGGCACCGTACTCACGGGCAATCGCCGCATACTCCTCACTGTCCGTCGACACAATAATTCTGTTAATATATTCCGAAGCCTTGGCATGCTCGATGGAGTACGCCAGCATAGGCTTTCCGTTAATCTTTCGGATATTTTTATTTACCACACTCTTAGAACCGCTTCTCGCCGTAATCAGCGCAAGAATCTTCAAATCTGCCATATCTGTTTCCTTTCTGTCATTTAAAATACGGCGTCACCACGTGACACCGCATTTATCATAGCATATTACAGTGGAATATTACCATGCTTTTTATATGGATTTTCCACTTTTTTATCTTTGAGTCCCTTTAGAGCCTTCAGAAGAGCCATTCTTGTCTCCTCCGGTTTTATCACTTCGTTGACATATCCGCGGGAAGCTGCAACATACGGATTCAGGAATCTGTCGTCGTATTCCTTAATACACTGCTGACGCATCGCTTCCGGATCCGGCGACTCCTTGATCTTACGTTTGAAGGCAATATTAACCGCGCCTTCCGCACCCATAACCGCAATCTCGGCAATCGGCCACGCATATACAATATCCGCCCCCATCTCCTTGGAGTTCATGGCAATATACGCTCCGCCGTACGCCTTACGCATAATCAGCGAAATCTTCGGAACCGTCGCCTCCGAATAAGCAAAGAGCACCTTCGCACCATGACGGATAATTCCGTTGTGTTCCTGGGCTGTTCCCGGCAGGAAAGCCGGAACATCGATAAGCGTCACAAGGGGAATATTAAAACAATCACAGAAACGGATAAAACGTGCCATCTTATCCGATGCATGATAATCAATGGAACCTGCCATATGATTCGGCTGATTACAGACAAACCCTGTCACTTCGCCATCCATGCGGGCAAATCCGACAACAACATTTTTCGCAAAATCTTTCTGGACTTCAAAAAAAGTTCCCTTGTCTACTACACACTCTACCACATCCTTCACATTGTAAGCGCGTCTGGAATTGTCCGGAACAATATCCACAATCTTATGACTGCGGTCTTCAAGACCCGGCACAATCATTTTTCCGATTTCGCCAACTCTTCCGATCACATTAGAAGCAATTGTATTATTTTCATTCTCTCCCGCCATAGGAGGGTTTTCTGTGTTGTTCGACGGAAGATACGACAAAAGCTTACGAACTCCCTGCAGACAATCTTTTTCATTTTTATAGGTAAAATGTGATACACCTGATTTTTCCGCATGAACCCTGGCTCCGCCGAGTTCCTCCACGGAAACCTCCTCATTGATTACCGTCTTTACCACATTCGGACCTGTGATAAACATCTTGGAGGTCTCTTCCACCATAAAAATGAAATCACAGATAGCCGGCGCATAACAGGCACCTCCGGAACAAGGTCCCAAAATAACCGCAATCTGCGGAATCACTCCCGATGCTTTTGTATGGCGCAAAAACATACCGCTGTATCCGCTGAGAGATGAAATCCCCTCCTCGATACGCGCACCTCCGCTGTCATTAATACAAATCAACGGAGCTTTCATTGCCATGGCCATATCCTGGATACGGCAGATTTTAAAAGAATGATATTCGCCGAGCGTTCCTCCGATTACCGTAAAGTCCTCACTGGCCACAAAAACCTGACGACCGCCGATTGTTCCGTATCCCGTAACCACACCGTCACCCGGTACACGTTTTTTATCCAGACCGAAATCATCGATTCGTGACTCAATCATTCCGTCTACTTCCACAAAACTTCCTTCATCCAAAAGTACATCAATACGCTCGCGGGCTGTCATCTTTCCCTTGCTGTGCTGGGATTCAATACGCGCTCTTCCGCCGCCCAGCTCCGCTTTTTTTCTGCGTTCGTCCAAATCTGCAATCGCTTCATTCCAGGTCATAGTCTCTTCTCCTTACCATTTTCGTGATTGTTTTCCATTTCAAATAGTTTGACTTTCAAAGTATTGTACTACAAAAAAATCCCCATTGCAAGTAGCAACAGGGATATTTCCATATTTTCAACGATTTTATACCGATTCTGCCGCCGCCATATCGAGAGCCGCGCGGATTACCTTGTCCATATCGTAATATTTATACTGTCCGAGCCTTCCGCCGAACAATACATTTTTCTGTTCCCCGGCAAGCGCCGCATATTTCCCATACAGTGCGCTGTTTTCTTCATCATTGATCGGATAATAAGTCTCGTCGCCCTTTTTCCACTCTGCCGGATATTCGCGTGTGATTACCGTTCCTTCCCCCGCTCCGAACTCAAAATGTTTATGCTCGATCATGCGTGTGTACGGAATCTCCCGTTCTGTGTAATTCACTACCGCATTTCCCTGATAATTGTCTGTATCCGGGAGATATTCGCTTTCAAAACGAAGAGAACGGTATCCGAGTTCTCCAAAGCAATAGTCAAAAAACTCATCAATCATACCGGTATAAAGAATTTTGTCGTAAACAACCGGCTCCTCCGATGCGCCGTTTTGCGCAAGGAATTCTTTATAACTGATACCCAGCTGTAACGGTGTGTCGCCGAAAAGTTTCGCAACCATCTGCGTATATCCGCCAATCGGAATCCCCTGATAACGGTCATTGAAATAATTGTTGTCATAAACAAACCTAAGCGGAAGTCTTTTGATAATGAATGCCGGAAGATCTCTGCAATCTCTCCCCCACTGCTTCTCTGTGTATCCTTTGACTAACTTTTCATAGACATCGGTACCTGCAAGGGAAATTGCCTGTTCCTCCAGATTAGCCGGCTCACTGATACCCGCCTCCGCAATCTGCTGTGCAATTTTCTCCTTTGCCTCATCCGGCGTTCTGACTCCCCACATTTTACTGAAAGTGTTCATATTAAACGGCAGATTATAAATTTCATCTTTATAAACCGCAACGGGCGAATTCACATAGTGATTGAATTCCGCCAACTCATTCACATAATCCCACACTTCTTTATCCGATGTGTGAAAAATGTGTGCGCCGTATTTGTGCACAGAAATACCATGCTGCTTGTCCGTATATATATTGCCTGCTATATGGTCTCTCTTTTCAATTACATAACAGCTTTTACCGGCCTTTCGCATTTCATTTGCAAAAACCGC
>JAFTVQ010000135.1 GCA_017461865.1 Lachnospiraceae bacterium | reverse complement strand
ATGTCTTATTATTCAGAAAAAAGGTTCCGATCAACGTCAGGGCAATTACGATCAGATTCATAATACCCACGAGTCTCCATGTATCTTTCCACTCATGTACAAACAATTTTCTTAACATGCGAACACCTCCCTGAAATAAGCGTCCACGGTCTTGCCGTGTTTCTCCCTGATATCATCCACCGACATCTGAAGCACAATCTGCCCCTGCTTGATAAATACCACATCATCAAGAATATTTTCGATATCCGAAATCAGATGGGTACAGATGATAACCGAAGCCTCCGGATTATAATTGCTGATAATCGTGCGGATAATGTAATCGCGCGCTGCCGGATCCACACCGGCAATCGGCTCATCCAAAATAAAAAGCTCAGCTCTTCTGCTCATAACAAGAATCAACTGCACTTTTTCCTTTGTTCCTTTGGAAAGTGTCTTCATTCTTGCCTTCGGATCAATTCCGAGAGATGCCAACATTTCTTTTGCTCTCTCCGGATCAAAATCCTCATAGAAATCCTCAAAAAATTCGAGCATATCCGCCACCGTTCTCTGTGCCTCCAGATACGTCCTCTCCGGAAGGTAAGAAACTACCTTCTTCGTCTCCACACCCGGTTCTTTTCCATTTACAAGAACCGCGCCTTCCGTCGGTCTGAGAAGCCCGTTAATCATTTTGATCAACGTTGTTTTTCCGCTGCCGTTCGGTCCGAGTAATCCTACGATATGCCCCTTTTCAATCGCAAGATTCAACCCTGCAACAGCCGGAACACCGTTGGTATAACACTTCGTCAACCCTACACATTCCACTAATGCACTCATTATTTATCCTCCTTATACACTGACTCCGCCAGATTCATTGTCTGTTCCGGACTGAAGCCGATTTCCCTCATCTTATTGAAAAATTGCTCGATTTCCTGTTTTGCAATTGTTTCCTTGATCTCTTTGATCATATTCTCATCCTCCGTAACAATTCTTCCGCTTGTACGCATTGTCGTAAGCAATCCGCTTCTCTCCAGCTCCATAAAAGCTTTCTGCATCGTATTTGGATTTACCCCGGCTTCCGCCGCCAAGTCTCTCACACTCGGAAGTTTCGTTCCGGCCGGATAATATCCGGATATAATCCGCAACTGAATCTTCTCGACAATCTGAGAATAGATCGGTCTGCCATTGTCCATCTCCCAAGCCATTACCTTCTCTCCTTTCCGATTCTGCACTTAACCCGAAGTGCGTTCGTATTATTTTGTATTACTGTACTACTCTTTTAATACAATAATACAACTTTTTTTCTTCTTGTCAATAGAAAAAATAAAAAAAGCGAAAAAAACATTAAAATGTTCTCTTCGCTTTTTACTCTTTTACTTATTTAGTTCCGCCTAAACTCAGCAAATCACTTTAATCCAACCTTCCGGTGCCTCAATGCGGCCCATCTGGATACCTGTCAGTGTATCATAAAGTTTCTGTGTAATCGGTCCCATCTTTTCCATTCCGCTCGGGAAGCAGATCTCTTCTCCGTGATTTACAATCTTACCGACCGGAGAGATAACTGCTGCCGTACCGCAAAGACCGCACTCAGCGAAATCTTTCACTTCATCAATGTACACTTCTCTTTCTTCCACCTCAAGTCCGAGATACTCTTTGGCAACGTACATGAGAGAGCGGCGTGTAATAGAAGGAAGAATGCTGTCGGATTTCGGAGTTACTACCTTATTGTCTTTTGTTACGAACAGGAAATTCGCTCCTCCCGTCTCTTCCACTTTCGTTCTTGTAGACGCATCCAAATACATATTTTCATCATAGCCTTCTTCATGCGCAGTCACAATCGCGTGAAGACTCATCGCATAGTTAAGTCCCGCTTTGATATGTCCGGTTCCGCATGGTGCAGCACGGTCATAATCACTGACTTTCAGTGTCAACGGTTTCACTCCGCCTTTAAAGTACGGTCCCACCGGAGTCGCAAATACACGGAACTGATATTCATCCGCCGGCTTTACACCGATAACCGGATTACTTCCGAACATGTACGGTCTCAGATACAGGGACGCCCCCGAACCGTAAGGCGGCACATATGCTGCATTGGCTTCTACCGTCTTCACAACCGCTTCCACGAATTTATCTTCCGGATATACCGGCATCTCAAGTCTGCGGGCAGAATCTGCCATACGCGACGCGTTGAGATCCGGGCGGAACACTACAATATGTCCGTCCTCTGTGGTATATGCCTTCATTCCCTCAAAAATTGTCTGTGCATACTGAAGAACACCCGCGCACTCACTGATCACGACAGTCGCATCCTCCGTCAAAGCACCTTCATCCCATGCTCCGTTCTTATAATTTGAAACAAATCTCATATCCGTCTGTATGTATCCGAATCCAAGATTTGACCAATCGATATTCTTCTTTTCCATGTCTTCGCTTCCTTTCGTGATTCTGTCGGGCTTTATTTGCCTTTTCTATACAAGCAACAGTTTACCACCCCCGTTTTTATACTGTCAATATATCATTTTTTCATATAGAACATAGCGGCAAATTATGATATACTTCTTACATATGGAAAAAATTTTATCCGAGGTTCGTGACATATGAAAAATCTTTATGACAAAATTAAAAATATATTATTAAAAGATACCGGAAAAGAAGGCGAGTCCAACGATTTTTCCGTTCTTCTCCGTTTCTTGTCCATCATCAGCATTGTACACTATTTTGCCATGATATTTCCGCTGGCTTCCACCGGAAATGTCCTGATGACACTTTTCCTTATTTTCGCCGTCGGCATTTTTCTCGGTGTCATCATTTTCACCTATGAAAACCGCAGCGAATCAGCCGTTTGGCTGTTCAACGGACTCATCATGCTGATTTCCGGATTGCTTTCATTCTTTGTCGGATGGGATTACTTCTTTGTTATGGTTGCATTTTCAACCATCATGCTCGTTTTTTTCTCCGTAAAGATTCCGCTCAACCACAAGCTGACTTATTCTGTCATATCGGGCATTATTCTCGCGCTGTACTGTATCGGGTATCACTTTATCCCGCTGCGCACCACGCCTCCGACCGTCGTTCAGATTACGCTGACTTTACTGAATATCAGTTTATCATTTTGTGTTTTTACTATGATTGCATATGCATTCTACACCAAATACATGAAATCGGAAGAAAAAATTGTTCAGTATAACAAACGTCTGGAACAGCTCGTAAACACCGATGCGCTCACCACACTGTGGAACCGCCGCGCCATGAACGAGCATCTGTCCATACTGATTAACAATCACAACAAATATCAGTCCGACTTTTCTCTGGCCATCCTGGACATTGATTTTTTCAAAAAAGTAAACGACGAATACGGTCACGGTATGGGCGACTTTGTTTTGAAATCGCTGTCATACATCTTAAAAACATATATGGACGGCAAGGGACATGTTGCAAGATGGGGCGGCGAAGAATTCCTTCTCACCTTTGAAAACATGGATTACGAAACATCCATTGCTTCTTTAGAGGAACTCCGCGCCCGTATCGAAAAACAGGATTTCACGTTCAAAGATGTCAACCTGCATCTTACCATCACCGCCGGTATTGAGGAATACCACGCAAGCAAAGGTCTTGACCAGGTACTGACACTTGCCGATGAAAAGCTTTACACCGGAAAGACTTCCGGACGAAACCGTGTTGTAAGTTCCTATTCCTCATAATTCCGTCCTCACATACCAAATCGTGACATTACATCTGACAGATATAAAACAAAAATCAGCACCTGTTCCTTAGGTGCTGATTTTCTGTTACTCAGTTTTCTCATATGTCGTAAAACGGTATTCAATATCAAAATACGTCTGTTCTTCGCTCTCCTGCGTCATTTTCCATTCCGGCATTTCATCCAGATTCGGAAAGAATGTATCCGCTTCATATGCGTGATCTATCCTCGTTACATAAGCTTTGTCACAATACGGAAGAAATTGCCTGTATACACTGGCACCTCCGATACAGTATATCTCATCTCCGTGCTTGGCACTTTCTTCGATTGCTTCCTCCACGCTGTGAACTACAATCGCCCCGTTCACGGAATAATTGCGGTCTGATGTAAGTACAATATTGGTTCTTCCCGCCAAAGGTTGTCCCTGCGGAAAACTTTCCAGGGTTTTCCGTCCCATAATAATCACTTTTCCCATGGTTTCATTCCGAAAAAATTTCATATCATTGGGAATATGGACCAAAAGTGCATTCTTTCTTCCGATTCCCCAATTTTTATCCACTGCTACTATAAGTTTCATATCTGCCTCCGTTATACTTGTTTAGATTGCGATCGGGATGTTTGTAATCTGCGGATGCGTCTCATACCCCTCCAGACTGACATCCTCTCTCGTAAACTGATAAAAATCTTTCACATCCGGATTCAGGCTGAATTTCGGCGCCGGTAGAGGTTCTCTTTCAATCAGTTCTTTGATAATCGGAATATGCCTGTCATAAATATGCGCATCGGCAATGACATGTACCAATTCTCCCACCTGCATATCGCACACCTGCGCCAACATATGGACAAGTACGGCGTACTGAACCACATTCCAGTTATTGGCCGCAAGCACATCCTGCGAACGCTGATTCAAAATCGCATTGAGACGAAGTTTATCTTCATCTTTCCGCTGTGTCACATTAAATGTCATGCTGTATGCACACGGATACAGATTCATCTCATGGAGATCCTGATGAACATATATATTGGTCATGATACGACGACTGAACGGATTGTTTTTCAAGTCATAAATCACGCGATCCACCTGATCCATCATCCCCTCCTTGTAATGATGTTTCACTCCCATCTGATAGCCGTAAGCTTTTCCGATGGAACCGGTCTCATCCGCCCATTCATCCCAAATATGACTGTGCAGATCATTGATATTGTTTGACTTCTGCTGCCATATCCAAAGCATTTCGTCCGTAGCACTTTTCAGCGCAGTCCTGCGGAGCGTCAGAATCGGGAATTCCTTAGAAAGATCATAACGGTTCACAACACCGAACTTTTTGACGGTATACGCGCTTGCGCCGTCTTCCCAATGAGGTCTGACCTTCTCCCCCTCTGTACTGGTCCCGTTCTCCAGTATATCCTTACACATATTGATAAAAATTTGATCTGCCATACTCATGGCTCATAATCCTCGCTTTCTTCTTATCTGTCCCACTTATCGCAAAGCGCATTAATCTGATCTGCAAACTTGGCAAGGTCTTTGTTCGCCCCGCCTTCGTTGCGCTGGATAACCGCCATAAGTCTGTGACCGGCATCAAGCAGCCTGCGGAAAATATCGCTTGCCACTTTTTTCTTCTTAATCGCCACACCCTGGGCATCGTAAGTAATGGTATTCGTCACCATATCAAACTCTGCACCGCTGTACGGCGCGTAAGTTTCATAACCGAATTCATGATGCAGGCATTGTGCAAACGAAGAACAAACCGTATCTTCTCCGTGAACAATGAACACTCTCTCCGGTTTCTTCTCAAATCCGTTAATCCATGCAATCAATCCATTTTTGTCCGCATGTCCGGAAAGACCGGTCAGTTTAGCAATCTTAGCACGCACCTGAATCGGCTCACCGAACAGTTTTACCTCATCCACGCCTTCCACGATAATACGGCCTAATGTTCCAACCGCCTGATATCCGACAAATAAAATCGTACATTCCGGGCGCCAGAGATTGTGCTTTAAATGATGACGGATACGTCCCGCCTCGCACATTCCGGATGCAGAAAGAATTACCTTCGGTGTATCATCAAAGTTGATGGCTTTCGACTCGTCACTCGTAATAGAAAGCCGCAGTCCCGGAAAACTGATCGGATTGATTCCCTGATTAACAAGTTCCATCGCTTCCTCATCAAAACAGTTGTATATATTCTTATGGAAAATACCCGTTGCCTCCACGGCAAGAGGGCTGTCAACATATACCGGAAAATCCGGATATCCTTCCACCAATTTATCCATTTTTATTTTACGCAGAAAATAGAGCATCTCCTGTGTACGTCCGACCGCAAAAGAAGGAATAACCACATTACCGCCTTTGTCAAACGTCTCTTTTAAAATCTGCACCAATTCTGCCACATAGTCCGGACGCTCCGCGGAATGAATACGGTCACCGTACGTGGATTCCATAACTACGTAGTCCGCTTCCTTTGTCAGCTGCGGATCACGGATCAGAGGCTGCTCCACATTTCCGATATCTCCGGAGAATACGATCTTTTTAGAAATCCTGTCCTCTGTAATCCATACTTCAATACTTGCGGATCCCAAAAGATGTCCGATATCCGTAAATCGAATTTCGATACCCTCACAGAGCGTAACTTTCTGATCATAGTGGCACGGCACAAAACATTTGATGGTGCCGTCCGCATCCTCCATGGTATAGAGCGGTTCCACCGCCGCATGGGATGCGCTTCTCTTGGCCTTGCGGTTTTTCCACTCTGCTTCCTGCATCTGAATGTGCGCACAGTCCCGAAGCATGATACTACAAAGATCCGCCGTGGCATCCGTAGAAAAAATCTGTCCCCGGAATCCTCTCGCATACAGCAGAGGCAGCATACCGGAATGATCCACATGGGCATGTGTCAGCAGCACATAGTCAATCATCGATTCATGAACCGGAATATCTACATTTTCAAACACATTGACACCCTGTTCCATTCCATAGTCCACGAGAATATGCTTTCCGCACGCCTCAATGTAATGACAACTACCCGTAACCTCATGATCGGCCCCAATAAACTTCAGCTTCATACACATTCCTCCTATTTTATGATAAACAAATCATCCTGAGCATTGCCAGACAAAGCAAATGCACAGGATAAAACACATAATAAAAATATTTACTGCTTTTTCCTCTGCTTCCGTCATAAAAATTAAGCAATACAAACGCCGGAAAACACCAACTTTCATGGAGCATACACAAATAACCGCAAAGGCATGCCAAAAATCTCTGTTCCCTCAGTTCATAGAGAATCAATATCAGCAACACACCGCTCACATTATAGTCTGTTCTGCAAAAATATGCCGCTGCCGGACACAACATCATAAGAAAGACAAAACCCGCAGTATTTATCCGCCACCGGCCTTTTCTTGCACGCAACACCTGCTTTCCCGCATGTAATGCCGTCAAGGCAAGCAACCCGAAAAACAAAGTAAAGAATACATTCTGCGATGTCATATTCCAAACCCGGTCATAAAATGCCAAATCAAACGGAATCTCGGAAATAAGGGCAAATACCGCCAACCTTCCCAAGTACCTTTTTCTGCTCCTTGTTTTAAAAAATCCTTCCACAATAAAGAAGCAAAAAACAGGAAATGCCGTCCGGCCGATGATTCTCATTATCTGATATATTATATCCGCCCCCGGAAAGGCAGCGCTGCCGTCATAAGAACTTGTAAATATGATAAAAAATGCGGCCCCGATGTGATCAACCAGCATGGTAAGCACCGCGATTTTCTTTAACAATGCTCCGTTCATTTTCCTCATCTTTCCAAATTGCAATTCTATATAATCTTATTCTATCACAAATCTGAAAAATAACAAATAGCACCGTCAATCTTCCGATGACATTTTGAACAAAAAAATTTTCATATTTTCTACAAGTTTTTTTTAATTTACTATACAAATCTTCTAACTATTTTGTTATACTGAATACAGTGTATTTCTATAAACCAAGAAAGGATCTCAGATTATGAAAAAAATAAACGAATTTGCAAATTTTGATGTGTTAACTGCTTATATTTCCGACTGGTCGCTGGTTACGGGCTTTGCAGCCACCATTACAGACTTTGATGACTCTACCCTTATGGAAGACTTTGATCGCAGTGAGTATACTGTATGTTCTGTAGATGACTCCCTGTCTCTCCTTTCTGTGAACGGTACTGTGGTTGCACAGATTACATACGGCGTTCCTGCACAGTATGCAGGCGCATCTGCTCAGGATGAGACAGTCCGCAATGCATTCAAACAGCTTCAGAACATTTTGTCAACTACTTTGAACTGCCAGTACGAGACATCGGAAAACACTGCAGAGATTCACAAATACAAAGAGGAATTAAACACATTCCGCAACCTCGTTGATCAGATGCTTGAAAAATCACATGCATTGGACAAGATTGAATCCAAACAGCGTATGCTCGCTCTGAACGCCTCCATCGAGGCAGCCCGCGCAGGAGAAGC
Organism: Lachnospiraceae bacterium; assembly: GCA_017461865.1. GTDB lineage: Bacteria > Bacillota > Clostridia > Lachnospirales > Lachnospiraceae > SVFI01. Next base: position 10,835 of record JAFTVQ010000135.1, on the reverse strand, counting down.
AGGAAAAGGTTTCGCCGTTGTTGCCGATGAAGTTGGTAAACTTGCCAGCGTTTCCGGCGAGATTAATCATTCAATCAAAGAGACGATGAATGACATTTCCGACCGTGTAGATGCCTTGACAGCAGCTCCGACCGAATTAAAATTATAATCTGAACATTTCATACAAAAAAGAACCGGAAGGCAATTCCGGTTCTTTTCTATTTGTCTTTATGTCGAAACTTTTTTTCCCATTCTTCTACCGTTTTCTCATAAGATGAAAAATGCTCATCTCCTCTTCGGTCCGTCAGTTCATAATTTTGTATCAAATACTCTCCCAAAACCTTATTAAACTTTGGCAGACCGTTTACATTCAAATGATTGTGATCCGAAAAATCCGTCTGAAAATCTATTCCCATCTCATCATACATTCTGTTGAAATCGATATAGTCCACCTTTTTATAAGTTTGCTGTTCTTCCAAATATCGTTCCAACGTATTAAATACTTTCTGATCATCTGCCGGCACAATATACGGCGCATTGATAAGCAGAACCGGAATCTCATTTTCCTGTGCCAGATGAAGTATTTTTTCAAAATACTCTTTTGTTTTCGGCTCAATTTCCATGGTTTCCGTAACTTTCTCCGGTTCCGGTCTCTCCATCGCCGCAACTTCCGTAACCGGATGCGCTCCTTTGTAACCCTCACCGATAATAAGACCGCGATCTATATCCTCCGCTGTCAATTCCGCGTACCGACTGTGATAAAGAGGAAATTCTGTCATATGGAGAAGTACATTATTTTTTTCTTCCGGACCGAGACTTTCCTTTATCGCATAGTACTTATTCGCAGACATCCGCATACCGTACACACTTTTCACAATCTTGCTTTCTTTGGAGTAAGGAAATACTTCCACAAGACGATACACATCCAGCACAATTAAATCCGGAGACTGATACTTTAAAGCTTCTTTCAGATAATAGTAGGTATTCCACATAGGCTGCATACTCGCACACAAATCGTATGACGCAATTCCGTATTCCCCGTACAAAATTGCAGGACTCACATTGACAAACGCATGGGATGATCCCAAAACGAGCACATCTACCGAATCCTCATCCAGCTCATAAAAATGCTCCATTTGCGTGATTCCGTCGGTATATTTAAATGCAACAATATCATTCAATTTAAACAATACGATTCCAAGGACGAACAAAAACCCTATGATTTTAGCCAAATTCTTTTTCATAATCATTCCCCTAAAACTGGAAATATATAAATTCTGTTGCATTGTAAGCCGGTCCGTATATTCCGAACAAGAATATACAAGCAATCAAAATAATATAAACACCCCAACGCAAATACAATTTTTTCGTATTTAAGTACTCATACAGCAGCATCTGTTTGCTGTAACGTACAGAGTCCACCAAAAATAAAAGAATCAGTGAGACAAAGGCAATAGCCAATTCAACTCCAGTCAGTCCCGGCAAAGCAAAGGAAGCCGCCCCCAAAGGTATCGTTCCGATTCCTGCTACAATGCACCGGATATATTGCATACTTTCCGTAAGGGAACTGCATCGGAAAAAAATCCATGCAAAATCTACCAGCGCAAACGTAACCAACCCGCGAAACAGTTTACACACAAACCAATCTGTCCGAAGTCTGCATACCTCCACGCACTTTTTACGCACAGGTTCCGTCAGTTCTCCGATTACCTGATACAACCCGTGAAGTCCGCCCCATACAACAAAGCTGAAGCTGGCGCCATGCCAAAGACCGCTCACAAGGAATGTAATCATAAGATTCAAATATTTCCGACATTTTCCCTTCCGGTTCCCTCCCAAAGGAATATACAAATAATCACGGAACCAACTGCTGAGCGAAATATGCCATCGACGCCAAAACTCTTTCACACTCGTACTGAAATACGGCGTATTAAAGTTCTCCATTAATTCAAATCCCATAATTTTAGCACAACCGACCGCTATCATAGAGTAGCTTCCGAAATCACAATAAATCTGAAAGGCAAAAAGAACCGCCGCCAAAACCAAAACCATCGCATCATAGGATGCAAAATCACCAAATACCATGTCCACGCAAATCGCCAGCCGGTCTGCTACGACCATTTTCATGAAATAGCCCCACAACATAATGGCTGCACCACCGGTAATATTTTCATAATTCCATAACCGGAACGTGTGCACCTGCTGTACCTGTTTCATCAACTTTGTGGAACGTTCAATCGGTCCTGCCACCAGCTGCGGAAAGAAAGAAACAAACAGCGCATACTTCAGCAAATTCTTTTCCGGCTCAATCTCTTTCCGATACACATCCATCGTGTAGCTCAATGCCTGAAACGTATAAAATGATATACCGACCGGCAAAAGCACATCAAACGGTTTATCTATCATTTGGACACCGATCCGCCCCAACACACGGTTGACCTGAATCAATGCAAAATCAAAATATTTAAAAAAGAACAAAATCCCCAAATTGGTCACAAAGCTTCCCGCAACAATCCATTTCTTTGCCAGGATCTCTTTTTTCTTATCCTTTATTTTTCCGGCTTTTCCCAATCCGATGCCGCTCAAATAGGTGATTACCGTCGACACTGCAATCAACACCGCATATTTCGGGTTCCAACTCATATAAAAATAATAACTGGCAACCAAAAGCCAGAAATATCTCAGCTTTTTCGGAATTAAAAAGTAGATTATAAGTACTACCGGAAAAAACACCAGAAAATCTACGGAATTAAAAACCATGTTTTCCTCCTGCATATCGCCCAATACTATATAGATTGTATTTTATGAATATCCTTCTGTCAAACAAAAGACAGCCCCTCCGAAAAACAAAAAAGACGTCTGTCCGACGTCTTCTTACAAAGAGCGCGAGACGGGGATCGAACCCGCGACCCCCTCCTTGGCAAGGAGGTGCTCCACCGCTGAGCCACTCGCGCATTTTGCCCCACCTTTCAGCGGGCAAAAATAACTATACTATATGTAAATTGTTTTGTCAATTACTTTTTTCAATTTTCAAACTGCGTCGAAAACTTGACCGAATAAATTCTGCGCAAAGACTCATCAATCCGCTCCTCTGTCAGAGTTCCCTCATTGACCGCGTCCAAAATTCCGTTGTAAGATTTTTCAAAATTCTTCGGCGATAAAATCATATCCGCGCCGGCTTCAATAGCACCGACCGCCGCTTCCGCATATGTATATTTCTGGTACATACAGGATTTATTCATGAAATCCGTAATAACAATTCCGTCATATTCCCACTCTGTGCGGATGATATCTGTGATAATCTCCGGAGAAAGACAGGCCGGCCTGTTATCACCGCGAAGTTTCGGAAGACTGACATGGGACACCATAACAAAATCCGCCCCCGCTTCTATCGCCTCAAGATACGGCGTGTACTCCGCCTTTAAATCATCCTTTGTCCGCTGGGAAATCACCTGTCCGCTGTTACCGTCCTGTGTTACGTCGCCATAACCCGGAAAATGCTTCACAGCAGTAAATATCTCCTGATCGGACAATCCGTTGATTACATTTTTTCCAAGTGCTGCAGTTGTATTGATATCAGTCCCGAACCCTGTTGTCTCTGCTACACTTCCGCTTTTCAGAGAAACATCTACATTCGGCGCAAAATTCACATTGACACTGTACTGTCTCAATTCACTTCCAATGGAAATACCTGCGCTGTAAGCACCCGATTCACCGAGACTCTCTCCGATTTCTTTCGGGGACGCAATAATATTTTCCGTAAGTCCGCCTTCCACAAACGGAGAATTCTCCCCCCCTTCATCTTCCATTCCGATAAACGTGCCTTCCGGCATATATACTTTTAAATTTGAGATAAACACTGAAAAATCCTGCTCTTCACTCATATTGGAGCTGTCTAATACGATACCGCCCACCGGATAAGTTTCAATCTTACTTCCAAATTCACTGCCTAACGTCGTAACATCGCTCTGCAGTCCCATTAACTGGGCCGGAGTTACAAAAAACAATCCTGCCACCTTTTGTTCCAGTGTCATGGAACCGATTTTTTCCTCCACAAGCGCAGCAAGCTGTGCATTCACATCTCCCTCTGAAGGATCCGACACAGCACTTTCATCTTCCGACTCGTCTTCCGTCTCATCCTCAGTCTCTGTCACTTCTTCCTCATCCTGTACTTCATCCGGAACCTCTTCCTCATCGGTATTCCCCTGCTCTGCGACCTCATCTGCATCTGAGCTCTCTGCTTCATCCTCAACAACACTCTCTGTCGTCACCGCATCCACTGCTGCCTTCTCGGTTTCAGGCGTATTCCCGCCGACCAGTCTCATTACCAAAAACACTCCGCCGCCGATCAAAAGTACAACGACCAAAATCGCAGCTGCCAAAAGAAGCATAGCCTGCGTTCTCTCTTTTTTTCTTCGTCTTTTTCTTATCTCTTCTCTGCTCAATCCGCTCGATTCAAATTCCACTTTGTAACCTCCGAACTTCACGTACATTACTGCTTTTACAAACATAGTATAGCACAAAGACTTAGCGGGCATCAATCTCTTTTCAACTGACACCCGCTAATTAACTATTTGATCCATGGGACCTACCTCCGTATTCTGTTGTAATTCGTTCCATCCTCGGCTTTGTACTGATTGTACTGCAGTAAGCTGATATCTTCTCTTTCGTTATCATTTTATCTTTCGTACTTTACTGCTTCTCTTCTCTCCATGTACTTGAATGCAACTGATGTTTTTTCTTATGTACTTCTTTTAGAGTACTGCTCTTATGTTTTTGGTGGCTTGTACCTCTCTTTCATTAGATTTAATCTATATGAATTTCTTTTGTATGAACTTAGTATATCTTGTCTTTTGACATTTGTCAACACAATTTTTATATTTTTTTGTATTTTTTTCACTTTTTATTTCATTTTTTTCTTTTTTCTGTCTTTATTTCCACTATTTTACATATTATTTGTAAATTCTACCCGCATTTTTATGTATTTCGGAAGAATTATATGACAATTTTATGTTCCGCCACGCATCGCTTCTGTTCACAATGCATATTTTGTGATACAATCAAAAAAGAAAGGGAGGTATTTCTATGTCATATGTAAAACAGGCATTTGCCCAGAAAGCAAGTGTGATTATTGAAAATCTCAAAAAAAGAAACATGGAAGGATTTTACTGCGAAAATTCCGAGGAAGCCAGAAATATGATCCTGTCCATGATGGAAGAAGGCTCTACCATCGCATGGGGTGGCTCCGAGTCTTTAAAAGAATGCGGTTTGATGGACGAATTGAAATCATGCGGCAAATATAATCTGATTGACCGCGCCACTGCAAAATCTCCGGAGGAAGACCGGGAAATCTACACCAAGTCGGTGTGCAGCGACTATTATCTTATGAGCACAAACGCAATTACCATGGACGGCGAACTGGTTAACATCGACGGCAACGGTAACCGGGTAGCTTGTCTGATTCACGGGCCGAAACATGTATATCTTGTTGTAGGCATGAATAAAGTAGTGACTGACGTCGGCAGCGGGCTTTCGCGCACCCAGAATGTAGCCAGCCCTCCAAATACCATACGCTTGAACAAGAAGACTCCTTGTGCCGTGACAGGTGCCTGCAGCGGATGTCTTTCCCCTGACTGCATCTGTTGCCAGGTTGTCATTACAAGAAAAAGCAAACATGACGGACGCATAAAGGTATTTCTTGTTGCGGAGGATCTTGGATTTTAGAATATTTTGAAATGAATGCTGCAAAACGGGGCCTATGGAAAATTTTTTTCCATAGGCCCCGCTGTCTTCTTAAGAATTCAAATATGCCACCTGCTCATCGGTCAGCGTGTCAATCTGCTTGCCGAGAAAAGCAAGTTTTCTTGCCGCAACATTGTTGTCCACTTCCTTCGGTACATCGATAAGCTTTGTTTTAAGCCGGTCTGCATGCTCCACCAGATATTTCGCAGAGAGCGCCTGAATGGCAAAACTCATGTCCATAATCTCTGCCGGATGTCCGTCACCTGCAGCAAGATTAACAAGACGGCCTTCCGCCAAAACAAAAATCCACTGGCCCGTCGGTAGTTTGTATCCCATAATATTTTTTCGCATCTCTTTTTTCTCAACGGCAATCTCTTTCAGTCTCGCCATATCGATTTCACAGTCAAAATGCCCTGCGTTACAAAGAATTGCACCGTCCTTCATGACAGCAAAATCTTCCTCATCGATTACTTTATTGCACCCTGTAACCGTCACAAAGAAATCTCCGACTTTTGCCGCTTCGTTCATCGGCATAACCTCAAATCCATCCATGACTGCTTCGATTGCCTTAATCGGGTCAATCTCGGTCACAACCACTTTTGCACCCAAACCTTTGGCACGCATAGCAGTACCTTTTCCGCACCAGCCATAACCGGCAACAACTACTGTTTTTCCTGCCACAATGAGATTTGTCGTACGGTTGATACCGTCCCAGACAGACTGTCCGGTCCCGTATCGGTTATCAAATAAATGCTTACAGTCCGCATTGTTTACTTTTACCATAGGGAACATCAGCTCCCCTGCCGCATCCATAGCCTCCAGACGGATAATTCCCGTTGTCGTCTCTTCACATCCGCCGATTACATCAGGAATCAAATCCCGGAACTCTGTATGCATCATATGCACCAAATCACCGCCATCGTCGATGATGATATTCGGTCCGACCTCCAACACCTTACGGATATGATGATTGTATTCCTCATCCGTGGCATCATACCAGGCATGGACCTCAAGTCCCGCTGCCACAAGTGCAGCTGCCACATCATCCTGGGTGGAAAGCGGATTGGAGCCTGTCACATACATCTGCGCTCCTCCTGCTGCAAGCACCTTGCAAAGATATGCGGTTTTTGCCTCAAGATGTACGGAAAGTGCTACCTTTTTCCCTTCAAAAGGTCTGGTCTTTGCAAATTCTTCCTCCAACATGCGGAGAAGATCACAATTTCTTTTAACCCATTCTATTTTTCGCTCGCCGCTCTCAGCCAGATTGATGTCTCTGATTTCACTGCTCATGTTTTTCTCCTATTTATAACTGTATCTCTACGAAAATGCGATAAATTGCACGGATTGCTTCCTCAAAATCGTCATTTTTTACACCGATGATGATGTTAAGCTCGGAAGATCCCTGGTCAATCATCTTTACGTTTACGTTCGCATGTGCCAACGCTGAAAAAATTCTTCCCGCCGTACCCCGTGTCTGACGCATTCCGCGCCCAACGACCGCGATAAGTGCAAGGTCAGCCTCAAGCTCAATAAAATCAGGCTGCACTAATTTGTGAATCGTAGCAAGTACGTTTTGTTCTTTCTCTTCAAATTCTGACTGATGTACAAACACCGTCATTGTATCGATGCCGGACGGAACGTGCTCAAAAGAAATGCCGTTCTGCTCAAACGCCTGAAGCACCTTTCTTCCGAAACCGACTTCTGAGTTCATGCCGTCTTTTTCAATATTGATTGCACAGAAACCTTTTTTTCCGGCAATACCTGTAATGGTATATTTTGATCTCTGGCAAGTATCTTCCACAATCCATGTACCTTTGTCCTTCGGTGCATTTGTGTTGCGGATGTTAATCGGAATACCCTCTTTACGAACCGGGAAGATAGCGTCCTCATGAAGAACGGAAGCTCCCATATAAGAAAGTTCGCGGAGCTCGCGGTATGTGATTGTATCAATTCCTTTCGGATTGTCAATGACACGCGGATCGGCCACAAGGAAACCGGAAACATCTGTCCAGTTCTCATATACATCAACCTTTGCAGCTTTTGCCACTATGGAACCCGTGATATCGGAACCACCGCGTGAAAATGTCTTGATGGTACCGTCAAGTTTCGCACCGTAAAATCCCGGAATAACAGCTCTTTCGCTCTCCTTTAATCTGTCGCGGAGCACCTCATTGGTCTTATCCGGCATAAAGTTTCCGTTGTCGTCAAAGAAAATCACTTCCGCTGCATCGATAAAATCATAACCGAGGTAATCTGCCATAATGATACCGTTTAAATACTCACCGCGGCTGGCTGCATAATCGGAACCTGCTTTTGCCTTAAAGTCCGCTTTCACTTTTTCAAACTCTTTATCAAGAGAAAGCTCTAAGCGGAGACCGTCGATGATTTCCTGATATCTTGCCTTGATTGCCTCAAGTTCTTTGTCAAAATCCTTGCCCTTTTCCGCAAGTGCATACGCACCGTAGAGCATATCTGTTACCTTTGTATCTTTACTGTCACGTTTTCCCGGTGCAGAAGGAACCACATATCTTCTGTCCTTGTCTGCGCGGATGATGGCACCTACTTTTCCGAACTGCTCGGCACTTGCCAGCGAACTGCCACCGAATTTTACTACTTTTTTCATGTCTGAATAATCTCCTCAAATTTATTTTTGAAATAATATATCAATCATCTCGCAGCCCTTCGCTACCACATTGCCGGAAGCGGTTGCTGCTTCCTCCGTATAGTTCCAGTCTTTTGCAAGCGGTGCGGAAGAATCATACAGCATATAAGGAACACTGTCAGATGTATGGGTTCGAAGACGTACCGGCGTCGGATGATCCGGAAGCACAAGCATGCGGAAATCCTCTCCCGCTGCCGTAAGTTCCTCCACAAGAGGGCCTATCACCTTTTCATCGATAAACTCAATCGCCTGTACTTTTCTCTCGTAGCTTCCCTGATGCCCCATCTCGTCCGGAGCTTCAATATGAATATATGCAAAGTCGTAGCCGTCCTGTGTGAGTGCTTTGACCGCTGCATCCTTTTTGCCTGTATAGTTTGTATGAAGGCCCGCATCTGCGCCCTCTACCTCAGCATTATCCATACCTGCACCGACCGCAATACCTTTCAGCAGATCGACTGCTGAAATCATAAGTCCTTTTTTTCCTGTCTTTTCATAGAAAGAAGAAAGCATCGGTTTTGTACCTGCACCCCAAAACCAGCAGCAGTTGGCCGGATTCAGTCCCTTTTCTTTACGTGCAAGGTTTACCGGATGATTCACGAGGATATCATAGCTTTTCTTCATCATTTCGCGAAGCGCCTCATCCTGCGGAAGATACTGACCGATCACCTGCGTAAGCACATCGTGCGGAGGTGTCAGTTCCACAACACTTCCTTTGTCCCAAATCAGACAATGGCGGTAACTTGTTCCCACATAGAATTGGTATATTTCGTTCTGAAGTTCTTTTTTTACTGCCTCAAGTAAAATTGCACATTCTTCCGTGCTGATTTCTCCCGAACTGTGGTCGATAATAGTCTTTTCTTCAAACGGAACATCATCCTCGGAAATCGTTACAATATTGCAACGGATTGCGATGTCTGTGTCCTTCATCGGGATACCGATGCTGAGCGCCTCCAGCGGAGAACGTCCGGAATAATAAATTTTCGGATTATATCCCATCACGGAAAGATTGGCTGTATCACTTCCCGGTTTCATTCCGTCCGGAATCGTGTGAACCATTCCGATATCACTCATTTTACTTAAACGGTCAAGGTTCGGCGTTTTAGCGTATGCTAACGGTGTCTTGCCTCCGAGAGCCTCGATCGGCTCATCCGCCATACCGTCCTCGAGTACAATTACATATTTCATAGTTTTGCCTGCTTTCTATTCTTCTACACGGATACGGCTGATGACACTGCCAATCTGTGCACTCTTTTCATTAAATTCTTTCTCGCTCATGGCTTTTGTAAAGAATCCCTTCTCGCCTGCCACATCTGCATCAATGACTTCAACATCACCGAACACTTCCTGCGCTTTGGCAAAATCACCGTCAGCTACACGGACAAAGAAACGTTTCACAGAGTCGTCCATGCTGGAAAGCTGAAGTTTTTCCGCATCCCAGAAGCAGAACACAGTCTTACCGATATGTTTTACACAATCGATAATGTCGGAAACAACGGCGCTGGCTGTCGGAAGCTTACCTGCTCCCGCTCCGTAGTACATTGTATCACCAAGTGTATTACCGTGCACTAAAATACCGTTGAATACGTCGTTTACATTGTAAAGCGGATTTGCCCGGTTGATCATGCAAGGAGTTACCATTGCAAAATATTTGCCGTCCACTTCTTTACTCATCGCAAGAAGCTTGATGGTCCAACCTGCTTTTTTCGCATATGTAAAATCGGTTGTCGTAATTTTTGTGATACCTTCTGTGTAAATATCTTCAAAGTCTACTGTCTTTCCGTATACAAGAGAAGAAAGAATGGCAATCTTACGACATGCATCATAACCTTCCACGTCAGCTTCCGGATTACGCTCTGCGTAACCTTTCTCCTGTGCCTCTTTTAAGACAACATCGAAATCGGAACCTTCTCTTTCCATTTTGGTCAGGATATAGTTTGTTGTTCCGTTTAAGATACCGGTAATGCCGTCCACACGTTCCGGTGTGAGAGATGCGTTAAGCGGACGAATAATCGGAATACCGCCGCCTACACTGGCCTCGAACATGTAATTACATTTGTTGTCGCGGGCGATCTGAAGAAGCTCCGGACCGTGTTTAGCCACAAGCTCTTTGTTTGAAGTACAAACGCTCTTTCCTTGTGAAAGGGCTCTCTTTGTAAATGTATATGCAGGTTCAACGCCTCCCATAGCCTCGGCAATTACCTGTATTTCAGGATCGTTTAAAATCACTTCCACATCATGTACCACAAGATTTTCATACGGATCTCCCGGAAAATCACGAAGATCAAGGATGTATTTTACATCGATTTCATCCCCTGCTTTTTTATTTACCAATTCCTGATTTGTCTTGATTACTTCTACGATACCGCTTCCTACTGTACCGTATCCCAATACTGCAATTTTTACCATTTCTCTTTACTCCTTAGCTATTATTTTCACGTAGTGAACGCCCTTT
>JAFTVQ010000134.1 GCA_017461865.1 Lachnospiraceae bacterium | reverse complement strand
TGCGGAACGGCAATTCCCACAAAGGAGACAGGCCCCGCAAAGGCTGTTACCGAGGCAGATAAAAGTCCCGAAAGGATTATAAGCAATGCACGTAGTAATTTTATATTAACGCCCATATTATGTGCATAGCTTTCGCCAAGCATATATGCACCGATTGGCTTTGAAATAAGTATTGTACCGACTAAACCGATGAGTACGAAGATGAAAATAACTTTTACATTGTCCATACTCGTCCCCGAAAATGTACCCATAGACCAGTCATGCAGGTTTATAATATCCGAGTCGTCAGCGAATGTTACAAGGAAATCCGTAACCGCCGAACATATATAACCTATCATAACTCCGCACACCACAAGCATTGACATCTGCCGTACCTTTCGTGATACAAGCAACACAAAACCAAGGGAAATCATTGAACCGACAAAGGCGGATATTATCATAAATGCAGAGCTTAGCAAACCGAAAAATCCTGCCGAAAAAATCATAGAAATCGCCACGATTAATTTTGCACCCGATGACACACCAAGCACAAACGGACCTGCGATAGGGTTATGGAAAAAGGTCTGCAAAAGGTAGCCAGAAAGGGATAATGCTCCACCTAAAAGCAGTGCCGCCAAAGCTCTCGGCATACGGATTTTCCACAGTATATCGCTTGCGGTATTTTCTTCTCCGAAAACTGCTGTAACAGCATCAGAAACAGATATATCGGCACTCCCTGTGAACAGATTTGCAAAAAGCACAGCAATGACTCCCACGGAAAGCAGTGTAAACATTGCTGTTATCTTTACTTTAGTCATCTTTTTCACCGTCCTCTAATCTGAACAGGAATACAGGCGGTTCGTTTTCGGTATCGCCTGTAAAAATCGAGTTGAAATCAGAAATCACCGTGCCCAGCTTCATAGTTTCCTGAAAAAGATTCTCTTTGGTACACCACACATTTCCGTTCTGCACCGCATTGAAATCGGCAAGCAGTTCATTCTTTGCGATAAGCTCGTCGATTGTTGTAATTTCACCGCCTATGGTGCTGTTGTATATGATAAAATCGGCATTTTTCGCCTGTGAATAAAACTGCTCCATTTCCATTGTTACAGAAGATGTCGCCTTATCGTCACCGAGATTTTCAAACACATTCTCTCCGCCTGCAAGCTCAATCATTTTCGTAACATAATCGCCTGATTTTCGGGTTACAGCCTGTCCCGAGGTGCTTATGTAAAAGAATGCGGCGGTTTTTCCTGTACTCTGCTCCGATATGCTGTCAAGCTGTTCTGCCTGCGCGTTGAAAAGTTGTCGGGCAAGCTCAGAGGTATCTGTCATTTCTCCGTAAACCTTAATCCATTCGCTTCTGCCGAGAGGATGAGTTTCATAGCTTGAGTAGTCCACAAACACGGGTATGCCAAGCTCGTTCAGCTTGTCCTTAACCTCAGGAGAATGGTCAATCATAGTGGACTGAATGGATAACATACACTCATTTTCAAGAAGCATTTCATAGTCAGGCTCCCGGTATTTCCCTGCATAG
>JAFTVQ010000133.1 GCA_017461865.1 Lachnospiraceae bacterium | reverse complement strand
TTAAAGTATGAGCCAACCATGCTATTTGTTGAACATGACAGGAAATTTTGCGAAAAAATAGCAACTAAGGTAATTGAATTATAATTTGAAAGGAGATTTGCTTTATGAAAAATATATTTGTAGAAGGTATTCAAGGATCAGGAAAAAGCACGCTGATAAATAATATTGTGAAGTTTAATCCTGAGTTACATGTATGTAGGGAAGGAGATTATTCTCCGATAGAATTGGCTTGGTGTGCTTTAATGTCGAAGAAGGAATATGAGGCTGTTTTGCAAAAATACAATTCGATAAGGGATGAAATTATAAAAAATACAGTTAGGGAACAAGAGAATTATATCATTACTTACACTAAGATAATTACGGATATTATGGTGTTAGGCGTGAACATGGTTGGTATTTACCTAACGACGATTAAGTAGATAAGTAATATGTGATAAATTGAGGCTAACCTCGGTAAAAAGTAAAATTTTTACCGAGGTTTATTGATTTTTATAGAAATGGGTTATTGACCTCTTAAAATAAAAGCCATATAATTTGTTTATGCAATGCATAAAGAGGTCAACTTATGGAAGCAAGAGAAGAATTAAGAAAATTAAGAGAAAGTACAGGGATGAACCGGAAAGAATTTTGTGAGTACTTTGAAATTCCTTATATGACGGTGACAGATTGGGAGTTAGGAAACAGAAGGGTTCCGTTGTATCTTTTGCGTTTGATGGCATATAAGATTCAGATGGAGAAGTTGGCTGGTAAAAGAAGTAAGGTTGACAAGAAAGATGAATGTACAGATGACAGAAAATATGGAATTAATGACGGTAGATAACATATGTAATCGAGTATACATCATAAGAGGACAGCAGGTTATGCTTGATTATGATTTGGCTGAGATTTATGGGTATGAAGTAAAACGTTTGAATGAACAAGTAAAGCGTAATATCAAAAGATTCCCGGAAGATTTTATGTTTCAATTAACAACAGAGGAAGATGGGATCTTGAAGTCGCAAATTGCGACTTCAAGTTGGGGTGGAAAAAGAAAGCTTCCGTATGCGTTTACGGAACAAGGTATTTATATGCTTGCTACAGTTCTCAGAGGTGAGCTTGCAGAGCAGCAAAGTATATTCATTATGCGTGCATTTCGTGAGATGCGTCATTATATAAAACAAAATCAGCAGTTTGTTACACAGTCAGAGATGCATCTTGTGAGTGCGAGAGTATCAGAAATTTCTGTGCAAATGTCAAATATGGCTGACAGACAGAAGAGAACAGAGCAAGATATGCAGATTATTCAAAAGAGTATAGATACGCTTAATGAAAACTTTGTTTCAGATAAGGATTTCAAAAATTTTGTCATCTATAAAGGACAGAAGTTCGAAGCAGATGCGGCGTACATAGATATATATCAACGGGCTAGGAAGAGTATTTATGTAGTGGATGATTATGTGAATACAAAGACTTTACAGCTTTTGTCGCAGAAGCAATCCGGTGTAGAAGTAGTTTTATTTACAGAAAATGGTCATGGAAAAAGAGGCTTTTTGACAACATCGGTAGTAAATGACTTTATACAAGAATATTCACCACTCAGAATTAAACCAAATTCCGATTGCCATGACAGATTGATAGTTCTGGATTATGGTGAGCCTACAGAACAGGCATATCATTGTGGTGCATCCAGTAAGGATGCAGGAAAGAAACTTTGTGCCATAAATGTGATATTAGAAACAAGCATGATTCACCCGGTAATAGATAAATTGCTCTTAGCTCCGGACAAACAGATATAGATATTCTTGCTTATTCTTTTGTCGAAACTTTGATTGAAGAACCGGAAATCAGATTGTATAATATTAAGAAATGTACAAATGCATTGTCGCAGACAATGATAGGAGGAAAAAAATATGCCGCCGAGCAGAAGAAGTTCAAGTTCAAGGAGCTCACGCAGCCGGAGCAGTTCGCGCAGCCGGTCACGGAGCAGTTCATCCAGAAGACGAAGCAGTTCGTCACACAGCAGCTCGTACCGCAGATCGTCCGGAGGCGGTTACGGCAGATCATCTGTGACGAGTGCGAGACGGGTCAGAAGCAATCAACCGTCGAAAGTTCCGGCGCATATCCGTTCGAAAGCGGTTTTTATGCAGTGCAGGAACCACGATTACATATTTTACAATGAGCCTTGGACGGATGAAAAGACGGGAGTTTTCTATCAGAAAGGCTATTATGATGAAAATGGAAAATATTATGACGCGGACAGCATAGCATTCAAGAAACCGGATGGCTCCTATGAGGCACATTATTTGTGTGATTTTTGCGGAACGGAACTGGAGGCAAATTGGAAGGAAGGATTTTATCCGACCTGTAAAAACTGTGGGGCGGAAATGAATAAAACGCCGGTGTATATCGATGAGATTGTCCATATAGGTGCAGATTCCGGACAGAGAAATGCTTCTGCAAATCTGGTAAAGATTCTGCTGCTGGTTGTCTTCTTTTCTATGATTGTTCCGGTGATAGCGACAGTTCTCATCACGTTTATAATGATTAAGTCAACCCATATAGATGAAAATTATGACAGGAATTACGATGAGACTTACCAGACCGTACAGGTGGAGGAAACGGAAACCAACCTGCAGATTTACGGTGATGAAATTTATTTGGACGAAGTTTCACCGAACACTTATAGCATCTGCACGCAGCAGGATGACTATGAGAAGCATATTACGTGGGATTATGGTGCACAGTCTTATTATGATTATGACAGTGACTGTTATCTGTGGTATAATACGGACGTCAGCCCGAATTTATGGCAATATTGGTATGAAGATATCGCGGGCAGCAATTATTACGGCTGGATGGAATGTGAGGGGAACGATTGGTACATCGAAGTGTCGGATACGCAGTGGGAAAAGTATGAAGGCGACACATCCGGGCTTTGGCATATAGAATAGGAGTCATTTTATGAAAAAGTTACAGCAGAGAATATTGGCATTATGGTTGGCAGCTTTGGTTGCTGTTGGCGGTGTTCCGGTAAATGCATTTGCAAAGGAGCAGGCAGCAAGTGTATCCGGCAATACAATATCCGGAGAACAGATTGTAAGTGTATCTGACAATCAAATCACGGAAAAAGATTGTCCGGATGTTTCTGAGAATCGTGTCGGGGATATCACGGAAGAAAAAACGGAAAAGAAAGAAAACGAGGCGTTCTATTTTGAGGAATACTTTGAAGAAAATGATGTCAAGATAATTCTTTCTGCAGAGGATGGTGTGGTTCCGGATGGCGCATATGTGCAGGTCGAGGCGCTGAAAGAAACAGAGCTGGAGGCTGCAGGGACATTGCTTCAGGAGGAAGTGGAAGAACGTACAGAAGAGAAACAGAAAGCGGCGGCGTCGGATACAGTTCTTACCGTTTATGATAAGTATTATGATATTTACGCGAATCTCGAAAAAATCTATGCTTTTGATTTTCACATTTATTATATGGATGAAAATGGAAAAAGACAGATTTTTGAACCGGAAGAAGGGCAGGTTGTCCATGTTTCTTTCGAGATCCCGGGAATTGCGGAAATTGTGAAAGATGATATGCAGGAGGTTGATCTGCATCATATTTTCGATAAAGAAGATATGGATTCATCGGAGATTTGTTCTCCGGAACACATATCGGCCGAGGGCGGAAGTGCATCCGATTCGGTGCCGGATTTTGATTCGGAGATTATGTCGGAAAAACTGTCTTCGGACGGAGACGCGGTTTCCTTTGATGCGACACATTTTTCTATTTATGCGGTTACGGTGGCAGAATTGGGAGCAACCGCCGATCCGGCGATGGTGGCAGCGCAGAAAAAAGCTTGGCAGATGATTGATAAATATGCGGATTCCACTTACGGACTGTATGACCCGTGGCGTGATGATCTGACAGATGCACAGTTTGCGGAATTGCAGAGCGTTGCAAAGGGTGTTATTTCCGGATGCAATACCCAGTATGAAAAAATAGAAGCACTCGCCAGATATGTTGCCGACACTGTTTATTGGGATCAGGTATATCTGGCAGATGATGTGAACAATCCGTATATAGGAAATCCGTATGATGTATATACGCTAAAAAGGGCCGTATGCGGAGGTTATTCCAGATTGTTCCACACCCTTTTGACATCGGTGAATATACCGTGTATTGATATTTACTGTACGGGTTATACGCATGTTTTTAATGCGGTGTATGACAAAGATCACGACAGATGGATTTATATTGATGTTTCCTGGTGCAGTTCAAATCAGTATTATGGACCGAATAACCGGGTTTATAAGGGGTATAACGGAAGTCATTTTGACTTGGCACCGGAGGAGGTTGCGAAGGCATCGGCACATGAGGTATATGATCTCAAAGGATTGTCTTCGGCGAATATATATTATCAGCTGAAAGATGAGGGAACTGTATGGAGTAATATGAACTGGTCCATGAAAGTCATCGGGGCACATCCGGGATTAAGAACACTTAAGCCGGCAAGCAGCATTGACAGTTTTCCGGTAAATGGGGTGGACAGCAGTGAACTGAGGGAAAACAATACCATTCAGAGCATTGATCTTTCGGCCACAAAAACGAAAGAAATCGGCAATTGGACATTTTATAAATGTTCCGCTCTGCAAACGGTCAAGTTACCGTCGACACTGACATCGCTGGGCGAGTGTGCATTTTATAAATGTCAGGGTTTACGGGGAATAGACTTGTCAAAAACAAAAGTGACAACCATTAAACCTTGGACATTTGCGGATTGTACTGCGTTAAAGACAATAAAATTTCCGAAACGGTTGACCGGTATTCAAAAGCTTGCTTTTTACAATTGTGATGCATTACAGAAAGCAGATATGTCTTCTACGAAAGTTAAGAAAATCGGTGAATCTGCGTTTTATACCTGTGACCGGTTAAAGACCGTAAAATTTCCGGCTACGCTGACTACAATAGAAAAGAATGCATTTGCTTTTTGTAAAAAAATAACAAGCATTGATTTGTCTTCAACCAAACTTAAAAAATTAAACAAGAATGTTTTTTATGTGTGTTCCTCGTTGAAAAAAATAATTTTACCGCGGACTTTGAAATCCATCAGTAGTGATGCGCTTACATTTTGTCCTAAGTTGAAGAGTGTTACGATTCCGAAGAGTGTTACAAAGATTGCAAATAAGGCATTTAACACATATGGAATGACAATCTACGGAGCGAAGAAGAGCCGGGCACAAAAATATGCCCAAAAGATGAAGCATACATTCAAGGTAAAAGCTCCTGCCAAAAAGATTAAAATGAACAAAAAGAAAGTAAAACTTTCCAAGGGGGCAAAGGTGACTTTGACTGCGAAGCTTGTACCGTCAGACAGTATCGATACTATCAAATGGTCAAGTTCGAACAAAAAGGTAGCAAAAGTTAACTCTCAGGGAGTTGTTACTGCAAAGAAAAAAGGCACGGCGTATATTACCGCAAAAACATCCGGCGGGAAGAAAGTTCGATGTAAAGTGACGGTGAAATAAAAAATACGGAAACCCAAATTAAAACTTGGGTTTCCGTATTTTGTTTTTCTTATCCAAATAGCGGAATGAACCGCGATCAAAATCCTGCAATGTTCCTTTGCTGTCTCCGTGGTCGTTGGATTTGACAATCAGAATTCCGACAGCCATGCAGGCAAAGCCGAACGCGATAAATGCTGCAACAATAAAAGCAAGAATCCACATAACTATCCCTCCTGTCTGTCTTTCACAAAATGGTTCATATTGGCGGCTTTGGACAAGCCGATGCTGGTTTTTATCTGTGCTATTTTTTTCAGTCCCACAGCCCACATACATAAACCGCCGAAACCAAAATAGAGAATAGTTTCGAAGCCGTCCGAATCGCCGGAAGTAATCATGAAATACATAATCGGAGTGAGAATCAGAGTTGCAATAATGGCAATAATCCAATATAAAACAGTTACTTTTTTCTTGTCGTAAGGAACGGCACCGACGACCTTTGACGTCTGTCCGTTTACCATGATGGTGTACGGTTCGTCCTGATAGCGGAAGGTCATAAACCATGCAGGGAACATGGCGTAGGAGGATTTTGTAATCTCGGATTTCGGATCGCTCTTTAGAATTTCGATATCCTCGGCATTGACGCTTTTTTCGATTTCTTTATCAAAAAGCTCTTTGCTTCTCTGTCTGGCTATGTACTGCAATTTATTTTGATCGGTATCAAAACAGTCGGCATAGAAGCCTGATAAATATCCGGATTCAAACGGGCGCATGGCCTGTGTATCATATGGCTCCAAGCGCTGTGTGGATTCATCGCTGAGCTGGTCGGATGCATCCAGCGTCAAATCATGAAACGTGACATCGGCGCTGCGGTAATAGTAGTAGGTGTACGAGTGCTTTCCGGATTTCACTTCACCTTTGAGATATTGCGCATCTGCGTAGTCAATATCGTACAGCCAAAACGGCACGTAAATTCCGCGGATTCGTTCGATGGAAAAATCCTTGATTTCCTGCGGAACAAAATAGCCGGAAGACAAATGCTTACGGATGGCAGTGATTGCCTGATCTTTTGTTACCGAGAAAGGAATGATATATTGCGGTTTTTTGGCCGAAGATACCCGGTCAAAAACAATGGTCGGCTGTCCGCAGTAAGAGCAGAAGGTAGAACTTTCTACACCGTTTACGGAAATCTCGGCTCCGCAGGCAGTGCAGGAGTAGACGTTCATTTCCATTACATCGTCGGATAATGCAGTATCGGACGCTTCGCCCGGAGAAGACTCATCGGAAGTAAATTCGGTAGCTGAAAAACTGCTCCGGCAACTGGGACATTCTAACAGATCCGTGGCCGGGTTAAAAATAAGAGCCGTGGTACAGTTCGGACATTTATGTATCATACATTTTCTCCCTTATTCAAAATTGTAGAATTGTGTCAAAAAAAGTATATCATATTTTGTAATAAAAAAATATTTTCTGATAGATATTTTGTAAAATCGCAACCTGTGGTAACATGGGTTTAAATAATAAAAGAAAAGGAGAGAAACAATGAGTAACAAAACACAAGATGCAATTTACAATGCAAAAGAGCTTGGCGCGGGAAAAGTCACAATCTTGGGACTTCAGCACATGTTCGCTATGTTCGGAGCGACCGTTCTGGTACCGATTTTGACCGGACTGAACGTATCGACGACGCTTTTCTTCGCAGGAGTGGGAACTATTTTATTCCACTTTTTGACGAAAAAGAAAGTACCGGCTTTCTTAGGTTCTTCCTTTGCATTTCTCGGTGGCTATTTTGCGATTGCTCCGATACTGGAAGACGGAAGCAGTAATGTGGAAATGATTCCGTATGCGTGTTTCGGTGTGGCATGTGCAGGATTGGTCTATCTGGTAATGGCATTATTATTTAAGTTGTTTTCAGCGGCGAAGGTTATGAAGTTTTTCCCGCCGATTGTGACGGGACCGATTATTATTGCCATCGGTCTTACGCTTTCCCAGTCAGCAATTGATAACTGTTCCACCAATTGGCTTGTTGCGCTTGTTGCCATCGTTGTAGTCGTTCTTTGTAATATATACGGAAAAGGTATGATTAAAATTATTCCGATTTTAATCGGTGTAGTGGCGTCTTATATTGTTGGTGCATGTATGGGAGAAGTAGATTTTACTGCAGTGAAAGAAGCGTCCTGGGTAGGGCTCCCGATTGTGAAAGAAATGACGGTTCTCGGTATGTTCGGGGACAATTTTGATGTTTCCAAATTGTTGACTGCGGTCGTTACAATTATGCCGATTGCACTTGCGACGATTGTGGAGCATATCGGAGATATCTCTGCAATTTCTTCTACAACCGGAAGAAATTATATCAAAGACCCGGGTCTTCACAGAACTTTATTGGGAGACGGTCTTGCAACGATGGTGGCGGCATTATTCGGAGCGCCGGCGAACACGACCTACGGAGAAAATACAGGTGTGCTTAATCTGTCTAAGGTTTATGATCCGTTTGTAGTCAGACTTGCAGCCGCATTTGCAATTTTCTTTTCTTTCTGTCCGAAGTTTGCAGCGGTAATCCAGACAATGCCGACCGCGACGGTGGGAGGTATCTCGTTGATTCTTTACGGAATGATTTCGGCGGTCGGAGTCCGTAATGTTGTAGAAAATAAAGTGGATTTTACTGCATCAAGAAATGTTATTATTGCAGCATTGATTTTGGTTCTCTCCATCGGAATTAACTACAGTGCAGCCGGTGCAATTGCATTTTCGGTCGGAAGCATTACAATCAGTTTTTCCGGGCTTGCAACAGGAGCACTTGTCGGTATCGTTATGAACGCGATTCTTCCTGGTAAGGACTATACCTTTGATGAGGAGTAGTATTGCTAAGAAGTAAAGAAAAGGGCGGATGTACAAAAGTTTTTTTGGTACATCCGCCCTCGTTTTTATTTTGTGCCGAAAATACGATCGCCGGCATCTCCGAGTCCCGGAACAATGTAGGCTTTTTCGTTTAATCCCCGGTCGAGATTTCCGACATAAATTTTCACATCAGGGTGAGCCTCTGCTAACTTTTCCAGTCCCACCGGAGCTGCGATGACGCAGAGGAAAGTAATGTCTTTTCCACCGTATTTTTTAATAAAATCAATCGCTGCGATGGCAGAACCTCCGGTTGCCAGCATCGGGTCTACAACGAAGATTTTTCTTTGGTCTATGGAAGACGGAAGCTTGCAGTAATATTCCTGCGGTTCAAATGTTTCTTCATCCCGATAAAGTCCGATGTGTCCGACTTTCGCTGTCGGCATGAGTTTTAAAAGACCGCCGACCATTCCGAGACCGGCACGAAGAATCGGTACAATTGCCTGTTTTTTGCCTGCGATAACCGGACAGCTTGCAGTCTCAATCGGTGTTTGCACATCGACGTATTCCAAATCTAAATCACGCAGTGCTTCATATCCGATAAGCATGGCGATTTCTTCCACAATCGAGCGGAATTCATTGGTTCCTGTTTCTTTGTTGCGGAGCATGGTAATTTTGTGTTTGATGAGCGGATGATCACAAATCATAATGTTTTTGTTTTCGTTTGACATATGGAAGCTTCCTTTCTTTTGTTTTCTATCATTGTATATATATTTCCGTGTTTTTTCAAGTTATGTGGTTTGTTTTAAGAAAATTATAACAAAAATAGTAATCATTATCAAAAATTGCTTTTCAAGGGATACAAAGATATGATATAATGTGTCCACAGAGACAGTATAGCGATTATCGTGACAGCAATATTAACTTCCTTATTTTTACCGGGGATGATGTGCAGTAATGGGAGGTGTGCGTATGAGTAAGTTTATAACAGCGAAAGTTGTAAACGAGAGTCTGCGACTTGCACTGAGGGAAAGAGATGCAACAAGAGCGATTGAATTGTTTTTGGAGCATATGGGTGAGAGATCGCACAGTGAACGTATCTATATCTTTGAAGGTAAGCAGGGATGCAGTGTAAATAACACGTTTGAGTGGTGTGCCCAAGGCGTGTCACCACAGAAGGACAATCTGCAGGGAGTGCCGTTCGAAGCGGTAAAGTGGTGGTATCATGCTTTTGAGGAAAGCAGAAGCATTTTAATTTACAATTTAGAGGATATCAAAGAAAGCGAACCGCTTACTTACGAATATTTGCAACCGCAAAATGTACATTCTCTGATTGCCAGTCCGCTTGAACTGGAAGGTGAAATTATCGGGTTCTACGGGGTGGATAATCCGCCGCCGGAAGCGATGGAAGATGCAACGTATTTTGCTGAGATGGTCGGTCATTTTATTGTATCGCTGCTTGAGAAGCAGAGAATGATACAGCAGATGGAAAAACTCAGTTATGAGGATTCTCTCAGTGGCGTGCAGAATCGCCATGCACTCAATGATTACATAGATTATCATAAAAATCTGCGCAGCGTCGGAATTCTGTATTGTGATGTGCTCGGACTTAAGAAAGTCAACGATACACAGGGACATCAGGCAGGAGATGATTTGATTATCCGTGCAAGTGAGAGTTTGAAAAAGAATTTCCGCAAAAAGGATATATATCGCGTCGGCGGGGATGAGTTCCTTGTGATTTGCAAAGATATTAGTGAACAGATTTTTGAGGCCAAAGTGGAGCAGCTTAGAAATGATATGGTGGATTATCGTGCCATGATGTCTCTCGGGGCGGTATGGCGGGAGACGGTCACCGATGTGGATGCAGCGATTGCACAGGCCGACGGACTGATGTACGAGGAGAAGCGGGCTTATTATGCATCTGTAAAATAAAAGGGGAATGAAATGGAAGTCATTTTAGAGTTTTTATTTGAGTTAATACTGGAAGGCAGTGTGGAGCTGAGTACAAATCATAAAGTTCCGAAGCCACTCCGGATATTGGCCGTGATTATACTGCTGATAGTGTATTGCGGACTGATTTTGATTGTGGGGACAATCATGATGGAATGCTGGCAAGCGGGAAATATGGTATCCTTTGCAATTGTCACAGTAATCGGTCTGGGGATTATTCTGATGTTAGCGTACGCTGCAAGAAAGAAATATAAATTGTTCCGGGAACGGAAAGAAGAGATTGTCAGAAAGTAAAATAGTGAAGTGAATTGTAAAAAACATCCACGGAATGTCCCGTGGATGTTTGCATTTACAAATTATTCGATTACTATAAACTGATTTCCACCGGTAACAATGTTGATGTCAGTGGACGCTTCGCCGAAGCCTGTGCCGTCATGGTCGCTTTTTTCCATATCTTTCGGCGGTTCGCCGTTTTGCGGTTTTTTCATATCTTTCGGCATTTTGCCTTCCGGAGGCATTTTCATACCTTCCGGTTTTTCACCTTCCGGAGGTGTTTTCATGCCTTCTGTAATTTCGCTGTTTTCCGGTTTTGGACCGTCCGGAATATCGCCGCGCCCGCCGTTGAGACCGCCCGACACTACGGAAAGCTGCTTGTCATTTTGCCATAATGTATAGTTACCTTCTGCTAACTCTGATGAGGAGAGTATCAGGTAAGAATAATTGTTTTCCGGTGTGTATCGGAACAGGATATCATCGGATGCATTTTTCATAAGAATGCAAGATTCTGCAGTT
>JAFTVQ010000035.1 GCA_017461865.1 Lachnospiraceae bacterium | reverse complement strand
GCAACAAGCACATTGCCTGCTTCTTTCAGTTCCGGAGTAAGGATTTCCTGATGTTTAGCCACATCTACAGCAAATGACACAAGTGTCGGTGGCACATCAATGTCGTTGAACGTACCGGACATACTGTCTTTTCCACCGATACTCGGAAGTCCGAAGCCGAGCTGTGCATCGTAAGCACCGAGAAGAGCAGCGAACGGCTGACTCCAACGCTTTGGATCCTCTGTCATACGACGGAAGTACTCCTGGAATGTAAAACGAACCTTTTTATAATCACCGCCGGAAGCAACAATCTTGGACAGTGACTCAAGCACTGCATAAACCGCTCCGTGGTATGGGCTCCAACTTGATAAATACGGGTCGAAACCGTAACTCATCATTGTAACTGTATCTGTTTTTCCTTTTAATACAGGAAGTTTTGCCACCATCGTCTGTGTTTCTGTCAGCTGGTACTGACCGCCGTAAGGCATGTAAACGCTGCCCGCACCGATGGATGCGTCGAACATTTCCACAAGACCTTTCTGGCTGCAGACATTCAAATCATTCAATGTATCAAGGATTGCACCTTTCACATCTCCGGCTTTCACATCCTCTGCCACCTTATCGATGGATACCTTCTTAAAGTAGTTGTCCTCCGGACTCGGCATATCAACGGAAACCTTTGTCTCCTGATGTGCACCGTTCGTATCAAGGAATGCTCTGGAAAGATTTACGATCTCTTTTCCTCTCCATGAAAGAACAAGTCTCGGCTCAGCAGTTACGGTAGCGACCTGAACTGCTTCCAGGTTTTCCTCGTCCGCATATTTCATGAACTCATCCACATTGGACGGATCCACAACAACCGCCATACGTTCCTGTGATTCGGAGATTGCAAGCTCTGTACCGTCAAGACCCGCATACTTCTTCGGAACTTTGTCAAGATCTACTACAAGACCCGGTGCAAGCTCACCGATGGCAACGGAAACACCGCCGGCACCGAAGTCATTACATTTCTTAATCAGGCGGCTGACTTCCTCTCGACGGAACAGTCGCTGAATTTTACGTTCTGTCGGCGCGTTACCCTTCTGAACTTCAGCTCCGCAAGTTTCAATCGAGCTTGTTGTATGTACTTTGGAAGAACCTGTTGCACCGCCGCATCCGTCACGTCCGGTACGTCCGCCGAGTAATACGATAATATCGCCCGGATCCGACGTCTCACGGATGACATTCTTTCTCGGAGCAGCACCCATAACCGCACCGATTTCCATTCTCTTAGCCACATAATTCGGATGATACAGTTCTTTTACATATCCTGTTGCAAGTCCGATCTGGTTACCGTAAGAAGAATAACCGCTTGCAGCACCGCGAACAAGCTTCTTCTGGGAAAGTTTACCTTTCATTGTATCTGTCACAGGTACGGTCGGATCTGCTGCACCTGTAATACGCATTGCCTGATATACATAACCACGACCTGAAAGCGGATCGCGGATGGCTCCACCGAGACATGTCGCAGCTCCACCGAACGGCTCAATCTCCGTCGGATGGTTATGTGTCTCATTCTTAAAGAAAATAAGCCATTCTTCTGTTTTACCGTCCATTTCCACCGGAACAACGATAGAACATGCATTGATTTCTTCTGACTCTTCCATATCATCGAGTTTGCCTTCTTTTTTCAGCTTACGCATTGCCATAAGCGCAAGATCCATCAGACATACAAACTTGTCATCTCTGCCTTTGAAGATTTCTTCTCTTGTTGCGAGATAATTTTCATAGGTTTCAACGATCGGTGCTTTATAATATCCTTCATCAAACGCGACATCCACGAGTTCTGTTGAGAATGTGGTATGACGGCAGTGATCGGACCAATATGTATCAAGCACCCGGATCTCTGTCATAGAAGGATCTCTGTTTTCTTCCGTTTTAAAATAATTCTGGATATGAAGGAAATCCTTAAATGTCATCGCAAGTCCCAAAGAATCATACAAGTCTTTCAGGTCTGCTTCCGGCATTTCCTTAAATCCGTCAAATATAATTACATCATCCGGCTCCTTGAAATCGGAAACAAGCGTTTCCGGTTTCGTCATTCCTGTTTCTCTGGAATCCACCGGGTTAATGCAGTACGCTTTGATCTTCTCGAATTCCTCATCGGAAACCTGTCCTTCCAACACATAGGTAACTGCAGTCTGGATAATCGGCTCCTCATCCTCTTTCAAAAACTGTACACACTGCACTGCAGAATCCGCTCTCTGGTCAAACTGTCCCGGGAGATATTCTACCGAAAAGATTCTGGCGCCGTCTGCCACCTCAAAGCTTTCCTTGTACAAAATATCAACCGGCGGCTCACTGAACACCGTCTGACAAGCTTTCTCAAAAATCTCATCGGAAATGTTTTCCACATCATATCGGATCAGAACTCTGACCTTATCAATGTTAATTCCGAGATAGTTTTTCAGATCTTCATGCAGTTCTTTCGCTTTTACTGCAAAATCCTCTTTTTTCTCTACGTAGATACGTCTTACTCCAGCCATCTGATGACTCCTCCATATAAAATGTTTTCCTATTATTTATGTCGCACTTTAGAACATACCATTTTTATTATACAAAAACTTCGTCTTTTTTCAACCTATTGCATCAACTTCCTTTATATTTCGACCGTTATTTATTTCAAGGTGTATTTTATATTGTGGTTAACGTAATTTTTAACCACAATATCTTGTAGTGGCGTTATTTAACCTGTTTTTTCGCGAATCCCTGCGTCCGTTAACCATTTTCACAAAATCCTGCATACTTTATGTAAACACCTCAAAAAATATCTTGTGTTTCCGCTTATTTTTTCTTCCGTCCCAAAAATTGACTACTTAGGTCAGCAAATTTTATGACACTGATAACTTTTTCCCATTTTCTCTGCAAAATCAAGTTTTGTAACTATCGATATTTTATATTTGTTCATACTGAAATTAATTTGTCCTTCTGTTTCTTGTATTTCCAAATAAAATATTTTTTGTTTCTTATAGTATTTCTTTTCATACATAATCTTGTGTTATTTTTGACCCAAACGGACTATATCTTGTGTTTTTCTAATCTCATCACATTTGCATTCCAAGCGTTATTTTAATTTATGTCAACCAATATTATGTCGCCCAACACTATGCTTTACCAATTAAAAACAGCTGTTACCACAAACCAATCACAAAGGCATACCACAAAATATAGGGGATAAAAAAAAGCGATGAGACTCAAAAAAGAGGAACTCAAAAAAAGAGAGGAAACAGGAATAAAAAAAACAAAAAAGGAACAAGGAGATAAATAAAAAGGAAAGTAAAAAAAGGGAGAGAAAAAGGAAGTGAAAAAGGAAGGCTGAAACACGTGCCCATTGTACGCATTTCAGCCTTCCTGATTTCCTAAAAATACATGTTAAATATTATAATAATTTAATCAATTCTTCCTTAATTGTTGCCACATGATCCTGGGTGAAACCGAAGTCCATCTTCTTGTATGTCCATGCAGCGCGTCCGATCTGGTGTCTTTCAAATGCTTCATGGATATCTTTATACCAATTTACAGTTCCTTCCACCGGAGCCTGATCAATAACACCGTATTCACCACAATAAAGAGGAGCATCATATTTCTCTGCGTGCGCGATTGCTGTCGCAAAAATCGCATCAAAGAATGTACTGTCCATCTTAGTTACACCCGGATAACGGAAATGCTCTACAGAATGATCCGGGAAGTTGTTGTCTTTCGCAAGTTTAATATACTCATCAATTGTAAGCGGATAGTCGCAATGGAATCCTTCCGGCATAAAATCCTGCCAATAAGCAGACTGATGTGTAAAAATCTGCGGATCGTAGCAATGGAAGTTGTACACAATATTCTCATCCAGCGGCGGATCTAATAACTGAACAGAAAGAACGTTGTTGTAGTTAATTCCGCCAACGAGAATCTTAATATCTTTTGAATATTTACGAATTACAAGCATCGCTTTCTTTGCAAGCGCATTCCACTCTTTCGCCACATTAGGATCTACAATCTCATTTAAAATTTCAAAAGCAAGCCGATCTGCGTATTTTGCTGCATATCTTGCTGCAATATCATCCCAAAGCTTCAAAAAGCGTTCCTGAAGTGCTTCATTTTGGAAAAATCCTGCACTGTATTCCAAATCATCAAATACATATCCAGCAGTCTTATGAAGGTCGAGAATCATGTTTAATTTATATTTCTCGCACCAAGCCAGACAGTTGTCCAAATACTTGTAATTTTCTTCAATTCTTTCGCCTTCTTCTGTCTCAATCAGATTGTAATCCATCGGAACACGGATATGATCGACGCCCCAGGAAGCAATCTCCTTGATATCATCCTCTACGATGAATGTGTCATAATGCTCAATCTCATGACAACACTGTGAAATCCAACCGCCCAGGTTGATTCCCTTATAATAGCCTTCAAATTTCCTCATGTCACCTTCTCCTTTTGTTTTTTTATTATTGTATAATCAATCTGATACCAATTATATCAAATTTTTATCTTTTTTAACATACTTATGCTATAAGCAGATAGACAAAGTATACTACATAGCAAACAAGCAGAATTGCTCCGCCTTTTCTGGTCAGCAGCTGTTTCTTGCCGCAGAGAATCATCAGAAGAGCCATCGACACAATACAGAGCACTGCATCTAACAGGAATGCAGAAGCAAATTCTACCGGTGCAATCAGTGCAACCGTTCCTAATACAAAGAGTATATTAAAAATATTGCTTCCGAGAATGTTTCCCACCGCAATATCCGCATTTCCTTTCCGCGCCGCCGTTACCGAAGTAATCAATTCCGGAAGCGAAGTTCCGAATGCTACAATCGTAAGTCCGATTAAACGGTCGTCCATACCGAGCATGGATGCAATAATTTTGGCATTATCCACAGTCAAATCACTTCCGAACACAACTGCAGCAAGTCCGCCGATTGTAAACAGAATAAGAAGAAAAATATTCTTTGTCTGCGGTACTTCTTCCTCCGAAGATTCTTTTCTTCCTTTCAATGCATCTTTAATAAGTTTGACCATAAAGAAAATCATGAATCCCCACAAAATAATACCGCATACGAGATCAAGCTTGCCAAGAAATGCTCCCATAACAAGGAGAACAACCGAAATCACCAAGTTAAACGGCATATCAAACGTCATACTTGATTTTTGGATATGAAGCGGAATGATACAAGATGTAATACCGAGAATCAAAAGGACATTCAACAGATTGCTTCCCAATATATTTCCGATAGCAATACCTGTTGTTTCCTGTAAAGCTGCCGAAATACTGATGGCTGCTTCCGGTGCACTGGTACCGAATGCCACAATGGTAAGACCGATAATCATCTGCGGAATCCTGAATTTCGTCGCGATTCCCGACGCTCCGCCGACAAAGAAGTCTGCTCCTTTAATCAACAGTACAAATCCTACAATAATCAATACTACACTTTTTAATGCCAACATAATACTCTGATTTTCTCCTCTCTTATCATCCGCAAAAGCTTGTACACATGCGGATCAGTATCCAATAAAAAAAGCATGGATGATAGTCTATCATCCATGCATCTTTACACCATTTACATCGCAAACACGGATTCAACGCCAAACAAGCGATCTGCATTATTCATACCCATCTGCATCTGCATCGCAAGAACCCCGGCGAAATCAGCTGTCTCACCGTAATCCAAAGGATTGGTCGTCTCTCCTGTATAACTACTCTGTGTCTTCTCCGGCTGAATATGACTGCTGGTCACATCATTCTCAATCGCAGATATGCGATTCATACTGGAGGCGCTTACACTGTTTGTGTTATATACATATGGCTGAAATCCCGAAATAGCACCGATTCCCATACAGTCACTCCTTTCATAAAAGTTACACTTTTATATAGTATACCCCTCATGTTACTTTTTTTCAATGTAATTTTGTATAATTCACATTAAATTTCACGCGTTATTAATGTCGGAAGTTTTTCAAACGCTCCTGCAACTCCGCGAGCATCTGTCCGTAGGTCTGTTCTTCTTTTCCCCGAAGCTTCCCGGCTGCTGCTGCGTCCCTATATGCCTCCTCAAATTTCTTCAAATTTGCTCGGGCATTATCCTTATAATTATTTTCGAAAGCAAGCTGTAAACTTTTTAAAATTTCATCCAGCTGCTTTGCCGCCTTACTCTTCCCCAGTCCGAACATAACATCTCATCCTCCCTGTAATATGCCCCGCTCATTAAATATCATATGTTTTTTATGATACTTTCCACGGATTTTCCTGCCCCTGCATAAAACAGACACAACTCTTGAGTGAATCAGCAACTACTGTTTCCACATAGTTATCCGTATAGAACGCCATATGATGTGTCACAACTACATTCGGATAAGAACGTAGAAGCGCAAGCTCCCGATTATTCAAAACATCATTTTTGCGATCGTAATAATACAATTCAAACTCGTTTTCTACCACATCAAGTCCGGCTGCGCCGATTTTTCCGTTTTCCAAAGCTTCGAGAAGCGCATCTGCTTCCACAAGCGGACCGCGCGCTGTATTAATCAAAATCACGCCATCCTTCATCTTTGCAATGGTATCGCGGTTAATCAGGTGATAAGTCTCTTCTGTCTGCGGTGTATGAAGTGTGATTACATCCGCACGCTCCCAGATTTCTTCAAGTGAAACATAGGTTGCGTATTTTTTCACCTCTTCATTTTCAAACTTATCATACGCAATCATTTTGCATCCGAAACCACTTAGATTTTGGATGACCGTTCTTCCGATACGGCCGGTTCCTATAATTCCCACTGTCATATCCTTCAGTTCCCGCCCGAGAAGCCCTTTTAACGTATAATCCTGAATGCTGCTGCGCTGCATAATCTGTCCGGCTTTCCGGATACTCATAAGGAGCAGCATGACCGCATAATCCGCCACACCGTTCGGTCCGTACGGCGCATTTCCGACCGCAACACCAAACTCTTTGCAGGCCTCAAGATCGATATGATCATACCCGATGGTTCTTGTTGTAATATAACGCACACCAACAGCCGCCAGCGCCTCAACAAGCTCTCTCGTCAGCGGAGTGGTAAGAATATCCACACATTCACTGCCCTCAGCCAGTTTTATATTCTCCATCCCCGGCTTGTCCGGACAGGTCACAAGTGTAATCCCAAGTTCCTTCGCATATTTTTCAAAATACACTCTTTCATCAAAATCTCTGCAACTATAAACTGTCACCTGCATGTTTATCCGCTTCCTTTCCGTCGTTTTCTTCCTTCTCTATTTCTTGATAAAAAGAATAATCTCTTTTATTATAGGTCCGAAACGCATTTACATCTCTCACAAGAATGAGAATGCTGTCCTTTGTTACATCAAATGCGCCTTCCTTATACAAATTAACAAAAACAAGGCCGATCGGAACCGCCAAAATCATTCCCCAAACACCGCTGATTTCCCATCCGACATAAAGCAGAAGAAGCGTCGCTATCGGCGGCATTCCCAATGACTCACCGACAATTTTCGGCTGGATCAACTGTCTGAGCAATTGTCCGATTCCCCACAACGCCAGTAAGATAACAGCCGTTGTATAATGTCCGCCCACAATTTTTATGATTCCCCACGGAATCAGCACGGTTCCTGTCCCGAACACAGGAAGCAGATCGAGAAACGCAATTCCCAGTGCTATGACAGATGCATAATCGACTCCTGCGATTTTAAGCCCTATAAAAAGTAAAATATACATCCACACTTCAATTTTAAGCTGCGCAATCACATATCCGCCAAATGCCTTTTTCATGCTTCTGAGCACAAGCTCCCACTTAGTCTTAAGGGAATTCGGGACAAATCTGCGGTAATACTCCTGCACCTCGTCCTTATTTGCCACAAAAAAGTAGGCAGATAAAAGTGCCATAACCACACTCACCACAAAACCGGGCACGTTTTTTGCAAACCTGCCGACCCATTCCACAGTCGGAGAACTTAGATTTCCAATCAAATTTCCTATATATTGTTGCACGCTTTCGGAAAGTGCAGTCCAATCTGCCGTAACTCTTCCGGGCACATGGCCCAAAAGAACCGCAAGACGACGTCCGACCTGATCAAGTTCCAATTCCATCGCCGTCCACATCTGTGGCAGATTTTCAACAAAATCAGCCGCCTGACGCACCAAAAAGCGTCCTCCTGCATATAAAGCAAACGCGACAAGTGCAATGGCAACAATAATGGTAACTGCCGATCCCGTTTTCCTTTTTATCTTTAATCGCGATTCAAGGAAGTGCACAATGGGACCTGCACATACAGCAATCACGCCTCCCACTACAAAAGGCATGAAGAAAACAATCGCCTTTGGCAACACAAAAACAAGAAGCAGCGCGATTACCGCCGCTATTATTAAATTTAAAATAATCTTTCCGAAGTGCTTTACAGCCTTCACAATGACATCACTTCTTTCTGCCCTGCTACTCTTCCGGGCTCATTAAAATGTGCCGGTCAATAAATTCATATATCTCGTCTCTTCCCTGTTTTGTCTGGGCCGAATACGGAAATACAAGGGTTCCCTTCTCCACCTGCAACGTATCCTTAATCAGCTTTATCTGCTTCTGGATCTGGGAGCGGTTAATCTTATCAAGCTTTGTTGCAATGATAATCGGCTTATACCCGTTTGACACAATCCACTCATACATCTGCACATCATTGGCTCCCGGCTTATGCCGGATATCAATCAGAAGAAAAACCTCTCTTAACATTTTAGACGTTCTGAGATAATCTTCAATCATTTTTCCCCATTTTGCCTTTACTTCCACCGAAACGTTGGCAAATCCGTATCCCGGAAGGTCTACAAAATAAAGTTCTCCGTTAATATTGTAATAATTGATGGTCTGCGTCTTTCCCGGTTGGGATGAGGTCCTTGCAAGGGATTTTCGGTTCATCAGACCGTTGATCAACGATGATTTCCCCACATTACTCTTTCCGGCAAAGGCAATTTCCGGCAATGTATTTTCCGGCAACGTACTGGTAATACCGCACACGGTCTCCAGTGCTACATTTTTGATAACCATACATACTCCTTTCCCTAGACAAGTGCGTGCTCAAGCACTTCCGTCATAGAAGAAACGCAACAAATATTTAATCCTGTTTTAATTTCTTCATCAATTTCCCAGAGATCCTTCTCATTTTCTTCCGGAATCAGGACATTGTGTATCCCTGCCATCTTTGCAGCCAACAACTTCTCTTTCAGTCCGCCGATAGCCAGAACCCTGCCTCTCAGGGTCACCTCTCCCGTCATAGCTAAATCTGCTTTTACTTTCCGTCCGGACACCGCGGACAACAGTGCTGTGGCCATTGTGATACCTGCACTCGGGCCATCCTTCGGCACCGCACCTTCCGGAATATGAATATGCAAATCATGGGTTTCAAAATAATCCTGACTCACCTGATATTCTTCTGCAATGGAACGGACATAACTAAGCCCCGCCATCGCCGATTCCTTCATGACATCGCCAAGCTGTCCCGTCAGTTTAATTTCTCCTTTTCCCGGCATATCGTTGACTTCAATCTCCAGCGTCACGCCGCCGACACTTGTCCATGCAAGTCCGCGGACCACACCGACAGCATTCTTTTTGGCAGCTTTCTCTCTGCTGTATTTTTCTTTTCCGAGATATTCTTCCAGATTGTGAATTGTAATCTTAATTTTTGTTTTTTCGTCTTTTAATATTTCTCTTGCCGTTTTTCGGCACACTTTTCCGATTTGCCGCTCCAGTTCTCTGACTCCGGCTTCCTTTGTATAACCGAGAATTATCTTCTCAAGAGCCTTGTCCGAAAAATTAAGCTGCTTTTTAGCAATTCCATGCTCTTTTAACTGTTTTTTTACAAGGTGATCTTTCGCAATGTGCAGCTTCTCATTCGAAGTATAACTCGTCACCTCAATAATTTCCATACGGTCGCGGAGCGGACCGTCAATAGCCTGCAAGTCATTGGCAGTCGCCACAAACACAACCTGCGACAAATCCATCGGAATTTCGATATAGTGATCCTGAAAATGCTCATTTTGCTCACTGTCAAGCACCTCAAGCATGGCAGAAGCCGTGTCTCCCTTATGGTCGCGGCTCATCTTATCAATCTCGTCCAACAGGATTAACGGATTTTTAACCCCGGCCTGACGGACTGCTGTCACAATACGTCCCGGCATTGCACCTACATAAGTCTTTCTGTGTCCGCGGATTTCCGCCTCGTCCCGAACACCGCCCAGGCAAATACGCACATATTTACGATTCATCGCCCTTGCCATACTGCGGGCAATGGATGTCTTTCCGGTTCCCGGAGGTCCCACCAGACAGATAATCGGTGTTCCCGCCTCACCGCGCAACTGGCGGACAGCCAAATACTCCAAAATGCGTTCTTTGACTTTTTCAAGACCATAGTGGTCTTCCTTTAAAATCTCCTGCGCCA
The DNA here is from genome assembly GCA_017461865.1 of Lachnospiraceae bacterium. Lineage (GTDB taxonomy): Bacteria > Bacillota > Clostridia > Lachnospirales > Lachnospiraceae > SVFI01. The sequence continues at coordinate 7,577 of JAFTVQ010000035.1, read as the reverse complement.
AATCCAAATCCGTGTTGTCCTCAGAAGCATGATTCCACGGAAGATCCAGTACCGTCTCAAGATAAGTTCTCTCAACCGCACTTTCCGACGAACTGCCGGACAAATGCTCAAAGCGTTTGATTTCTTTGTTAATTTTAGATTTAACTTCTTCCGAAGCGTCGATATTTTCTAACTTCTCACGGAACAAATCTGCATCGGAAAGGGAGCTGTCCTCTCCCAATTCTTCGCGTATAAAACGCATTTGCTCTTTCAGGACATACTCTCGCTGATTCTTTTCCACACGGTCCTTTACTTTCTTGGCCAGTTCATTTTTCACTTCCAAAATACCTGACTCCGTCTGCAAAAGTTCTGTCAGACATTCAAATCTCTTCTGAAGATCAATGGCTTCAAGAATTACCTGCTTCTTTTTATAATCCACCGGTAAAAGCATGGTGATTTGATCCAGAAGCTTACCAAGCTGACCGATTCCGCTCAAATGCTGTACAAGTCCCTGATCTTTCTTATTGGTCAGAAGGGAATACTGCAAATACATCTCGCAGATTTGACGCTTCATAGCCTCTTTTCTTGCTTCCTCAAGTTCCTCCTCCAAAACCTCCTCCGGTTTCGTCAGGACGATTTTAGCCGCAAAATAAGGCTCGGACATAAATTCCACTACCTTAGCTCTTCCGATACCCTCCACAAGAACACGGACTATCTTATTCGGCATCTTTACAATCTGTTTGATTTTTACATATGTTCCAATCTCAAAAATACCCGAAATACCCGGGTTGTTCTCCTCCGGATTTCGCTGCGCCGTCAGAAACAGCGTCTGGTCCATGCTCATTGCCTTTTCCAGCGATGCAACGGACTTCTTCCGGCTCAAATCAAAATGTATGATAGAATCCGGCACCACGCACATATTTTTCAGCGGTATCGCCGGTATTGTCATTTTCTGTACTTCACTCATAGTTTTCTCTCTCTTATTTGCAAACAACAAGACGCCGCTCGATAAACGGCGGCGTCTTACAATTAAGCTCTTTTCTTTCTTGATGGGGATTCCTTTGGATCTTCCTCACGTTCAACGATCGGATCACATTTTCCCAGTACAACATCCTCCGTCACAACACATTTTCTGATTGTGTCATCGGAAGGAATCTCATACATGATATCCATCATAATATTTTCCATGATGGTTCTCAATCCTCTGGCGCCTGTTTTATTTTCCATCGCCTGCTTTGCAATCTGATTGATTGCTTCCGGTTCAAATTCCAGTTCCACATCGTCCATCTCAAACATCTTCTTATACTGCTTTACAATGGCGTTTTTCGGTTCTGTAAGGATGCGGTTCAGTGCCTCCTCGTCCAAACCGTCCAGCGAAACAACAATCGGAACACGTCCTACAAATTCCGGAATCAGTCCGTATTTGATCAAATCCTTCGGATTCGCCTCCTGGAACACCTCTCCCACATTACGTTCGGAGCAGGCACCGATTTCCGCATTAAATCCGATAGATTTGCGATTTAATCTGTTTTCGACAATCTTCTCCAGCCCTGCAAAAGCACCGGCACAAATAAACAAAATATTACTTGTATCAATCTGGATTAAATCCTGATGCGGATGCTTTCTTCCACCCTGCGGCGGAACAGAGGCAACCGTGCCTTCGATGATTTTCAAAAGCGCCTGCTGCACACCCTCTCCCGAAACATCACGGGTAATGGATACGTTTTCGCTCTTTTTGGTGATTTTATCAATCTCATCAATATACACAATACCATACTCGGCTTTTTCCACATCATAATCTGCTGCCTGGATCAGTTTCAAAAGAATATTTTCTACATCCTCTCCTACATATCCGGCTTCCGTCAATGTGGTCGCATCCGCAATGGCAAACGGTACATTAATCATTTTAGCCAACGTCTGCGCCAGATAGGTTTTACCGCTTCCGGTCGGTCCCATCATAATGATGTTACTCTTTTGAAGCTCTACCCCATCCAAATCCTTTTTGTCTGCAAGCACCCTTTTATAATGGTTGTAAACTGCCACGGAAAGCACTTTCTTCGCCGTATCCTGGCCAATTACATAATCATCCAAAAATGCTTTAATCTGCATCGGTTTCAAAAGATTGATGTCAATCCCGCCCGACACTACTTCATCTTCATATTCTTCCTCAATAATGTCCGCACACAGTTCCACACATTCATCACAAATGTATACTCCTGTCGGCCCGGCAATGAGTTTTCTCACCTGTTCCTGGGTCTTATTACAGAAAGAACATCTTATTTTCATATCAGGATTTTTTCCTGCCATTCTCTTGACTCCCTAAAAATTATTTCGCACGATTCTCAACGACTTTGTCAATCAGACCGTATGCCAAAGCTTCCTCTGCGGTCTTCCAGTTATCACGTTCTGTATCCGCTGCAACAACTTCGTAATCCTGACCTGTATTCGCTGCAAGAATACGGTTCAATTTTTCCTTTGTTTTGATAATATGCTTTGCTGCAATCTCGATTTCGGTCGCCTGACCCCTTGCGCCGCCTAACGGCTGATGGATCATAATCTCCGCATTCGGAAGTGCCATTCTCTTTCCTTTTGTTCCTCCGGCAAGTAAGAATGCACCCATGCTTGCTGCCATACCGATACAAATAGTAGACACATCGCATTTTACATACTGCATCGTGTCATAAATAGCCATTCCCGCAGTCACAGATCCTCCCGGACTGTTAATATAAATCTGAATATCTTTTTCCGGATCTTCCGCTTCCAGGAAAAGAAGCTGTGCAACTACGATACTCGCAGAAACATCGTTCACTTCCTCACCGAGAAAGATAATTCTCTCTTTGAGAAGTCTTGAATAAATGTCATAGGAACGTTCCCCACGGCTTGTTTGTTCAACGACATAAGGTATTAAACTCATGGCTATTCCTCCTTCAACTACATCTCTTATATCCAGCAATTATTTGCTGCTTTTTGCTTTGCTCTCTTTTGCATTATCTCTTACGAACTCAGCTGCCTTTGAAATAGCAAGGTCTTTCATAATTTCTTCTCTTCCCATTTCGCCGATCATTTCTTTTGCTTTCTCTACATCCATCTGATACATTCCGGCAATCTTTTCTACTTCTTTGTCAAAATCTTCCTCGGAAGCAACAATGCCTTCTGCTTTTGCTACTGCTTCAAGCACAAGTCTGGATTTGATGCGCATTTCAGCCTGCGGTTTGATCTGCTCGAGCATCTTGTCCTCTGTCATACCTGTAAACTGTAAGTACTGGTCGAAGGATAATCCCTGGCTCATAATTCTCTGAGCAAATTCATCCATCATCTGTCTCTGTGTTGTTGAAACCATAGCTTCCGGGATATCCATCTTCGCATCTTCGATTACCGCTTCGATGGCAGCTCTTTCTTTTTCATCTGCTGCTTTCTGTGCTTTAGACTCTGCAAGTCCCTTCTTCACATTTTCTTTGTACTCTGCAAAAGTCTCATATTCAGACACTTCAGAAGCGAACTCATCATCAAGTTCCGGAAGTTCATCTTCTTTGATTTCTTTGATCACTACTTTGAACAGTGCCGGTTTTCCTGCAAGTTCCTCTGCATGGTACTCTTCCGGGAATGTTACATTCACTTCAACCTCTTCACCGATCGCCTTTCCGATCAACTGATCTTCAAATGTATCAATGAAAGAATGAGATCCGATTACAAGTTCATAATCCTCGCCTTTTCCGCCTTCAAATGCTACGCCGTCCACAAAACCTTCAAAGTCAATGATTGTCTTGTCTCCGTCTTTCACCGGACGGTCTTCTACTGTAATCTCACGCGCATTGTTCTTTCTTTCGCGTTCGATCATTTCATTTACTTCTTCCTCTGTTACTTCTACATCGATTTTATCAATCTTAACGCCTTTGTATTTTCCCAGTTCCACTTCAGGTTTTAAAGCAACCTCTGCAGTAAAGATAAAATCTTTGTCTGCCTCTAACTGGATTACAGAGATTACAGGAGCAGAAACAATCTCTTCCTCGCATTCGCTCACTGCTTTTTCATATGCGCCCGGAATCACTGCGTTTGCAGCATCCTCTAAGAAAACACCTTTGCCGTACATTTTTTCTACCATAGCAAACGGAACTTTACCTTTGCGGAATCCCGGGATGCTGATCTGGTTTTTATTTTTCTGATATGCAGCCTGCACAGCTTTTGACATTTCCTCTGCCGGAACCTCGATTGTAATCTTAGCCATATTGTGCTCTAATTTTTCTAACTGTAAACTCATTTTTGTATTTCCTCCTTTATGTGACCTCTTTCGTATCACTTTCTTTTCTTCGTCTATTCTTTGCAAAACGGGAATGGACATAAACTCCCATATTCACAGTCATTTAAAAATTATAGCACAAGTCCATTGGAATTACTAGCATTTTTTTCGTGCTTTCATCGTGTTTTCCCGACATTTTTTTATTTCTTTTTTAACAAAAGTTACCATCATAATCTTTTTTCATTTCGAACATAATAAAACCAAGATAAGTGATCGAACAAAACACGAGCTTCGGTTTTCCCGGATAAGTGTTTTGCACTTATCTTGGAAACCAAAAACCAAAACACGGAGGTGAAAAAAATGGCAAGTAACAAAACAAATAGAATGGAAGTACCTGAAGCAAGAGCAGCAATGGATCGTTTCAAAACAGAGGTTGCATCTGAACTCGGTGTAAACTTAAAAGAAGGATACAACGGTGACTTAACTTCTAAGGAAGCAGGTTCTATCGGTGGCGAGATGGTTCGTCGTATGGTAAAGAACTACGAGTCTCAGCTGAAATAGCAACAAAAAAAGAAGCGTCGTTTCCAAACGGAACGGCGCTTCCTTTTATATCATTCTTATTCGTTGTCTTTAGGTAATTGGTACGGATCATCGCCGGAAGTACTTCCGAAGTTATCCTCTATCGGTGCAGACGGGTTAAACATCTCTCCCGGCTGTGCATACGCTCCCGGATTTCCGTAAGAACGCACGGCTTCCTGTCCCAATGTACGGTCATAATAATTGATGGATGCACGATGCTTCAGGGTTTCATACAGATGCGCGTATGTCATATTCATATACGGATTGATATAGAAGATGGAAAGCAATCCGCACGTAAACACGGAAAGAATATTCCATCCAATGAAGGAAAGCCCGAGAACAAATGTATTCCACTTTTCACCATCCATCATCTCTTTACTGAGACGGAACGCATCTTCTTTGCTGATGTCCGGATTTTCCGCCAAAATATACGGAAGCATATAGTATTCATAAGACTTCACGATACCCGGAATAATAAACAACAAACTCCACAACCAGACATACAAGTCACGGAAAAACAGAATTTTCACCGGATTCATGTACTTACCTTTTCCAAAACACATAAAAAGTTTTCCGATTTCTCCTGCTGTCTTCTCGCCGTAAGTCGCCTCGATGAAGTATCTTCTCGCACCAACCATAATCGGATTGGTAATGAATGTTACCCAAAGGACACCGATGATCATTGCAACTAAAACAATAACTAAAACAATCGCAAGTATTCCGATGACAAGTGCCATCAACTCATCCGTTCCCATGGATGAGGAACCCGGAAAATCATCCGAGGAACTTGATCCGGCACTGCTTCCTCCTCCGCCACCGCCTCCGGTAAGGAAGGCAACGATAAACGAAACAAGCACCAGGGCCCAATAGCTTCGTTTGACATCTTCTTTTGCTTTTTCTTTTAATTCAGCTCTTGTCCACATATTTTTTCTCCCTTTTTACTTTTGTATTGCAAAGCATCACTGCTTATACACAATTGCCTTTGCAAGAGCATCCGCACGCTCCTGCCCTTTCATGCGCGCCACAATGGCAAGCGCAAAATCAATCGCCGTTCCCATACCTCGGCTCGTGATAAAGTGATCGGATACCTCCACCGGGTTTTCCGTCACCGTTGCGCCTTCCAGTTGACTTTCAAATCCCGGATAGCTGCAGGCCTTCTTTCCTGCCAGCAAACCTTTATGTCCGAAAATACTCGGTGCTGCACAAATCGCACTCAAATACTTACCTTGGCGGTCAAACGCATCCACCTGCGCCATCAGCGGCTCACAAGCTTCCAGATTCAACGTCCCCGGCATTCCGCCCGGAAGAACAATCATATCCACCTTGTCAAAATCAATCTCGGGAAGCAGTGCATCTGCTTCCACCGGAATCTTGTGGGATCCGGTCACCCTTTTACTCTCCGTAATGGAAACAGTAGTCAGATCAATCTCGGCTCTGCGACAAATATCAACTACTGTAAGTGCCTCGATCTCCTCCATGCCATCCGCAAGAAAAACACATACTTTACTCAACTTTTCTGCCTCCTTTGGAAAATCACATATTTTTTTCATTATATAAGAAAACAAAACAAAGCGCAATCACTTGTGGTATACTATTTATGAGCACCGACGCAACCGGCGATTGCATTTATCTTTTTTCACCGCGCATCGGGCGACTTCATTTCAATCTGTTTCATTAAAGAAACACCGCAAAGAAAAGGAGCAACTATGGAAATCGAACGCAAATTTACAATCAAAGAACTTCCTGAAAATCTTGACTCCTATCCGCATGTGGAAATCACACAGGCTTATCTGTGCACGGAGCCTGTCATGCGTATCCGCAAACAGGATGAGGAATATATATTTACCTACAAAGGAAAAGGGCTCATGGTGCGGGAAGAATACAATCTTCCGCTGACTGCGGAAGCCTTTCAAAAACTTCTGCCGAAAGCAGAAGGACATGTTATCTCCAAAACCAGATATCAAATTCCGCTTAGGCAGTGCTATTCCTGCGACCATGCTTTGTCCGACAAAGAAGCGGATCTCATCGCAGAACTGGACCTGTTTAAGAGTCCTACCGACCTTATTATGGCCGAAGTCGAATTTCCGGACGAAGAATCTGCACACGCTTTCACTCCGCCGGCCTGGTTCGACCAAGACGTGACCGACAATCCTGCTTACCATAATTCAAATATGAGTAAGCGATGAGCCGGGCGTGTCTTCAAGCCGAAATGTACGAGGGAGCTTGCTCACAAGCGGACATTTCGGCGCGAAGGCACATGTGGCGAACGCCACATCATCGAGCGGGCTTTGCACGCGAGATGAGCGCCGGGCAGCGCAGGTGATGAGCGCGAGATGAGCGCCGGGCAGCGCAGGTGATGAGCGCGACTTGATCGCCGGGTAGCGCGCGACCGGGGCACCCCTGTGGGCACATGCCGGAAAATCACATTAAAATACCCAATTTTTCATCTCATTTCTCTTATTTTGTTTCCTATTTCTTCGCATTTGGGTATATACGAAAAAAACAAGAAAAAGTTCCCGGGATTCCGAAAAATCCTGGGAACTTTTAATTATTTTTTCGATATATACCCATAGCTCCAAAGTGTCACGACACGACGCAAAATGCTACAGCGCCAAAACGCCATGTCCGCGGCGCCAAAGCACTACGTCATAGTTCCAAAGCGCTATGCTCACAACAAAATTTATCATCTACTTTTCGCATCGTCCGTACACAAAACACATCTCACGTATTTCATCTGCAAGTGCATCTGTGGTCTGTCCCGGAAGCATACGCCACTTCCAGT
>JAFTVQ010000132.1 GCA_017461865.1 Lachnospiraceae bacterium | reverse complement strand
GTTATGGCGGATGAAGGAGAATTGTTTTATGAAGGAACAGTTTGAGAGAAGTGCGATGCTGCTCGGGGAACCACAGATAAGCAGTCTTGCAGAAAAAAGAGTGGCAGTGTTCGGCATCGGAGGTGTCGGGGGCTATGTCGTTGAGGCATTGGCGAGGACGGGAATCGGTGCCTTTGATCTCATTGATCATGACACGGTCAGTGTGACAAATCTTAACCGCCAGATTATTGCGACGACGGATACGATAGGGAAGAATAAGGCGCAGGTGATGAGAGAACGCATCCTTACCATAAATCCGGAGGCTGTAGTCCGTGTGCATGATTGCTTTTTTTTGCCGGAAAATGCAGATGAATTTCATTTTGAAGAATATGATTATGTGGTGGATGCTGTCGATACGGTCACGGCAAAGCTTGAGATTATAGAGCGGTCAAAAAAAGCAGGAGTACCGGTGATCAGTGCGATGGGGGCGGGAAACAAGCTGGACCCGACCCGGTTTGAGGTGGCAGATATTTCGGAGACATCCGTCTGTCCGTTGGCGAAAGTGATGCGCAGGGAACTGAAAAAGAGAGGGATTGAGAAGGTGAAGGTGGTTTACTCTAAGGAGGAAGCCCGCAGTCCGTTATTTGATCCGCCTGCGCAGGAGGAAACACACAAAAGAGCACCGGGCTCTGTTGCATTTGTTCCCTCTGTGGCAGGTCTGATTGCAGCGTCCGAAGTGATCAAAGATCTGATACGGTAGTCTCAATGCCGTTGGCAATGGCCTGTGCGATGGCACTGAAATTTTCATCAAAGAAAACATTGTCGCGCGCTGTATTCATATAGCCGATTTCCAGAAGGACTGCCGGCATATTGGTCCGGGAGAGGACGGTTACGTTTTTTCGCTCTGTAATTGCCAGATTCGGGAAACCGATATCTTCCAGTTCGCGCCCGATGTTTCTGGCCAAAGTTGCTGCGGTTCCGCTGTCGGAATAGACAAGCGTTTCCAGGCCGGAGTAGCTTTCGGGTACCGGCGTGGAATTCCGGTGAATAGAAATAAAAAGATCGGCAGCGGCGCTGTTTGCCTCGGCTGCTTTTTGGGAAGGAGATTCATAGATGTCTCCTTCTCTTGTATATAGCACGTTGAAGTCCGGGTTTTGTGACAGAATTTGTCCGACGGCCAGTGTGAGCGCGAGGACATCGTCTTTTTCGCGACGGCCTTCCCATACGGCGCCGTAATCATATCCGCCGTGTCCTGCATCCAGTACAATAGTTGTCATGTGTCACCTGCATAAGTGTTTTCTGCTTATTTTATGCGGATGGGACGGAAAGCGTGACATGAAAAGATCGGATGGCGGAGGTTCTATATCCGGAATTATCCGAATAAACTGGAGCAAGGACCTTATCAAAGCGGAAAAGATATGAAAAAATACATTGGTACATTTTTGAAATTGCTGCTGGCATCTTTTGTCATCAGCGTTGCATTGCTATTCTTGCTTGCATTTTTTCTTTATAAGTTCCGGTTGTCGGACGACATTGTGACTGCTGCGATTATCATCATATACGTGATATCAAATTTTCTTGCGGGTTTTATGGCGGGGAAAGTCGCAAAACAGCAGAAATACTTGTGGGGACTCGGGATTGGAACGGCGTATTTTATTGTTCTGTGCTTGGTTTCGTTCCTTGTCAGGCAATCTTTTGCCGGACTCGGACAGGATTTTCTTATGACCATGTTTTTGTGCCTGGGCAGCGGAATGCTCGGAGGGATGGTCAGCTGACAGAAACTGCGAAAAAATACTTTCATTGACGGACGAAGTGTGTTATACTACCAGTAGTTTTTAATTATTTAAGGAGGCAATGTGATGAAACATATCAAAACATTAAGCACAAGAGATTTAAAGAAATCTATGAAAAAAGGCGGTTGCGGTGAGTGCCAGACATCTTGCCAGTCTGCATGCAAGACTTCTTGCACGGTAGGAAACCAGAGTTGCGAAAACGTAAAATAATAGCGTATTATTAAGCAGCGATTTGCCTCGCTGCTTATCTTTTGACAATAAAGAATTGAGAGGAATGTAAATTGGTACATTGTTATAAAAACAATGGCTACAACATTGTGATGGATGTGAACAGCGGATCTGTCCATGTGGTAGATGACATTGTATATGACCTGGTTCCTCTGTTGGAGCCGCTTGTATCATCGGGCGATGATAAAAAGGCTATGCAGGACCTTGCTGAGAAGCAGGGTTTTCCGTATGCAAAAGAAGATGTGTCGGAAGCGATAGAAGAGATTCTGGCATTGGCACAGGCGGACATGCTTTATACAGAGGATATTTACGAAAATTACATTGACAGCTTTAAAAGCAGAGAGACGGTAGTGAAAGCGCTTTGTCTGCATATTGCCCATGATTGCAATCTGGCATGCAAATATTGCTTTGCCGAGGAGGGGGAATATCACGGACGAAGAGCGATGATGTCCTATGAAGTCGGACAGAAGGCACTGGATTTTCTGGTGGCCAACTCCGGAAGCAGAGTTAATTTGGAAGTGGACTTTTTCGGCGGAGAACCGCTCATGAACTGGCAGGTAGTAAAAGATCTGGTGGCGTACGGACGTTCTCTTGAGGAAAAGAACAACAAGAAATTCCGTTTTACATTGACGACAAACGGTGTGCTTCTGAATGATGAAATTTTGGAATTCGCCAATAAAGAAATGGGAAATATTGTTCTCAGCATCGACGGAAGAAAAGAGATTCATGATAAAATGCGCCCACACAGAGGCGGTCAGGGAAGCTACGATGAAATCGTTCCGAAATTCATCAAGGTGGCTGAGAGCCGCAATCAGATGGATTATTATGTGAGAGGGACTTTTACCCATCACAATCTTGATTTTTCCAAGGATGTGCTTCATTTGGCGGATCTTGGTTTTAAACAGATTTCCGTGGAGCCTGTGGTGGCGCAGGAGACGGACGATTATGCCTTTAAGCCGGAGGATATTCCGATTCTGAAAAAGGAATACGATGATCTGGCGGTTGAGATTATCCGCAGACGCAAAGAGGGAAGAGGATTTAATTTCTTCCATTTTATGATTGATCTGGAAGGCGGACCGTGTGTGGCGAAACGATTGTCCGGCTGCGGAAGCGGAACAGAGTATCTGGCCGTAACCCCGTGGGGAGATTTTTATCCGTGTCACCAGTTTGTGGGACAGGAAGAATTTCTTCTCGGAAATGTGTATGAAGGGATTACAAAGAAGGCTGTCTGTGAAGAATTCAAGCAGTGCAATGTTTATGCAAAAGAAGCTTGCAGAGATTGTTTTGCGAAGTTTTATTGCAGCGGCGGATGTGCTGCCAATGCGTACAATTTTACCGGAAAAATCGACGGTGTGTACGATGTGGGATGTGAATTACAGCGCAAAAGAGTGGAATGCGCGATCATGATAAAAGCGGCACTTAGTGATTAGGAGGAATGAACAATGAAGAAAAGTACAGGTGTCATAGGGCTGATTCTTGCCATCGCAGCAATTGTCGGACTCGGCTATATTGCCATGTTCGGTATCGGTGCAGGTAAGACGGGATCAGCGACAAACATCAAGCAGGGTCTTGACCTTGCAGGTGGTGTCAGCATCACATATCAGGTAGTGGGAGACGGAGAACCTTCCATGGAAGATATGAATGACACAATCTACAAATTACAGAAACGTGTGGAAAATTACAGCACGGAAGCTCAGGTATACAAGGAAGGTACCGACCGTATCAACATTGAGATTCCGGGTATTTCCGATGCCAATGCTGTTTTGGAAGAACTCGGACAGCCGGGTACACTGTATTTCATCAGCGAGACAGACAGCGAAGGAAATGCAAACTACGGCATTACCATTATGGATGACGGTTCTTATGATTACGGATTGCTGAAGTCGATTGATGAACTCAAAGCAGACGGAAGTATTGTTCTTGACGGTACAATGGTGGCCAGTGCCCAGGCCGGAGCATATCAGGATCAGCAGGGTGCCAGCAAAAGCGAGTATGTAGTTTCCCTTACATTTACCCAGGAAGGCACAATGAAGTTTGCGGAAGGAACGAAAAGTGCATACCAGAAGGGCGAAACCATCGGTATTTACTATGACGGAAAATTCGTATCTGTTCCGAATGTTACGGAGCCGATCACAGGCGGACAGGCTCAGATTTCAGGTCTTGTCGATTTCGATGAGGCGGATAAGCTTGCTACGTATATCAGACTCGGTGGTCTGAAACTGGAACTGCAGGAGCTCCGCTCTAAGGTGGTAGGTGCCCAGCTCGGTTCGGAAGCATTGGCGTCCAGCTTAAAAGCCGGTGCCATCGGATTCGGTATTGTATGTCTGATCATGATTATCGTATATCTGCTTCCTGGTTTTGCATCAGCAATCGCGCTGACACTTTATGTCATATTAACATTACTTGCATTAAATGCATTGAATATTACACTCACTCTTCCGGGTATTGCGGGTATTATCCTTTCCATCGGTATGGCGGTGGATGCCAATGTTATTATCTTTGCGCGTATCCGTGAGGAACTTGCGACCGGAAAGACGGTTCAGTCGGCCATCAAGATCGGTTTTGACAAGGCTATGTCTGCGATTCTTGACGGTAACATTACAACTTTGATTGCAGCTGCAGTGTTGGGATTAAAAGGTTCCGGTACCGTAAAGGGCTTTGCTATTACGCTTGCGCTCGGTATTGTTCTTTCTATGTTTACGGCACTTGTAATCACAAAGAGCCTGTTGAATATTTTCTATGCTGTAGGATTTAAAGGCGAGAAATGGTATGGTGTGTCAAAGAAGATGAAGACCATTGATTTTGTTTCCAAGAAAGCGGTTTTCTTTGCTGTCTCGGGTGCAGTTATCATTGCAGGTTTCGTATTCCTTGGCATGAATAAAGCCAATACGGGCAATATTTTGAACTACAGTCTTGAGTTTATGGGCGGTACTTCCACGACGGTGGCATTTAATGAAGATATGACCATTGAGGAGATTGATGCAGAAGTTGTTCCGGTAATTGAAACGATTACGGGAGACAGTAATGTACAGGCTCAGAAGATTAATGAAACCACACAGGTTATGATTAAGACGAGAACGCTTACCGTAGATGAACGTGAAGCTTTTGTACAGGCTATGGCGGACAATTTCGGAGTGGCGGAAAACGGAATTGAAGCGGAAACCATCAGTGCAACAGTCAGCAATGAGATGCGGACGGATGCAATTATTGCGGTTGTGATCGCAACCATCTGTATGCTTATTTACATCTGGTTCCGGTTTACGGATATCCGTTTTGCGGCCAGTGCGGTGTTGGCTCTTGTGCATGATGTATTGGTTGTTCTTGCATTCTATGCAGTGGCTAAAATTTCGGTGGGAAATACGTTTATTGCGTGTATGCTGACCATCGTCGGATACTCCATTAACTCGACAATCGTTATTTTTGACCGTATCCGTGAGAACTTAAGAGAAGCAAAAGACGATGCGTCATTGAAACAGCTTGTAAATGACAGTATTACACAGACACTCACCAGAAGTATTTATACAAACCTGACAACTTTTGTTATGGTCCTGGTATTGTATATTCTCGGTGTTTCAAGTATCCGTGACTTTGCCCTTCCTCTCATGGTAGGTATCTTTGCGGGAGCATATTCTTCCGTAGGTATCACGGGATCTTTGTGGTATCTGATGCGCGCAAAGGTGGGCAAAAAGGCAGAGAAAAAACAAAAATAGTTATAGAAAAGTGAAAGTGCCCCTTGCGTATGCAGGGGGCACTTTGGTATACTATATTGGTAAAGGATTTTATACAATTGGAGGGAGTAGATATGACAGTTTTAGCAATCATTTTGGCTATTGTAGCCTGTGCGCTTGCTTTTCTCTTGTATCGCGAGAAGCAGGGTGGATCTAATCCGAAGGATTCGGTCAAGACTGTAACCAAAGGTATTTTGGACAGAGGTGGTGTAGGTCCGGTTCTAGCAGTGACCGACAACAATGAGATTCTGTTCTATAACAAGGATTTTGTGCAGTTGTTCCCTGAAGTTATCAATTCAACATCCATTTCTGCATATCCGGAGATGATGCGTCTTTTTAAAGACGAAGAGTATGTTTCGGAAGTGCTTTCAAAGATTTATGAAGTGCGTCAGGAAGTAATCTCTGAAGAAAATGTGCAGGGTAAATTCGTATGGCTCGTAGATATTACCGGCCATTACAAAACCAATAAGAAACTGACTGAGTTAAAGGAAATGGCGGATGCAGCCAATAAGGCAAAGTCAAACTTCCTCGCCAATATGTCCCATGAGATCCGTACGCCGATTAATACGGTGCTCGGTATGGATGAAATCATTCTCAGAGAGGCGACAGATGTACAGATTAAAGGTTATGCGGAAAATATCCGTGACGCCGGAACGACACTTCTGTCTCTGGTTAATGACCTTCTTGACTTCTCTAAGATTGAGTGCGGAAAGATGGAAATTCTTCCGGTTGAATATGAGATTGCAAATGTGTTGACAGAAGTTATCAACATGATTGAAATTAAGGCAGCAAATAAGAAACTGGAGTTTAAGGCGATTGTTGCGGAAGATATGCCATATCTTCTGTTCGGTGATGAGATCCGCCTGAAACAGGTTATTACAAACCTTCTGACCAATGCCGTGAAATATACGGAAGAGGGAAGTGTCATCTTAAAGGTAGACTGGAAAGAGGCGGGAGATTCCTCTGTATCCCTCATTGTTTCTGTTATTGATACGGGTATCGGTATCAAGGAAGAGGATCTGAGCAGACTGTTCGTATCCTTCGAACGTATCGAAGAGAGACGTAACCGTAATATCGAGGGAACAGGTCTCGGAATCAGTATTACAAAAGAACTTCTTGAACTGATGAACAGTAATTTGAATGTAAGAAGTGAGTACGGCGTAGGATCTACCTTCTCCTTCACATTGAAGCAGGGTATCCGTGACCGTAAGCCGGTTGGTAAGTTCCGTGAGAAATATGCGTACAGCAATGAGAAGAGCAAGAAATACAGAACTACATTTGTGGCTCCGAATGCGAAGATTCTCGTTGTTGACGATAACTCCATGAACCTTTCGGTTGTGGAAGGACTTCTCAAGAATACAACGATTCAGGTGGATTGTGCGAACAGCGGTGCAGCTGCGCTTGAACTTTGCGGCGACCTGAAGTACGATATCATCTTTATGGACCATATGATGCCGTATATGGATGGTATTGAAACGATGAAAAATATCAAGGCGATGGAAGACGGACCGAACATTGATACACCGGTTATCGTCCTGACAGCCAATGCAGTTTCCGGCGCGAAGGAAATGTACCTTGAAGAAGGTTTTGTGGATTACATGTCCAAACCAATCCAGGGTAAACGTCTGGAAGAGAAAATTGTGGAATTCCTTCCGGAAGATAAATATGTCATGATCGAGTATGATGACATGGAGAAAAAATTATATCAGAATCTTTGGAAAGCGGTAGCAGACGATATTCTTTCCGAGTATCAGTTCAAGATTCTTGATATTCCGATGGCGGTAGAATCCGCAGAGGGTGATAAGGACTGTGTTACTTTCCTGTTCGAATCTTTCCGTGATAACGTAGAAAAGAACAAGACGGATATCGTAACTTCTTATGAAAATGAAGATTATCCGAACTATACGATTTTTGTTCATGCTCTTAAGAGTACATCTAAGATGATCGGTGCACAGAATCTTTCCGAGATGGCCCGCAAGATGGAGGAAGCCGGTAAAGCCGGAGAATCCGATTACATAAAAGCGAATTACGATGAGATGATTGCAGAGTATGATGCGGTTGTAGCTGAAATCAATGACTACTTAAGCAATAAATAATTTTTTCTTAAGATTTACAGCATTTTCTTGTAATGAGGTATGAAATATGCCACCATATAGGTGGCATATTTTTTTAACGAAAGATGACAGGGAGCGGGTTTGTGTTTCGGTTGACAAGGAGACAAAAGAGAAAAATAAAAGCATATGTGAGGGCTTATACTGCGCGGTTGATAGCGCTGTGTATTGTTTTAGGTGTACTGATTGGAGGTTTCCTGCTTATACGCGCTGCAGTGCGTTTTGTGACAGGAGATAAAACAGCGATGGAGACCATGCTGGACGAAAAGGTGGAAGGATGGCTTTCAAAAAGAGAAAAAAAGGTATATGAAAGACCTGACTTTGAAGTGCATTTATTGCCGCCGAACAGTTATTCCAGGCCGGGGGAGGACCTTTCGGAAGTCCGCGCTGTTTTTGTACACTATACAGCTAATCCGGGAACGTCGGCAGCACAGAACCGGAGTTATTTTGCCAATCTGTCGCAGACCGGCGAAACATCTGCCAGTGCACATTTTATTATCGGATACGAAGGTGAGATTATCCAGTGTGTTCCGCTGTGGGAGATTGCGTATGCGGTCAAAGGACGCAACTATGATTCTGTTTCCATAGAATGTTGCTATATTGAGGAGAACGGAAAGTTTACCGAGGCGACGTATGAGTCGCTGATCAAATTGACTGCGTGGCTTTTGGGAAGATACGATTTGGATGAGGAGGACGTGCTCCGGCATTATGACGAAGGCGGGAAAAACTGTCCGAAA
This sequence comes from Lachnospiraceae bacterium, assembly GCA_017461865.1. Lineage (GTDB taxonomy): Bacteria > Bacillota > Clostridia > Lachnospirales > Lachnospiraceae > SVFI01. The sequence continues at coordinate 10,128 of JAFTVQ010000132.1, read as the reverse complement.
TATTATGTGGAACATGAAGATGCATGGGAACAATTAGTCCAAGATATCGGACAATACATAGAGGATCATGGAGTGTATGATGACGAGGGAGAAATGGGTCGTAACGACGAAAAAAGCAGATTTTAATAAGTTGGCAGAACGATTTCATATCAGTCCGATGCTTGCGAGGATTATCCGGAACAGGGATGTGATTTCCGAACAGGAGATCAATGTTTACTTGAACGGAACGTTGGAAGATATGCACGCTCCGAAGCTGATGCACGGCATGGAGCAGGGGGCAAGTCTTCTTCTGTCAGGCATTGCTCAGGGCAAACATATACGGGTGATCGGTGATTATGATGCGGACGGTGTTTGCGCTTCTTATATTTTGAAAAAGGGAATGGAGCAGTTGGGCGGCCGGGTTTCTGTTGCGATTCCTCATAGAGTAACGGATGGTTACGGAGTGAATCTTCATTTGATTGAGGAGGCGCATCGCGACGGGGTGGATATCATTGTTACATGTGACAACGGCATCGCTGCAGCTAAGGAGATTGCATCGGCGAAACAAAAAGGAATGACAGTCATCGTGACAGATCATCATGAAGTGCCTTATGAGGAAGTAGGCGGAGCGCGCAGAGAGATTCTGCCACCGGCGGATGTGATTATCAATCCGAAGCAACAGGCGTGTACTTATCCATACAAGGGGATTTGCGGTGCTCTTGTTGCGTATAAGCTTGTGCAGATGCTGTTTATGCAGGATGGAAAAGCCGCAGATGCGCTTTTAAAAGAACTTCTGGAATTTGCTGCCATTGCTACGGTGTGCGATGTGATGGAGCTGTTGGATGAAAACAGGATTGTTGTAAAATACGGATTGAAATATATGATGGAGTCTTCCAATCTCGGGCTACGGACACTTATTGATGTATGCGGACTTTCCGATGCAAAGCTCGGAAGCTATCATCTTGGTTTTGTAATCGGACCGTGTCTCAATGCAACCGGAAGACTGGATACGGCCATGAAGGCACTTTTGCTGTTTGACTCACAGGATACGCGAGAAGCATATGCTTTGGCCAATGAACTGAAAGAAATGAATGAGAGCCGAAAATCCATGACGGAAAAGGGCGTTGAAGATGCAATCCGCCAAGTGGAAGATTGCGGCTATGAGAACGATAAGGTGCTTGTAGTTTATTTGAAGGATTGCCATGAAAGTATCGCAGGTATTATTGCCGGACGTCTGAAGGAAAAGTATTACAAGCCGGTGTTTGTGCTGACAGACGGTGAGGAAGGACTGAAGGGATCGGGACGATCCATTGAAGGCTATTCCATGTATGACGGACTACACGGTGTGGAGGAACTTTTGGACAAGTACGGCGGTCATAAAATGGCAGCGGGACTTTCTCTTCAAAGGGACAATCTTGAGGCGTTCCGCCTGCGTATTAACGGGCAGTCAGAGCTTACGGAAGAAGATTTCGTGCAAAAAATCCGGATTGACATTCCGTTGCCGCTTCCTTATGCTTCCATGCAGTTTGCAGAGGAACTGACGATGCTTGAACCGTTTGGAAACGGAAATCACAAACCGTTGTTTGCACAGAAAAATTTAAAGGTACATAACTGCACATTGCGTGGCAAAAACAAAAATGTGGCCGGCTTTGTGCTGGAGGATGAAACCGGATACCGTGTAAACGGAATATATTTCGGGGAGGCGGAATTATTTGTTTCGCAGGCGGCCGAAAACGGAAACCGGATCAATATTACATATTATCCGGATATCAACGAGTTCCGGGGAAACAGGTCGTTACAGATAGTTGCAACACATTATAGTTTTGAATTGTAAAAATTGTTTGAAACTCAAAGTATTTTCTGATATACTGTCTTTAACATGTTATATAAGGATATATTGTATAAGGAGACACAGGGTATGATAGTAGAACCGAAAGTAAAAGGATTTATTTGTATTACAGCGCATCCGGAAGGTTGCAAAGAGAACGTAAAAAGACAGATAGAATATGCAAGAGCACATGCGAAGGAAGGGTGCCCGAAGAAAGTATTGGTCATCGGCGCATCGACGGGATACGGTCTTGCTTCGCGGATCAGTGCTGCTTATGTGGGGGGCGCGGCAACTCTCGGTATTATGTTTGAGAGAGAAGCAGCCGGTAAGCGTACGGCAACTCCCGGGCTATATAACACAAGGGCTTTTGAAGAGTTTGCTGCTCAGGACGGCCTCTATGCCAAGACAATCAACGGAGATGCCTTCTCCAAAGAAATCAAAGAGGAGACCATCCGCACGATCAAAGCGGATCTCGGAAAAGTAGATATGGTTGTGTATTCGCTGGCAGCACCCCGTCGTGCCATGGCAGACGGAACTGTATACCAGTCTACCTTGAAGACAGTCGGAAATGAGTTCAGTGAGAAGACATGGAATGTAGACAATGACACCGTATATACGGCCACGATTCCGGCTGCTTCTGAGGAAGAAGTGGAGAATACGGTCAAGGTTATGGGCGGTGAAGATTGGATGGATTGGATGGACGCCCTGAAAGATGCGGATGTGCTTGCGGACGATGTGATTACGGTTGCTTATTCTTATATCGGACCGGTGCTTACATATCCGGTTTATAACAACGGAACGATCGGTAAGGCAAAGAAGCATCTTTATGAAACTTCATGCAAGATTACCGAAAAATATAAAGATGCCGGTGTGAAGGCGTATGTGTCTGTCAATAAGGCATTGGTCACCCAGGCAAGCAGTGCGATTCCGATTGTGCCTCTCTATTTTGCAATTCTTTACAAAGTCATGAAAGAAAAAAATATTCATGAGGGTTGTATTGAACAGATGGTGCGCCTGTTTGCCGAAAAACTGTTTGCGGGAGAGGTTTCGACGGATGAAAAGGGACAGATCCGTCTGGATGACTGGGAAATGAGAGAGGATGTCCAGAAAGAAGTGATGGATATCTGGGCACAGGCGTCCACGGAAAATATCCGTGAACTTGCAGATGTGGAAGGATATTGGGAAGATTTTTATCACATGTTCGGATTTAAATTCGACAATGTGGATTATACAAAGGATGTTGAAATTTAAGTACAGACAAAAAACAAGCCGGAGCATTGCTGCTCCGGTTTGTTTTTTATGAATTCTTATGAGGGGGAGATAGTGAGTTGTGGTTCAACTATCTGAGCTACACTATAGAGGCAAAATGTGAACAAAATGTGTTTAAACTATAAAAAGAAAAGAAAATCGGTTATGCGTTGGAAAACAGACGTAAATGTGGTATTATATTTTATTAGGAAAAATGCATTGGAGGCATGAAAAATAATGGCTTTATTAAAGGATCTGCTCGAAAAAATAACATATGAAATATTGCAGGGCGATGTGGAAAAAGAAGTGTCAGGAGTCGTGTATGATTCCCGTAAGGTAACAGAGGGATGTATGTTTATCTGCATTGAAGGAGCTGTTTCCGACGGACACTCTTATGCGGCGGATGTTGTGGCAAAGGGTGCATCGGTTCTTGTAGTGACAAAGGACATCAGAGAAGACATCAAAGACATTATGACGGAGGAACTTACCGTTCTTCGTGTGGAGGATTCCAGATATGCCATGGCATTTATTTCGGCGGCGTATTTCGGTCATCCGGCAGAGAAACTTAAGGTAATCGGCGTGACCGGTACGAAAGGTAAGACGACGACCACGTATCTGGTAAAATCAATCCTGGAAAAGGCCGGCCGCAAGGTCGGATTGATTGGTACCATTGAGACAATTATCGGGGATACACATATTCCGGCAAGCAATACGACACCGGAGTCCTATATTTTGCAGGAGACGTTTGCCCGTATGGTTTCAGAAGGATGCGAGGCGGTTGTAATGGAGGTCTCATCCCAGGGATTGATGCTTCACAGGACGCAGGGATTCGTGTTTGATATCGGTATTTTTACAAATATTGAGCCGGATCATATCGGACCGGCCGAACATAAAGATTATGAAGATTACATGCGTTGCAAAGGACTTTTGTTCCGGCAGTGCCGGATAGGAATTGTCAATGCCGATGACAAGGATTATCAAAAGGTAATCAGCGGACACACATGTGAGATAGAAACTTTCGGCTTTTCGGAGGAAGCGGATTACAGGGCATCTGATTTGAAACTGATTCAGGGAGCAGGTTTTCTGGGAATCGAATTTAAGACGGGCGGTCTTTTGGATATGGATGTCAAAGTGCATGCACCGGGCAGGTTCAGTGTCTATAATGCGCTCTGTGCCATTGCAATCTGCCGTCACTTCGGAGTGACAAAGGAACAGATACAGGCGGCGGTGCTGGATGCGAAGGTCAAGGGGCGTATTGAGATGGTAAAAGTATCCGATGATTTTACGTTAATGATTGACTATGCGCACAATGCCATGTCGCTGGAGAGTCTGCTTGCGACATTGAAAGAATATAAGCCAAAGCGGCTTGTCTGTCTGTTCGGCTGTGGCGGAAACCGTTCCAAACTGCGCCGGTATGAGATGGGAGAAGTGAGCGGAAGACTTGCGGATTTAACGGTGATTACGTCGGACAATCCGAGAAACGAGGAGCCGCAGGATATTATAGATGACATTAAAACAGGAATCGGAAAAACCGACGGTGCGTATGTGGAAATCATCGACCGCCGTGAAGCGATTGCCTATGTGATCGATAACGGACAGCCGGGCGATGTGATTGTACTGGCGGGAAAAGGCCATGAAGACTATCAGGAAATCAGGGGAAAGAAGTATCCGATGGATGAGAGAGTGATCATTGCCGAGATACTTGAGAGCAGAAAATAAAAGATATGCAAAAGAAATACGCAGATGTAATCATAGATATATCACATGAAAAAGTTGACCGGCCGTTTCAATATAAGATTCCCGAGAGGCTTGCGGAGCATTTGAAAATCGGAATGTGTGTGCGCATTCCTTTTGGAAAAGGGAACAGGCTGAGAACGGGATATGTGGTCGATATGACCGATGAAACGGATTATCCGGTAGAAAAGTTAAAAGAGATTGTGCAAATCGATGCAGGCAACGTGCCGATGGAAGCGCGCAGTATAGAGCTTGCTTGGTGGATGAAAAACCGATACGGCGGGACAATGATTCAGGCGATGAAGACGGTACTCCCGGTCAAGCAGGAGATGAAACCGGTCATGCAGAGGGAGGTTTCCCTGGCTGTGACTAAGGAGGAGGCGTGTTCGTATCTGGCACAGGCTAAGGCAAAACAGCAGGTAGGAAAGGTACGGCTTTTGGAGGCGCTGCTGGAAGGTGCCACCGTGAACTATTCTGTGTTGACGGCCAAGCTGTCCGTTTCGCCGCAGACCATCAAAAGCATGGAGGCGCAAGGGGTTCTGCGGATAGAGTCTTTTCAGGAATATCGAAATCCGATCCGTTTTCCGGCCGATGCAGGAGAAAAGAAGCATCTGACAGAAGAACAGCAGCAGATTGTAGATACATTTTTAAAGGACTATGATAACGGTATCAAAAGTCCTTCGCTTCTTCACGGAGTGACAGGAAGCGGTAAGACGGAAGTTTATATGGAGCTGATTGCGGGCATGTTGGAAAGAGGGAAGCAGACTATTGTGCTGATTCCTGAAATCGCACTGACATACCAGACCGTGGCGAGATTTTATCGCCGTTTCGGGGATGTGGTGTCTGTAGTAAATTCCCGGCTCTCCGCGGGAGAGAAGTATGATCAGTTTCAGAGAGCCAGAGAGGGAAAGGTCAAGGTGATGATCGGACCGAGAAGTGCTCTTTTTACACCATTCGAACATTTGGGACTTATTGTAATTGATGAAGAGCATGAGCCGGTGTATAAAAGTGATACGACGCCGAGGTACCATGCAAGAGAAGTGGCGGTCCGTCTGGCAGAGATGACAGATGCAGCAGTTTTTATGGGAAGCGCGACACCGTCGCTGGATTCCAATTTCAGGGCATTGAACGGAGAGTTCCGTAAATTTGTGCTTTCGCGCCGAATCGGTGAATCTGTGCTGCCCCGGGTTCAACTGGTGGATATGTGTGAGGAACTGAAGGCCGGCAATATGAGTATGTTCAGCCGGGATATGCAGCAACAGATGCAGCAGACCCTTGCAAAAGGGGAACAGATTATGCTGTTTTTAAACCGCCGGGGACTTGCAGGATTTGTATCGTGTAAATCCTGCGGACACGTACTCCGATGTCCGCACTGTGATGTGTCTCTTTCCGAGCATAAAAATAAAATGATTTGCCATTATTGCGGATATGAGGCACCAAAGGTAACCAAATGTCCGGAGTGTGGGTCAAAGTATATATACGGATTCCGCGCAGGAACGGAAAAAGTGGAAGAGAAAATAAAAGAGATGTTTCCGAATGCGCGGGTACTGCGCATGGATGCGGATACTACCCGGAAAAAGGGAGACTATGAGAATATCCTTGCTGCATTTTCGCAGGGAGAAGCGGATATTTTGATCGGAACGCAGATGATTGTCAAAGGGCATGATTTTAAAAATGTGACGATGGTCGGAGTGATTGCTGCAGATCTTTCCCTGCATGCATCCGATTACCGGGCGGGAGAAAGAACCTTCCAGCTGCTTGCGCAGGCGGTAGGAAGGGCAGGCCGGAGACAGAAGAGCGGTATTGCGATTGTACAGACCTACCAGCCGGATCATTACAGTCTGCAGCACTGTGTGACCCAGGATTACGATGCGTTTTATGCGGAGGAGATTGCCTATCGCAATCTGATGGAATATCCGCCGGCTGCCCATATGATGGCAATACTCCTTTCCGGAAAGGATGAACAGGCCACAGAAACGGCGGCAAAGAGTCTGGCGGAAAGGCTTCGGCAGTGTTGGCCGCAGAGTGCAAAGGCACAGCTGCGTATCATCGGACCGGCACCGGCCGGAATCGGCAAGATCAATGACCATTACCGCAGGATAGTTTATCTGAAGTGCGCTTCGGATGAGGAATTGATTTGTGCCAAGGATGAGGCAGAGCATATGATAAAAGAACAGGAAGAGATGTTTCGTTTTGTATCGGTCCATTTCGATATGGATCCGGTGCAGGCGTATTAAATATAAGTGGAGGATAAGAAAATGGCACTTAGAAAAATAAGAGAAATGGGAGATCCGATTCTGGAAAAGACATGCAAAGAAGTAAAGGAAATGACACCGAGAACCATGGATTTGATCGACGATATGTTTGACACCATGTATGAGGCGTGCGGGGTAGGTCTTGCAGCTCCGCAGGTAGGAATTTTGAAGCGTATTGCAGTTATCGATTGCGGCGGCGAAGACGGAGAAGGAGATCCGATTGTTTTGATCAATCCGGTTGTCTTGGAGACGAGCGGAGAACAGCGTGGGCAGGAAGGATGTCTTTCCGTACCCGGCAAATGCGGTATCGTAACCCGTCCGAATTACGCTAAGGTAAAAGCACTCAATGAGGAAATGGAAGAAATCATTGTGGAGGGAGAGGAGCTTCTTGCAAGGGCGCTTCTGCATGAGATTGAGCATTTGGACGGACACCTTTATGTGGAGAAGGTAGAAGGACCTCTTCTTGATGTACAGCCGGGAGAAGCGGAAGAAATAGAAGATTTTGACGAGGAGTAAGTTATGAAGATTGTTTACATGGGAACCCCCGATTTTGCGGTAGGACCTTTGAAATCATTGATAGAAGCAGGACATGAAGTGACGGCGGTTGTAACACAGCCGGACAAACCGAAAGGCCGGAGCAAAGAACTTATTCCGCCGCCGGTTAAGGCATATGCACTGACACAGAATCTTACGGTGTTTCAACCGGAAAGAATCAAGACGGCGGAGGCGGTGACAGAGCTAAAAAAATATGAAGCGGATTTGTTTGTGGTCGCAGCGTTCGGTCAAATTCTGTCCAAAGAAATTTTGACCATGCCGAAATACGGCTGCATCAACATTCACGCATCTTTGCTTCCGAAGTATCGCGGGGCAGCGCCGATTCAGTGGTCGATTATCGACGGAGAAAAAGAAACCGGTGTCACAATCATGCAGATGGATGAGGGACTGGATACCGGTGATATTCTGACGCAGCAGATTGTGCCGATTGAGGATGATGACACGGGAGAAAGTCTGTTTGATAAGCTTTGCGAGGCCGGCAGTGAACTTTTGCTTGCAACAATCCCTCAAATAGAAGCGGGAACTCTTTGTCCGGTGAAACAGGATGAGACGAAGAGTACGTATGCGAAAATGTTAAAAAAAGAGCTCGGTAATATTGATTTCTCAAAATCTGCCAAAGAAATTTGGTGTTTGGTACGGGGATTAAATTCTTGGCCGAGTGCTTATACTTACTATAACAATAAAATGCTTAAAATTTGGAAAGCAAAGCCGGTTGCGGAGAGTTGCGATGCAATTCCGGGAACGCTGGTAAAAAAAGATAAAGAGAGCATTTATGTGCAGACCGGAAACGGACTTTTGCAAATTCTTGAAATTCAGCCGGAAGGAAAAAAGAGAATGAGTGTAAAAGATTTTATGCTGGGGCATCCTTTTGAAACCGGAACTGTTTTTGAATCAGAAAAGAGGTAGAAATTATGTATTACGGCGGATATGGCTATTATTCTTTTGACCCGACCTATATTTTGGTAATTATATGTGCGATTGTTTCCCTTTTTGCTTCTGCAAGAGTGGAGGCGGTGTTTTCAAAGTACAACAGGGTGGCATCGGCGCGAGGGCTTACGGGAGCTGAGGCTGCGCAGCGCATTTTACAGAGTGCGGGTATTTACGATGTCAGCGTGGAGCATGTGAGCGGAAAATTATCCGATCACTATGATCCGAGATCCAAGGTGCTCCGCCTGTCAGATTCCACTTACAGTTCCCGCTCGGTGGCAGCCATCGGTGTGGCGGCGCATGAGTGCGGTCATGCCATTCAGCATGATGTAGGATATGCTCCTCTCAGTTTGCGTTCGACACTTGTTCCGCTTGCAAATATCGGATCGAAAGCGGCGATACCGATTATTTTGATCGGTTGTTTTCTCAGCTATAATCAGACGCTGATACAGATCGGTATTATTGCTTTTTCCCTGGCGGTTATTTTTCAGCTGGTCACATTGCCTGTTGAGTTTAATGCATCGTCCAGAGCGCTTGCGCTGCTCAGGGAACAGAACATACTGGAGGACTATGAGTCAGGTATGGCAAAGAAGGTGTTGTCGGCAGCAGCCATGACTTATGTGGCAGCAGCGGCTTCATCGATTATACAGCTTTTAAGACTTGTCTTACTGTTTGGAGGAAGAAGACGTGACTAATACAAGAGAAGTCATTTTGGATGCCTTGCTGGAAATACTGGAAAAAGATCAGTACAGTCATCTGGTTATGCAGGGCGTTCTTAATAAATACAGCTATCTTGAAAAACAGGAGAGAAGCTTTATCAAAAGAGTGTGCGAGGGCACGGTGGAACAGAAAATCCGTATTGATTACGTGATTGATCAGTTTTCAAAGACAAAAGCGAAGAAAATGAAGCCGCTGATCCGTACACTTCTGCGTATGGGAACTTACCAAATTCTTTTTATGGATGGAGTTCCGGATTCCGCTGTCTGCAATGAGAGTGTAAAACTGGCCGGAAAACGCGGGTTCGGAACGCTGAAAGGGTTTGTGAACGGTGTTCTGCGCAATATTTCAAGAAATAAGGACAATATTTCGTATCCGGACAGAGAATCGGATGAAACAGCGTATCTGAGTGTGATGTATTCGATGCCGGAAGAGATAATCGCGCTCTGGCAGTCACAGTATGGGAAGGAGCAGACAGAGGAGATGCTGGCATCGCTTCTCGAAAAGCGTCCGCTTACCATCCGTATAGATGAAAGGCTGTCTCAGGAGGAAAGAGACGGTCTGCTTCGCGAGATGGCAGAGGCAGGAATTGGGGCGGCTGCGACGGAACTTACATATGTGTTTGCTTTGTCGGATGTAGACCGGGTGAGCAATATTCCGGGATATGAGGAAGGAAAATTTGTTGTGCAGGATCTTGGTTCAGCCATGGTGGTTGAGATGTCCGGAATCCGTGAAGGAGACATGGTGATAGATGTATGTGCGGCGCCGGGAGGTAAGGCAACCCATGCAGCGGTGAAAACAGGAGAAACCGGACATGTGATTGCACGCGATTTGACGGAATATAAAGTTTCACTGATAGAAGAAAATACGGACCGGCTTGCGCTT
>JAFTVQ010000131.1 GCA_017461865.1 Lachnospiraceae bacterium | reverse complement strand
CTGCAGGAGAAATATAGTGACAGGCGCTTTTTTCTTGAAATTGAAAGCGTGGATAAACCATCATCAAAACTTCCGGAACGTTTGAGAAGAAAAAAGTTTTATCTTGCAAACGGAATGCAGGAACTGGGCGTAAACGTGAAGTTGTTCGGTGTGGATATGGAACTTCTCGGCTATAACGGTAAAGTGAGTTTTGAGGAATATCGTAATTTGTATTTTACTGCATATGGAAATTGGGCGGCATGGAATGTGGTGGATAGGTGCAAAGTACATAGAATAAGCAGATGATTGGTTGAAGTATTGTTCGTATGAATTTTTACCGTCTCCCCATGGTTTTATATAATAGTGATATGGGGAGAGAAAAATCATATTTTTCAATGATTATTATCCCTGCAAATAGAGAATATGATGTTTTGGGGAGACAAAAGGTTGACATAATATCGAAAAAACAAAAAAAGAATGCATTTTTTCTCCCTATACACGGGCAATTATAGAGGATGGGGAGATATTTGCATAAATAGTGGCTAAAAATCTCCCCCCATGGATATGGATGAGATTGGTATAGGGAGAAAAATGCCGAAAACTTACCGCTTACTGCGAAAAAAATACCGATGACCGCAAAAACCAATATTTTATTTTTGGCGGCGTTATAATGCACTCAGGAGGTGACGAAATGAACTTTCGATTAGTCATTGATAAGTCAAAGGAAGAAGAGGTTGTGGCAACGGTCCATAACAAGTCGGAGCTGACAGATAGGATAGAGGAGCTGGTCATGCAATACGACGGATCGGATAAAATCACAGCTTACACGGAAGATGATATCAAAGTTCTGAAACTGAAGGAGATAGAGTGCATTACGGTAATTGACGGAAAAACGTATGCGATATGTGAGGGGAAAGAGCAGTTTCGTTTAAAACAGAGACTTTACGAAATGGAAGAACTTCTTCCGGAATGTTTTATCAAAATCAATAAATCTTCTTTGGCAAATCAGAACAGAATCGAGAGATTCACCGGGATGTATACCGGGGCCGTAGATGTGGTTTTTAAAAGCGGCTACACGGAATATGTTTCCAGAAGATGCTTTGCGGAAATTAAAAGGAGGTTGAATGTAAAATGAAAAAACATGTAATAGATTTTATGCATAGAGGTCTGGTAGCTTCTGTCGGCGGACCGGTGATATTAGCAATTGTTTATTTGTGTATACAGGGCGGAGGCGAAGCGATGACACTGACAGTCAATGAGGTGGTGCTTGGAATTTTGACTTCTGCTCTTATGGCGTTTATTGCAGCAGGAATCAGTGTGGTATATCAGATAGAGAAACTTCCGCTGATGTGGGCCAGCTTTATTCAGGCAATAGTACTTTATTTGGATTATTTGTTGATTTACCTGCTTAACGGTTGGCTGAAGAGTGAGCTGAAGGTAATTTTAATCTTTACCGTATGTTTTGTGGCGGGATATATTGTCATTTGGACGATGATTTATTTTATGTCCATCCGTCCGTCTATCAACAAAATAAACCGTAAAATACAGGAATCATAATCAGCAGGAGGAAATATGAGTAAAATAGTATTTTTTTGTATCCCGGCACACGGACACACGAATCCGACGCTCGGAGTGGTAAAAGAATTAATCGCAAGAGGTCATGAGGTGACATACTATTCTTATGAACCGTTCCGTGAAAAAATTGAGTCGACAGGTGCAGCATTTGTGGCCTGCGATGCGTTTGATGCAGAACAAAAACTGGATCCGAAGGATGCGGTGAGAGTTGGAAAAGATCTTGCTTTTTCTACAAAACTTCTGGTCGACACTACTTTGGCACTCAACAACAGCGTATGTAAAGAGATGGAACGTTTGCAGCCGGACTGTATTGTGGCGGATTCCATGGCGGTTTGGGGAAAAGCTGTGGCGTTGAAAATGGGAATTCCGTTTGTGTCTTCCACGACGACCTTTGCGTTTAACCAGCATTCGGCTAAGATATTAAAGCAGAGTATCGGAGAGTTGTTCGGTATGATTTTTTCCATGCCGAAGATTAATAAAGACATCAAGCGTCTGCAGGATGCGGGATTCCCGGTAAAAAGTGTGCTTGACCTGATACAGAACGATGAAAATACAGAAACGGTTGTCTATACCTCACCGGAGTTTCAACCGTGTTCCGAGACGTTTGGTGAAAAGTATGCATTTGTAGGTCCTTCGGTCAGACCGGCAGAAGGGACAATTGCAAAAGAAAAAGAGAATCTTATTTATATCTCGCTCGGGACAGTTATCAACGATAATATAAAATTTTTCAAAAATTGCATCAAGGCATTGAAAGACACGGATTATCAAGTGATTATGTCGGTCGGTAATCTGGTGGATATCAAAGAGTTGGGAGAGATTCCGGCGAACATTTCGGTGCAGGAGCATGTAGACCAGATTGCGGTTCTTCAGCAGGCAGATGTATTTTTGTCTCATTGTGGCATGAACAGTGTCAATGAAAGTCTCTACTATGAAGTGCCGCTTGTGACCTATCCACAGACTTCGGAACAGGGCGGTGTTGCTGCCAGAGTGGAGATGCTGGGCGCAGGTGAGAGATTGCTTAAGGCTAACCCGAAAGCAATCCGTGAGACGGTGGAGAAAGTATTAAATACGGTGTCTTACAAGGATAGTGCAAAGAAGATTTCTGAAGGATTTAAAAACTGTACCGGTGCGAAGGGGGCAGCGGATAAGATTATGCAGGTGTGTGGAAAGTAACCCTTTGTGTCAGATAAGGATTCATCGCGTGAAACTTGCATAAAAATTTAAAATTTGATAAACTATAAGTGATTAAAGGGCAACGCTTTTTGGTTGCCCTTTTTTTAGGCTTTGCAAAGTGGGGGCTTTGCATAAAAAATAGGAGGTATAGCAATGTTAAATGTGTTGATTACAGGGGCTCAGGGTCATGTGGGTTCGGCCCTTCAACAGCTGCTGGACAGCAGAGAGTATCGGATTTTAACCACGGACATGGACGAGATGGATATTACCAATCATGATCAGGTAGCGCAGTATATGAAAATCAATCGCCCGGATGTTATCATTAATTGTGCAGGATTTACAGATGTAGAGAGGTGTGAGGCAGATCCGGACAAGGCATATCTTGTCAATGCTATCGGTGTTCGCAATCTCGCTGAAGCCGCAGAGGAAATTAATGCGAAGTTCATTCAGATTTCCACAGACGATGTATTTAATTCAAAAGTGGACCGACCATATAATGAGTTCGATGAAACAAGTCCAAAATCTGTTTACGGAAAGTCAAAGCTTGCGGGAGAAAAAATCGTGACGCAGCTCTGCAACCGTTTTGTCATTATTCGCAGTTCATGGAATTACGGTATCGGAAAAGACTTTGTGGACGAGTTACTTTCTGCAGTCGGAAAGAAGGAAACATTCAATGTTGCGCAGAACCGCTATGGAGTACCGACAAGTACAAAAGAAGTGGCTAAAGTAATACAGCATTTCATTGATAACGATGAATATGGTATCTATCATGCAGTTTGTAAAGGAAGTTGCAACCGTTATGAGTTTGCACAGGCTATTTTGGAATATACAGGAAATACAGATAAGATAAAATTGATCCCGGTAGACAAGACAGATATCCTTCGTCCGGATTACTGTGTGCTTGATAACATGATGCTTCGCCTCACAGGAGTAGAAGAACCTGCGGAGTGGAGAACAGCTCTCAAAGAGTATTTGGAAGAAACAGGAGGGCTGGAATAATGACAGAAGTAAAAAAAGAAAAGAAGAAATTAGGTCTTTCGACTAAGATTTTTATTGCACTTATTGTAGGTGCGTTGGCCGGAGTTGTGATTCACTATGTGATTCCGGACAGTAACTTTAAAAATGAATTTATTGTAGAAGGCGTTTTATATGTAATCGGTCAGGGATTTATCCGCTTGATGCAGATGCTTGTTGTTCCGCTTGTATTTTGCTCGCTTGTATGCGGAAGTATGGCGATCGGCGATACGAAGACGCTCGGAAAAGTCGGTATCAAGACCGTAGGATTTTATATTGCAACGACAGCGCTTGCAGTTACGATTGCTCTTTCTGTCGCTTATCTGATCAATCCCGGAATCGGACTGAATATGGATGCGGTGGAAAAAAGTGAAGTGGCAGCTGCAACAAGCAGTACAAGTATTGTGGATACGCTTCTTAATATCATTCCGAAAAATCCGATTGGTGCTATGGCAAGCGGAGATATGCTTCCGATTATTGTCTTTGCATTGTTTGTCGGTATCATGCTTGCAAAACTTGGAAGTAAAGCGAGTACGGTGGCTAACTTTTTCAGCCAGTTTAACGATGTGATGATGGAAATGACCATGGCAATTATGAGCATTGCACCGATCGGTGTGTTCTGCCTCATTGCCAGAACCTTTGCGACGGTCGGATTCTCGGCTTTCGCTCCGATGCTCAAATATATGGGAAGTGTAACGCTGGCACTTGTGCTTCAGTGCTTTGTTGTATATCAGGTACTGCTCTTTATCTTTACAAGACTTAATCCGATTAAATTTATCAAGAAATTTTTGCCGGTGATGGGATTTGCGTTCTCGACAGCGACATCCAATGCGACCATTCCGATGTCCATTGATACACTGAATAAAAAGATGGGAGTTTCCAAACAGATTTCATCCTTTACAGTTCCGCTGGGAGCAACGATTAACATGGACGGAACATCCATTATGCAGGGAGTTGCGGTAGTGTTCATTGCGCAGGTGTATGGAATAGATTTGACGATTGGGAATCTTGCGACAGTTGTACTGACGGCAACGCTTGCTTCCATCGGTACGGCGGGAGTTCCGAGTGTAGGTCTTGTGACGCTGGCTATGGTACTCAATTCCGTAGGGCTTCCGACAGAGGGTATTGCGCTGATTATGGGTATCGACCGAATTCTTGATATGCTCAGAACAGCAGTTAATATCACAGGTGATGCAGTGTGCACAACCATCGTGGCACATCAGGAAAAAGCTATTAAGAAAGATATCTTTAACGCATCTTAATAGATGCCCAGTATTTTCAAAAATAAAAGAACAAGGACGAGCAGGATCGTAGGTTTTACGATTCTGCTTCCTTTGTTTATGACAAGTCCTGCACCGATGTATCCGCCGAGCATATTGCAGGCGGCAGCGGCCAAGCCGAGAGAAAACAATACCTGTCCGTTTAAGATAAAGATAACGAGAGAGGTGATGTTTGTGGTAAGGTTGATGACTTTTGCCTGTGCATTGGCGCATCCGACGCTGACATGTGCAAAAGTAGTAAATGCAATAATGAGAAAAGTGCCTGTTCCGGGTCCGTAAAAGCCGTCATACATACCGATGATAAGAGCTGCTATAACAGCGGTAATATAGGTTTTGGCATTCAAAACGAGCTCTGCATCCGGGTTGTCTTTAAACAACTTTTTGTTCAGTACAATAAAAGCAGCAATCGGAAGTATGACAAATAAAACATATTCCATGATTTTTTCGTCCATCATAAGTGACAATTTTGCACCGATGGAGGAGCCGATGATGGCACTGAATACGGAAGGGACGGCTAACTTAAAGTTTACAAGTCTGTTTTTGATAAAGCGTATAGTTGCAAGCGTGGTTCCGCAGGTGGAGGAAAGCTTGTTTGTGGCAACAGCCTGATGCATCGGAAGTCCGGCAATCAGATATGCCGGAAGGGATATCAGACCGCCGCCTCCGCCGATGGCGTCCACCAGTCCCGCTAAAAATAAAAGCGGACATACAAATAAAAATGTTCCTACTGTAAGAGTCATAACAATGTTCCTTTTGATTATTTTGGGCATTGATTCAGCCAAAAAAAAGTATACGAACAAACCATGAAAAAGTAAAGTGATTTTCATGGGAGAAGTATATTGTAAACGGATAAAAATTTGTTATAATTGTAGTGGACTGTAAAGATTTGAAAAAAGTATACAGATTGATAAGGAGGATATCGGACATGGGTTTGATGGATATGATTAAGAGAAGAGCAATGAATGCGGTAGCCAATGCAGTAGGTGATGCAGTGGAAGATGTAGTGGAAGGTGCCCTTGATCAAGTGATTCCTTCTAAGAAAGGACAGAGCTCGTCTTCACGGAATGTTTCGCGCAGTGCAAACAAGGAGAACGCTAAAGAGTCCGGAGAAAAGTTGCTCAGATCAAGACTGGAGCAGATTATTGAGGAAGAGTGGAGCGGATATGAACTTCGCAAAAATGTACCGGCTTCCGAGATGAATGCGGAGAGCGGTGCACGTACATACAGTTATGGTATTTATCAGGACGGAATTCCGAAAGCGATGATTATGATTTTGGATGACCGTAATCTTTACAAGAAAAGAGAAGTACTTCTTTCTCAGAGAGCGTGCGGCCAAATGCGTGTCGCATATATGAATTTTATGACATATCTACCGAATCGGGAAGATTATATTTCAAAGAGATTGCAGGAAAATATCCGTTAATTATATTGCTGAAAAAGAAAGAGAAATGTGACAATTGTTGCACCCATGGCGGGTAAAGCATATCCTACAGAAGTTTTGTGGGTGACGGGGATATGTTCAGCCCAGTGTGATAAGCACGGCTTTATCACTTTGAAAGCGTTTTCTCTTTCTTTTTTTGTGTCAATATTTTGTACAAATGTTGAGGTGAGATATGAAGAGACAAGGCTCTGTTCTGGACCGACTTACGGATGAGACATTCTGGCAGCAGTTCCTGGACGATAAGCTGGAAAAGCAGCATCTTCGCAGGGAAGAGGAGAATAAAATCCGCAGTTATATTGAAAATCGTACGTATGAAAAGATGGCGGAGCTTATTCGGGAGGGACTATTTCCGGGAGAGTATCCGGTCAAAAAAGTAATTAACAAGGAAGGGACGACCAAGAAAAGAGTTGTCTACTCTTTTGGCGATGATGTGAGTATTACACTGAAATTTATTGCATTTCATATGGATTTTATGGAGGATGTGCTGGCAGACTCCTGTTATGCGTTCCGCAAGACAAGAGGCGTGTCGCAGGCATTGCAACGATTGAGACGGAATCCGAAAGTGAAAGAAATGTATTGTTACAAGGCAGACATCAGCAATTATTTTAATTCCATTGATATTCCGATTCTTTTGGAGGCGCTTGGACCGCTGAAGGAACGGGATGTGCGGTTGTATGAGCTGATGGAAAAGATTCTTATGCAGGACAAAGTCCGGTATCACGGAAAGTTGATACAGGATGAACACGGTGCCATGGCAGGTCTTCCGATTGCACCGTTTTGGGCCAATATGTACTTAAACAAGGTGGATCACTTTTTTGAGCAACAAGGTATAGAATATTACCGGTATTCCGATGATATTTTGATTTTTACAGAGAGTGAGTTACAGCTTACTGAGCAGATGGAAACATTGAGACGGAAGTTGCAGGAATACAAACTGACAATCAACGCATCGAAAGAAAGCGTCTCGCATCCGGGAGAAGCCTGGGAATTTCTGGGATTTTCCTACAAACAAGGGGAATTCGACCTGTCGGACAATACCAAGCGTAAAATGAAAGCAAAGATTAAGCGGAAAGCGGAGGCACTTCGACGCTGGCAGAGAAAGAAGGGACTTGCGCCGGACAAGGCGGCCATTGGATTCATTCATGCAATGAATCGAAAGTTTTACGGCGGGGAGGGGACCGATGATTTTACGTGGAGCCGTTGGTTCTTTCCGAATTTGACGTTAGATTGCGGTCTTCGTGAAATTGACAGCCATATGCAGGAATATATCCGTTATGCAGTAACAGGACGCCACTATAAGGGGAATTACCGTATCACTTATGAGCAGATGAAGACCTGGGGATACCGGAATCTGGTGCATGAGTTTTATGCGTACAAAAAAGATGCGGAGGAATTCGCTAAGGAGTAGGCCGGCAAAGTTGCCAGAAAGCAACTGCACTGGCTGCGGCTACATTGAGAGAATCCACACCGTGGGACATCGGGATGCAGACAGCATAATCGCAGGCGGTGATTGTCTCGTTACAAAGTCCGTATCCTTCGCAGCCAAGTAGAATGGCAAGTTTTTCCTCTGCCATAAGAGGTGGGTGGTCGATGCTGACAGCTTTGTCATCCAGTGCCATGGCAACAGTACGAAAACCCATATTTTTAAGTGTTTTAACATAGTTTATATGTGTGACATTTGTGTCATGTGTGTCAAATGGATGGTTGCAGGAAGGGATAAATGTCCATGGGATTTGAAACACAGTCCCCATGCTGACTCTCGCTGCGCGTCGATATAGAGGATCACTGCAGCCTTCCGTGAGAAGGACGGCATCAATGCCGAGGGCAGCTGCGCTCCGGAAAATGGCACCTACATTCGTCGGATTCATGACATTTTCCAGTACGGCGATGCGCCCGGCGTTTCGGCAAATATCGCTGACAGGAGGTAATGTGCGTCGTTTCATGGCGCAGAGAAGGCCTCTGGTCATGGCAAAGCCGGTGAGCTTGGATAACACTGTGGTTTCTGCGGTAAAGACCGGAGTTTGACCACAGAGGTCAACGATCTTTTGGGCGGGTCCGTGCAATTCGCTTTTTTCTATGAGTATAGAAATCGGCTCATATCCGGCGGTGAGTGCACGTTCGATTACATTCGGACTTTCGGCAATAAAAATTCCGGGAGCCGGTTCGTTGTAAGTGCGCAATTGGTTTTCTGAAAGGCGCGCATAGATATCGAGTTCCGGATGGGAAAAATCGGTAATTTCGATTAGATTACACATGGCAAACTCCTTTTTTCTTTTTCAAGGTTTAGTATACGACAGGGAAATGAGTTGCCGCAAGACAATTTATATTCGTAAAAGGGAGAAAGTATATAGTGAATGAACTGGTAAATTTTTTAAAAAACTTCAGCATTACGATAGCAGTAATATCAATTCCTCTTTTAATCATGTGGTTAATAGAACAATATAAAATAAAACGCGTAAAAAAGACAGCAAAGGAAATATCGCAGATATTGGAGATGGAATTGAGGGAAAGCGTAAATTGTAATTTTAAGATGAAGAAAATGTATATGCGATATGTGTTACGCAATGTTCGAAAAGGGTTACTTTTTTATGCTTTTTTTACACTTCCGGGCATTATTCGGTATTGGGCGAGATGGGGAGAAATGGTGGAATATTTGTCAGTTTCGCTGTTTTTCCTGGTGTTTATCCTGTTCTTTGTGTTGCGTGATGTCCTGCGTGTTGCACCGTGGAAAAGAATGCGGATAAAAAAGGTTGTGGAATGCAATGATGATGTGAGTAATTTTATAGGAGACAGATATATTTTATATTATGATGATAAGAAACAGATATTTGAGGTCGCAAAGATGGAAATTCCAAGCGGTACCCTGACGGACGACGAAGGATGTCTTTTGGCAGTGGTGGCAGAAAAAAGAAAACGGATGGTTCCGATTTTTGTAGTAAATAAAAAAGATAAAGAAAAAATATAAGACGACGCGGCGTCAGGTATTGCTTGTGACGCTGCGTAATATATCATAATAGGCCATGAAAGGTGGTGAAACGCTATGTCAAATTATACGACAGGAGAACTTGCAAAGCTGGCGGGAGTAACAGTGAGAACCGTCCAATACTATGATTCGCGGGGGATTTTGATTCCGAGTGATTTCAGTGAAGGCGGAAGACGTCTATACACGGAGGATGACCTTAAGAAGTTGCGTGTTATTTGCTTTTTGCGTGACCTCGGTCTCAGTCTCAATCATGTGGGCGATATTCTTGAGGCGGATAATGCGACAAACGTCATTGAACTTCTTTTGGAAGAACAAAAGAAAATGCTGGAGACGGAAGTGGCGGAGCGAAAGGAACGGCTCGACAGAATTTCCGAAATTCAGAAAGAAATGAAAAGCATTGCAGGTTTCTCCGTTGAAAACTTAGGTGATGTAGCATATGTTATGGAGAATAAGAAGAAATTAAAAAAGGTCTATTCGGTGATACTCGGTGTCGGACTGGTGCTGGACGGACTGGAAATCGGGGCGTTTATTTATGCTTTGAGGACGGGGAACTGGTGGTTGTTTGCGGGAGTGCTTTTGCTTATGCTGATTGTACTTTTTCCTATTATCAATTACTATCACAAATATACGGTTTATATTTGTCCGGAATGTCACACGGTATTTAAACCGGCAAAATCGGAATTTTTCTGGGCGAATCATACGCCGAAGACGAGAAGGCTGACTTGTACATGTTGCGGAAAGAAAAGTTTCTGTGTTGAAACTTACGGTGTAACAGCAGAAGAAGCGGAGGAGGACTGAGTTATGTTGAAAGATAAAAAGAAAACGATCATATATTTAATCTGGGCATTTGTAATTGCATGGATTTTGCAGGTAATCGCCAGCGCGGCAGCAAATATTGCAGCAAATACAACGGGTATGACAAATTCGCTGGGAAATCTGATTTTTACGGGAGTACTTGCGGTTTCCATGTATGCACCGTTCTTTGCTGTTTTACTGGCAAAGTACCCGCTCAAAGGTATGGGATGGATTCCAAAGTTGAAAGGAAATATCGGCTGGATATTTTTGGCCTGGATCGGACCGTTACTTTTTACTGTGCTTGGAGCGGTTGTATATTTTGTCATCTTTCCGGACCGGTTTGATTTGACGGGAGCTTATTTTGCGATGGCATTAGGCGAGGAAGGGCTTGCACAGATTGAAGCGCAGGGACTTACCCTGCAACAACTTTTGGTTATCCAAATCGTATCAGTACCGTTGTATGCGCCGTTTATTAATATGTTTGCAGCGCTCGGTGAAGAGGTTGGCTGGCGCGGAATGCTGTATCCGCAGCTGAAGAGCTTTTTGGGTAAGACAAAAGGACGTATTGTCGGCGGAGTAATCTGGGGCGCGTGGCACTGGCCGGTGATGCTTCTTGCAGGATACGAATACGGAAAAGAGTATCCGGGAGCACCGATTTCCGGTTTAATAGCATTTTGCGTTTTTTGTATTGTCGGCGGAACCCTTTTGGATGTATTATATGAGAAGACGAATTGTATATGGGTGCCTTCTTTAGCGCACGGAGCGATTAACGGGACGGCGTCACTTGCGATTTATCTGACAAAGCCGGAGTACATAGATCAGATGATTCTCGGACCTGCGCCGATCGGTATCATCGGTGTGATACCTGCACTTATTGTTGCAGTGATTGTTTTGTGCAAGGATAGGTAGATTCTTATATTTTTTGACTTGGAGGAAATGGACATGGGTTTTACAGAAAGTTTCGGAATGGGATTTCTTATTCTGATTGTGATTGCACTTGTAGTCAGCAGTGTGGGATTTTATAAGTATGTGTACTTTATCTCGCTCGGCTACGGTTTTTCCGTTGCGGCGATGGGCGTGGCGCTGTTTGTCATGTATATGGATGTTCAGAACATTGCGACGGTTGCCATGTGCGTGCTGTTTCTTATTTACGGATGCCGGCTCGGGGGATATTTGCTGGTACGCGAAATCAAGAGCGCGTCGTATCGCAGCACCATGAAAAAAGAAATCAAAGACGGAAAAGATATAAAAATGGTGGCAAAGATAAGTATTTGGATCAGTTGTGCACTTTTGTATGCGCTGCAGGTTTCGCCGCTTTTGTTCCGGTTGATGGATACAGAAAATATGCTTAAAAATGCATCGTATGATGTGGTAATCGGAGCCCCGGATCCGGTTGCTTTGATCGGGGCTGTCATTATGGCCTTCGGCATTATACTTGAATCTGCTGCCGACTGGCAGAAATCAAAACAGAAATCCGTAAATCCGAACCGTTTCTGTGATAAGGGATTATATAAAATCGTTCGTTGTCCGAATTATCTCGGTGAGGTACTGTTCTGGACGGGAGTGTTTGTATCCGGTGTAAATATTTACGCAAGTGTTTGGCAGTGGATTGCAGCTGCAACCGGATATATTTGTATTGTGTATATCATGTTCGGAGGCGCGAGAAGATTGGAGCTCCGCCAGAACCGCAATTACGGTGAGGATCCGGAGTACCAGGCATATGTGAAAAAGACACCGATTTTGCTTCCGCTCATTCCGCTTTACAGTGTGGCGAAGTATAAATGGCTGGTGGGATAAAGGATTGGATAAGTACATGGAAAAGAAGGAGCGCAGATGTAATGAATAAAAAAGAAAAAGAAAATAAACAGTTCATGTTATTGTCTGCATTTGCCATTCTTTTCGTTGTGGATGCACATGCATGGAGTCCGCTTGCGCTATTTACAAATTTTTTCCCGTACAATTCGTTTTTTATGCCATTGTTTGTGTTTGTTTCCGGCTATTTTTTTGAGGAAAAACACTTGAGAAATCCGCTGCGATTTTTGCTGAGAAAAGGAATTCGGTTGCTCTTGCCTTACTATGCGATTTTAGGAACAGTGCTGCTTCTTATGCATTTTCTTCGTTATTTTGTTCCGATTGGAAAGCGTTACGGGCAGATTGTTTCAATCAAAAAGTTTCTTTTGACTCCGTTTTATAAGGCGAATTTATCGTCACTTCTGACTCCGGGGTGGTTCGTGCCGGCGCTCTTTTGTGTAATCTTAGTTTGGGTACTGGTGCGTTTTGTGTTTCAAAAAATCTGGAATGATTTTATTGCAACGATTGTGTACTGTATTGTCGGAGTGATTTGTGTTTACTTATCAAGGCATGGATGGAATGAAACCATATGGCTTCCGTTAGTAAAAACAGGTTTTTTGGTTCAGTTTTATCAATTGGGCGTTTTATACCGTAATAAGCTGGAGATAGGGTTTCGAAAAATCCCAGCTTTAGCTGTTTGTTTGTGTGCAATTTGCATAAACGTGTTGTTGCAGGGACTGACTCAGAATCAGATTTATTTCAATGATATAAATAAAATGTCGGGTTTTTTGACGGATATCTATGTGTTGCCTTTGGTTACTTCTGTGACCGGAATTATGTTTTGGCTTGAAATAACAGACAAATTGACACCGATACTCGGAGAGAACAAGCTGGTGAATTATATTTCAAATCACACATATGCGATTATGATGTTTCACATTACTTGGTTCAACATATACAACTTCTTGATATCCAGAGTGCCGGTAGTAGCGTCGACGTTTGATTTTGCGGCATTTTATAGAAAGGCTACATACCGATACGAACCGATTGCGCAGTTCCGTATTTTTTACACGATTATAGGATTGGTCGGACCGCTTCTTATGTGTCTGTGTCTGGAGAAACTTTTCGAAAAATGTTTAAGAAATAAAGGGGTTAAAAAATGACAGAAGGAATCATAGCATTTGTGATTTGGATATTGGTCAGCCTTGTTTTTGTCGGAATCGGTATTTATGATTTGCAGGCAAAAGAAGTGGCCGGGTTTTGGTCAAACGGAAAGAAACCAATTGTGAAAGATGAAAATCTGAAAGCTTATAACAGGTCGGTCGGTATTTTGTGGATCGGATTTGCGGTGTTTTTTATGCTGCTCGGGCTGCCTCTGCTTGCAGGAGATAACTCGCCGCTTGTCGTAATCACCCTGCTCGGTTCTTTGGCAGAAATTGTAATACTTATGGCTGTATATGTGCTTGTGATCGAAAAGAAATATTGTGAGAAATAATATGTATAAAAGGACTGCATCGGAAAAAATTCCGGTATGCAGTCTTTTTTTGCCCAACATAATCTCCGGGACGGACGCATATGTTGTAGCGGAGGTGTTTGCATGAAAATAAATGTAAAAAAACTTGTAATCTGCATTGCAATCCCGTTGGCAGTCGGTGGTGTGGCTGCACTTTTGACAAGGGATGCGGTGGCAGATTTTTCTGCGCTCGAAAAACCACCGTTTGCACCGCCGGCATGGCTGTTTCCTGTTGTCTGGACGATTCTGTACACATTGATGGGAATATCGTCCTATCTGGTTTCGGAAGCAAAAGCACCGGCTGAAAAAGAAGAAAGAGCTCTTACGGTATATTTTTATCAGCTTGCGGTTAATTTTTTATGGCCGGTTTTCTTTTTTAATTTTGGTTGGTATTTGTTTTCCTTTTTTTGGATTCTTTTGCTTTGGGGATTGGTTTTTCGCATGATAAGGTTGTTTGCGACGATATATAAGCAGGCCGGATGGTTGAACATTCCGTACATTATATGGCTGACAGTCGCTGCTTATTTGAATTTCGGAATATGGTGGTTGAACAATTGCTAATGAACTGCACGAAGTAATCCGATATAGATAGTGATACACTATGTCTAAATGCGAAACGGATTTCGCGACACTTAATTCAAGGAGGAATGTATATGAGAAATGTATCAGAAGCAGCGTATGGCAATTCAAGCGCATACGCAGCGAATTATGCGCATAAGGTGCAAGGTGTGTCACAGGAGAAGGTGACGGAAACAAATGCCCGGAGAAACTATGGAAAAACCATTGGGAAACCGGAGTTGTCGGAGCAGGCAGCAAAGCTTTATGACGAACTGAAGCAGAAGTATTCCGATATGGATTTTACCCTTGTTTCAAAAGACATGATCGGTATGGCAAAGAAGATGGCACCGGGGATGGGCAATCCGAACAAAATGGTTGTTTTGATTGATGAAGAGAAGCTGGAGAAGATGGCAACCGATCCGAAATTCAGGCAGGAAATTGAAGGCAAGATTATGTCGGCAAGAAATCAAATGCCGCAACTTACACAGATGATGCAAAAAAACAGTGCGATTTCGCAGGTTGGAATGCAGTTTACCAAAGATAACCGCGTGCAGTTTTTTGCTGTGGTAGACAAGTCTTTTAAGGATTTGAATGAGCGGATTGCCGAGAAACGTGCGCAGAAAAAGGCAGATGTCAAGGCGGCAGAAAAGAAGGCTGCGAAGACGGAAGCAAAAGAAAAGCTGGATGAAAAGCTTGCCGAAAAGCTTCACGGAGATGATGTACATAAAACAGATGAACGATATGAAGTTATTGCGGCAGATTCCATAGAGGAATTGATGCAGAAGGTCGATGATTATATGTTCCTGATGCGGAGCGATATG
>JAFTVQ010000130.1 GCA_017461865.1 Lachnospiraceae bacterium | reverse complement strand
TTTATAAGCCCTGCAACCCTTTCCGCCGCTTTTCCGTCCTCCACGGAACCTTTTCCCTCAAGGAACGCTTCCACATCGCGCCGGTACTGCTGCTCATCAAACGCCTTAATCTTCCCGCGCAGTTCCTCCTGCGAACGCGCCAGCGGGAACGGCGTATCCTCCAAAGGATAATACAGTCCGCGAAGATCTTCATAAACTTCGTAATCCTCCGCCAGCAAAAATGCCGGACGGCCTGTCAGCATAAAATCAAAAATTGCGCTGGAATAATCTGTGATGACCGCATCCGAAGCCGCCAAAAGCTCCTGGATATCCGGATAACCGGTCACATCACACACATTTGCATCCATTGCAAATCCGGACACTTCCCCGTTCACCATACGCGGATGCTGTCTCAGCGCAAACACCCATTCGCCTCCGAACCGCTCCTTCAGAGCCTCCGTCAACCGGTCCGCATCGATTTGCGAAACGCGGGACTTGTCCTGATCCCGGAACGTCGGAACGTACAGTACGATTTTTTCATCCGTTATGCCGTAAGTCTCCTTCACCTTGGACTCCGCCTGCTTTTCGCTTCCGAAAAAGATGTCATTGCGCGGATGCCCGTACTCCAATATATTCCCGGCTCCCCAAAACGCCTCTTTGTAAACCTGCGTTTCAAAAGAGCTGTTGGATATCCAATAATCCGTAATCTGTGCGTTCTTCTCAGCAAGCACAAGCCACGGTTTGTCACTGTTTAAAAGGTCACAGCTTCCCTCGATTTTCTTAATTCCGAATGAGCCGTGCCACATCTGTATATACGTCTGCTCCGGTTTTTTCAGCAGTCCGCGGTTCAAATAATAGGTCATCTGAAAATTGTTGACCCAGACGCCGGCCGTAGCATATTCTTCCATCGCCTGTTCACTGCCGTACGGCACCGTACGCACTCCCTGCGGAAGCATCTTTGCATCTTCCGGATTTCTGAGCACCCACACGTAATCTGCCTGAATGCCCTGCTCCAACATCTTCAATAGCACATATTTGCAGTTACAGCCGAAACCGCCGCCTTTATAATTATCAAAGATAATCTTATCTCTCTGCACCGGCAGTTTTTCATATTTCTTATGATAGACGGATGTATATTTCATTTTGAACCGTACAGGGGTATGTTTCACTCGATATATTTTATATTCCCCTTCGATGCCGTAATCCATCCATTTTTTAGCCAAAAGCCTTATTTTCTTTACGAATGCATGCACGTTTTTTCTCCTAACGGGCCGTAAGTTCTCCCGAAAACGGTATGACCACACGCTGATGTGCGTGGTGCGGTTTTCTTTTTTCCTCCGGTGGCAGTTGCATATAATCACCGTACAACCGGGAAAGATACTCATCTGACATTTGCGGAGCCAAAAAACTTTCCCCCTCAAAATCCACTTCCTTCAGTGGCATCAGCCATTCTCTCGGCATTACTTCCGTCGCATATCCTGCAATCCCGAACAAACTGCAGATCTCCCTGCTCACGGTATCGTCCCAGGCCGCAAATATCTTTTTGCTCATACGAATATAAAACCGGAACATAAAGTCCGGTGTGAGTTTCAGAATCATGCGCGAAATGCGGTTAATGGTCTTCCCTTTATTTTTTACCGGAAGGCGATAGACGGAAAGATAATATACCAGCGCCGAAATCATTTGCACTTTCTTCAAAAAAGAGCCCTTCGGCACCCCGTCGATGGGATGGATATCGATTTTGATTGCAATCTCATATCCGCCCTCACATTTGTTTAACTTATATAAATATCCGATGGGCGCATCCGGTGTAATGTGATGTTCCACCGGCGAATAAACATATTCACCGAGACGATTGTTATTTCGGGCCATAGCCTCTTCCATCTTCTCAAAATCGCCGCGCATCATCGCCAGATCCGCATCGTCGTCCCAGGGAATAAAGCCCCGGTGCCGATAGGCGCCGAGTGCACTTCCTCCTACCAGAAACACGGA
Source organism: Lachnospiraceae bacterium (assembly GCA_017461865.1). Classification (GTDB taxonomy): domain Bacteria; phylum Bacillota; class Clostridia; order Lachnospirales; family Lachnospiraceae; genus SVFI01. The sequence continues at coordinate 8,019 of JAFTVQ010000130.1, read as the reverse complement.
AAGGCCTCTCTCCCCGGTAAAATCCCGAAATGCCACCATCATGTCAAGAATCTGTTTTTGTATTTGTGATACCGATTCACTCATAATCTATACCTCAGGCTCTGTCTGCACCGAAAAATTCATGCACCTGCTTTTTTACGCCCTCATAGCTGTAGTACTTTTGGATGTACGCTCTGGCACAATTTCCGATTGCTTCTCTCTCTTCCCGGGCATCGTCTCCCAGGTACTTTTTCAGCTTCCGGATCATGTCCCCGGACGAGTCTGCAATGATAATCTCATCCTGCGAGACATCGCACAGTCCTTCTGCACCGATCGGCGTTGTAAGAACCGGAGCTCCCAGATACATGGCCTGTACAATTTTATTCTGCAAACCGGATCCGCTGATCATAGGTGCAATCACAATGGTTGCGCTCTGCAGATACTGCGCCGGACTTTCCACAAATCCGAGCAGCTGTACGCCTTCCGTCCCGGACAGTGCCTGTATTTCTTTCGAGGCGTTTCCGCCGATGATTTGAAATTGCAAATCCGGATATTCCGTCTTGAGGGACGGAAAAACCTCTTTGACAAAATAAAGCACCGCATCTACATTCGGAGCGTAATTCATCTTCCCCATAAATGCGAGTGTGCGTTTTTCTTTTTTGACTCCCTGCTTATAGCCGTGATCAATGGCATAATTGTATATGACAGCCGGATCACACTCTACCCCGAGCGTTTGCTTAATATAATCCCTGTCGCGCTCCGAAATCAATATGGAATCTTTCACCGCGCCGTACACCATAGCTTCATACTTTTCCATCCGGCGGTATTCCATACCGTTTATCAGTTTTTTAATCCCTAAGGACGTCTCATAGGAATTGCGGTAATTCATGGAAATCGCATCAATCCCATCAAAATAGACATGCAGCTTTTCCCTGGTTTTTGCCGGAAGTTTCATAATATACGACATCATCCGGATATGCATGCAGAGCACCTTATCGTATCCGGAAACAACCTCTTTGATCCGGCGGTACATGGCAGCCGAGTAAAAATATCCGAGCTGCAGAGGCCATCCGCGGAACACATACCCGATTCCCGTCTGAAGACAGCGCACCGGAACCGGAACCCGGAACTTCTCCACACTATGACATTTTTCATAAAGCGGTGCCATTTCCGCGTCCTGCACCTTCTGCTCCTCCAGATAAAACAAATCGATATCATACACCTCGGAAAGCATCTCAACAAACTGATACATCCGGATTTCACTTCCGGAACGCAGCGGATACGGCGCTCTGTAACAGAGCATCAACAGTTTCTCTTTCATAACCTAACAGTCTTTCTTCCCTTTCAGGGCCGTCGTCTGATTCTGATCCACACCCTCGGTGTTTTCTTTCTGGAACAAAATCTTAAACGTCAAAAGCATGAGTTTCAAATCCAACCACACCGAATAATGCTCAATGTAAGCCACATCCAGCTTCACCTTATCCCTCGGCGTGGTATTGTACTTACCGTACACCTGTGCATATCCGGTAAGCCCTGCTTTTACTTTCAAACGGAATTCAAATTCCGGTAACTCTTTCTTATACTGTTCAAAAATCTCCGGACGCTCCGGTCTCGGTCCCACGAAGGACATCTCGCCCTTAAGAATGTTAAAGAGCTGCGGAAGCTCGTCCAAATGAAGATTGCGGATTACTTTACCGACCGGTGTCACACGGCTGTCATTTTTCATGGCAAGACGTGCGCCGCCCTTTTCCGCATCCACACTCATGCTGCGGAACTTGTAAATGTAAAATTCCTCGCCGTCTCTTGTCAGACGGATTTGTTTATAAAATACCGGTCCGCGGTCGTAAATCTTAATCGCAAGGGCAATGACAATCATAAACGGGGCAGCGATCACGCATGCAATCAGACCGAGCACGATATCCATGAGACGTTTCACCGCCGCCTGTTCCCCGGACAAGCCCTGGTTGCGGGACATAAGAAGCGGCGTGTCGAACAGATGGATCTCATCGGAACCGATCAGCATAAGGTCTGTCACCTTCGGAACCACATACGTACGCACCGAATGAACGAAGCAATATTTAAGAACCTGATTGCGAGGATGGGACGCAGTCTCACAGATCATGACCGCCTCACACTCGGCGATTGCCTGCTTGATTTTTTCCATACCTTCGCTCACATGAATCTTTTTCTTAATGAAATATTTGTCCTTGCGGGCATTGATCTTGTTGATAAAATCTACCGGCGTCTTCTCGCCGTACACAAGCAACAGATTGCGCGGCGGATACAGTTTCATGTATAAAAATCTGCAGCCGAACACCCAAAGCAGAATGATGCAGACCTGAATTCCGGTCATAACCAAAAGCGGAAGGGGTGTCACATAGTCCCTTGTGAGCATACAAATCTGGAAATACAGAACCACATTGGAACAAAAGAGCGACAGCATCTGGGAATAGATGACATCGAACAATCTCAGATACCCAACCCTAAAACCGCCGTACAGTTTGGTGAACAACCACAACACAAGCACATACATAGCAATTACCGCCCAGTTTCCGCGGCGGTAAAATTGAAGCTGTTTCGGCACCAACGCACTGTAGTACGAATACCAGAGCACAGCATACAAATATGTGTGAATTGCCATCAGGAGCACTACTTCGGCTCCCGATATGAGTTTTTTATATCTTTCTCTCTTTTTCATCTTATTTTCATCTCACTTTATTACCAAGATTCCCCCGAATACCCGGCAATACCCGGCTCTTATAAGCCTCTGTCAGCGCGATACTGCGAAATACCGCCCCACTTCGTATCCTTCTCCGATAAAATCAAATCCTCTTTTGTCATACCTTCCGGAAGCGGCCACTCTACGCCGATCTCCGGATCCGACCACAAAAGTCCGCCCTCATCGTTCGGATGATAGAAATCCGTACACTTGTAAGCAAACTCCGCATAGTCTGATAATACTACGAATCCGTGCGCAAAATTTTTCGGAATAAAGAACTGTTTTTTATTCTCAGCAGAAAGAAGCACTCCGTACCACTGTCCGAACGTCGGTGATTCCGGGCGCAGATCCACCGCCACATCATAAACCTCTCCGCTGACTACGCGCACCAGCTTGTCCTGCGGATAATTGATCTGGAAGTGAAGCCCTCTCAGAACTCCCTTCTTGGAAGCCGACTGATTATCCTGCACAAACTGCTGGTCAATCCCCGCCTCCTTAAAATCATTGTAATTATATGTTTCCATGAAGTAACCTCTGGCATCCCCGAACACGGTCGGCGTGATAACCTTAAGTCCTTCAATATGACATGTCTCTACTGTAATCTTTCCCATATTTTCTCCTCAAACTCATCTGACTTTATGACAAATCAAAAGCATACAAAATATTGTATGCTTTATCATTGAGCTACCGTTTTTAGTATATGAAATCAGTAGCGGTTCGTCAATATATTATTTGTACGGAAACTGTGACAAACCCTGCCCTTTAGTAACCAAGCAGCGTTTCAATCATGCCTCTGAGGGAACTTCCGTATGTCGGATCGGTCGCCCATCCTTTGCCGTACGGATTGGTTGAAATGCCGAGCCACTCCACATACGGAGCACAACCTCTCTCTACATATTGGAAACGCGGATCCACGCAGGCCTGCTTGAGCCCTTCCTCATTGGCATAGGCTTTCAGATGCTGTACCTGTGCACGGATTCCGATCTGGACAGATGCAAACGAATTTCCTTTCGCTCCGCCGCCGGTCGCACCGATTCCCGCAAAATTAAACTGGGATATGGATACATCCCCGCCGTAACGCAGGAAGTTGGTCTCCTTCATCGCCTGGGCAAACGCCACTTCCGCGCGGATTCCTTCCGCCTTACATTCATTGTAGTATAACTGGCAGAATTTTTTCAGCGTCGGGGCATCCGTCGTCGCATAGAAGGACGGATACGTTGCATTCGCATTGTAATACGCCATCATCTGGCTCACTGTCGCAGAGGAACTTCCCGTTATGGCATAAAGACCGTCCTCGGAAAGGGATTTACCCATCGTGAAGCTTCCCTTTCTCAGTGTCTTCTTAATTCCGTTCTTTGTCGTTACAATTACCTGATATTTGTAGGTTCCTTTTTTCCCTTTATGTTTGGACGCTTTGATTGTCGCCTTGTAAGCACCGTTTGAACCTTTCTTAGCCGTGTATGTATATTTGGCTTTCGAGTTGCTTGCAGGCCACACTTTCACCTGCACCTTGCTGATGCTTCCTTTGTATTTGATATCGGAAACCGTCATGTTCATGGATTTGGATGTCTTTCTTTTAATCGACACCTTTCCGCCGGTCACATCACCCACGGTTACTTTTTTGGCCTTGCCGACCGCTTTATACTTTCCGTCGGTTCCCTTCACATAAGTGACAATCTTATAAGTTCCGCTCTTTCCGAAATCCGAAACCTTCATCGTGGCACTGTAAGATCCGCCGGATCCTTTCTTCGCCTCGTAGTTTTTCTTCTCGGACGGTTTTGAAGTATTGTAGACTCTGAATCTGACACCTTTGACCGTCGCAGCGATTCCGAGATCGGAAGCTTCCATCGTAATCTTGGTCTGTTTGCTTTTCAGCTTCACTTTCAGAACCGGATCCGGTTTTTCAATCTTCTTTGTATATTTCTTTACAATTTCCTCAATACCGTTGCCGTCCTTGACGCGGACAGAGATTTTGTACGCTCCGTAACGGTACTTGAAATCTTTCATATTAATATCCGCATAATAATAACCGGATTTCGCTTTCTTGGTGCTGTATGTTTTCGTTATGCTCTTTCCTTCGGAGTTTTTAATCACGAGGGAAACTTTCTTCACACCCGCTTTGGACTCTGCGCCCCGAACGATAACCCGGAATGTTCCCTTGTTCAAATTAAGCTTCTTAACCTGCACTTTGGAAACCGACGGTCCTTTGATGGTGAAGCTTCCCGTTTTCACCTTCGTCGTTTTTCCGAAATAACTCTTGGAATATGCAAGAACCACATAGTCGCCCATGCTCTTGTGATCCGAAATCTTCACCTGCGCTTTCCAGCTTCCGTCCGCCTTCTTCTCTGCTTTGTAAGATTTCGTCTTTTTCTTTCCGTTCTCCTTGCTGTACACCTTAAAGGTTACCGCCGCCGCATTCTCGTTTCCTTTCAGCGTCAAGTTGACCTTCTTCTCGTTGGACGTCGGTTTGCAGGTCATGGAAATTCCGCTTTTATCGACTTTTGTCTGTTCGATGCTAAATGTCGTCGAACGCAGCTGTGTCTTTTTCCCCGCCGCATTATAGGCATATGCAATCACTTTATATTTTCCGGTCTTTTTCCCGTGATTCGAAACATTTCCCGTCACGGAATAAATTCCTTTTGACTTATCCTCAAGCTTAGCCGTGTAAGTATGCACCTTTGATTTATCACTCGTCGGATATACCTTAAATTTGATATTTGCAATACGTTTTACCGGAGAAGCCCCGATGACGGAAATTTTGAAGGTACCGTTTCCGCCGTCAATCTCCGTCACCTGAAGATCGTCGGCATCGTATTCCACTTCCTCGGTGGAAAGGTCATACGCCTTTGCTATACCGATTGCATCCGCAACTCCGAGTTTTTCCAGATTTTCCTCAACAGCAAGGAACGCAGCATCGGATGCATTGTTCAAAAACGCATGCTCCACAATTACCGCCGGAATGCCGTAAAGCTTACTGCGTCTGATTACGCCGTAATAGTCTGCTACAGACCCATCGCCATAGGTCGTTCCGTCCTCCGAATTGCGGATCTGGATTCCGTTGTTTTTCAGTCCGAGCTTTGCAAGCTGCTCGATAATCTTAGACGCCAGCGTTGCACCCTGGGTTCCCACATTATTTTTATAATTGCTGTTCGGGTAAAATACAATGGCACCCGTGGCCGTCGTCGTTCCTCCCGAAGTAGAGTTAAAATGAATACTTACATACACGTCCGCCTTCTTACTGTAAGCAGCATCCACACGGGCTGCATTACAATCCGTGGAAGTAGTTCCCGGATACGGGCAAGCCTCCCCGCTGCGCGTCATATATACGACCACATCGGAGTATGTCTCCTCCAAATACTCTTTACAGTATTTTGCCACCTTAAGCGTCAGTTTTTCTTCCTTAAGACCGTGCGCGGAAGCTCCCACATGGGTTGCATCATGCCCCGGGTCCAGCATAACAACCAGACTTCCCGCCACTCTTCCGTCGGCAGTGATATCTTCCCCGCCCCCCTGCGGTGCAAGATTCTCTGCCGCAAGTTCTGTATGCACCGGAAGATCTGAAACTGTATCAAGTGCCTGCGCCACCTGCTCCGCAGCTTCCATGTTCTCATCTGCACCGGTCAGCGTCACAATATTCACATCGAGCAAATCCTGCCCGTCCGTTTTAATCTCCTGTGCCTGCTCATCATAACTTACCAACTCATCTTCGGAAACCGGGTTTTCCACGCCGAGACCGAAGCAGACATTTTCCATATCCGGAATATCCGCAAAATCAAGTTCGCCGCTTTTTATCACACCATCTTCCACATGGGAATAGGTCAGCTTCGCCGCCCTGTATACTCCCTGCGCAAGACCGGCGGTATCAAAGGCAAACTTCAAAACATTGTCCGACGTTCCGGAAACCGGCACAATCTTTTCATCACCGTTCTCCGACACCAGCGTCAGCTCCGCGTCATCCCAAACAACATCTTCCTCACCTGCAGAAACCAAAATATTCTGCTGCTTACCTATCTCAAGCTGTGCACTTTCTATGTATGCATAATTCAGCAGAAGGTCCGCCTGTGCCGTATCCGCAGAATTTGCAGAAACAGTTCCGTTGCCGGACACCGTCCCGTTCCCGGACACGGTCTGTCCGTATGCCGTCACGCAGCCGAGCGGTCCCTGAAGCATCATCAGCGCCGCTCCAAGCACTGCAATTCCTCTCTGTAACATTTTGTATCGCATTCTTTTTATCATCCGAATTGTTCTCCCTTTTGTCCATTTTATGTAACCTTGTTCAGTTTACCTTACTTTGTGCGAAATTGCAATGTACAGTATCTGGCAATTTTATTTTTCACATTTTGTACACATTTGTATTTCTTTTCCATACGGTTTGTGGTATAATTTCCTTGACGTTCTGCAGACAGGCAGAAAGAAAAAAAGGAGGATTTCATGATGAAAAAAATCACAAAAACACTCATCAGCATGTTCTTTGCATTTGCAGTAATCATCGGATGCACCGCTCTGATTTCCGTAGATGCACAGGCAGCCAAAACACACACATTCAAACGTGATGCCAAGAAGGGCGTTATCTGGGAAAGCGCCGTACGCGGACAGTCCCAGACAAGGTCCGGTCCTGAGGCCACTGTTTATCTTCAGAAAAAAGGCGATTACATTTCCAAGGTAAAAGTAAGCGGATCAGGTCTTGTAGCAAAAGTGACTTACACTTGGACAGACAGCGACGCAAACACATTATACTTTGCAGAAAAAGATAAACTGAACGACCAGAAATACTACAGCCGTTCCGAAATTGAAATGTATGCTTCCAAACCGGGTACATACACTGTGAAGTTCACGGTTAAAAATGCCAAGAAAAAGACTACCTGCACCAAATCCATCAAAGTGTATGTGGACGATAAACCGGTGGTAAAATCTTTAAAATACGGCAACACAGAAGCCTACGGTTTCTATAATATGACAACAAAAAAAGCCAAAGCCAAATTGAAAATCAAACTGAATTCCGGCTACAAGCTCAAAGCTGTTTATATGGCAACTACTTTTGATGCAAACGGTCAGGAGAAATACAAAAAGATCAAAAACAACAAAACTATCACTTTGGCAAAAGAAACCAAATACTCTTATGTAGCTGACAGCTATAATGGTTATTCCTACTCTCGCACAGAGGTAGAAAACTATGATCACCTGAAACCTACCACATACTTCAAAGTTGTGTACTACGACAAAAAATTAAAGGTGAACAAAACAGCGTATTTTACTATCACAAACATTAAATAAGGGAGGAAAAACGGATGAAAAAATCAATTTTAAAATATGCGGCAGCT
>JAFTVQ010000129.1 GCA_017461865.1 Lachnospiraceae bacterium | reverse complement strand
CCAGCCTGTGCCAAGGCAGCATCTGACTACTGCCTGCGTCTGCTTCTTTTAGAAGTGGACCTACAGTGCCGTCAGCCTGCCGGAGGCACCATCCGTTTCAGTGAAATCTGTGAATGGATCCGGATGAATGGGGAAAAGCCTTTGACGTCTACTGATGTGGCAGCGCAGTTTGGGTATCATGAGGATTATCTGGCCAGATTATTTCGTAAGAATCTGAATTGCACTATGAAGCAATATATCATAAAGACAAGGATGGCATATTTGAAGACCCAGCTGCTTTCCACGGATTTAAGCCTTAAAGAGATTGCATGGAAAGCCGGGTTTCAGGAATATAAATACTTTTTGAAGTTTTTTACCATTCATGAGGGAATGACACCTACGGCATTTCGGAATCTGTATTTTAATACCCATGAAAATAAGCGGTGAAAAAGGCTGTGCAGTCCCCGAAATGGAGACACTGTACAGCCTTTTCGTCATATGGTCTCATACATCAACTCTTCCAGTGAAACCAAAATAACATCTTTCTCCTGCAGAGCAGCCTCTATAATTGCATTGCTGAACCCTGACTTGGAAAACAATACAAACCATGTATGATTTCTTTTTAAAGTCATAACATCTGCTTTTCTTCGAAGTTCACAGAGAACAGAATAATCCAGCGGTTCATTTCTCCACTTACATTCGCAAATCAAATAATCGTTGCCATCCCTGGCGACATGATCGATTTCTACCTGCTCATGTTCCCGCGAGTGGGGATTAGTTCCCCACCACCGACCAATTTCGGTAAACAAAATAGGAAGATTCCCCAAGCTGTTCTGATACAGCAGATAATCCCGGCAGATGCGCTCAAATACCAACCCCATGTAGTGGCTGTAATCACATTCAATTTTACGCTTCCATACAATTTCTCCTGCGTCCATTTCCAGCAGGGAACGATTTGGGGCCACATACCGGTACCAGAACCGGAACATGAAATCGGAAAGAGCATACAATGTCTTTCTGGACGAGTCTTTCTCTCCAAAAGGTGTCTCTTTTTCCACGATTCCCAGTTCCTGTAAGGTCTTCATATATTTCAGGCATTTTGCTGCTTCTTCCCCTGTCTTTGTGGCAATTTCGTTGGATTTTGATGCTCCCCCTGCAATTGCTTCAATAATGGCGCAGTATACCCCGGGTTCCTGGACTTCCTGGCGAAGCAGCAGCAATGGCTCTTCATACAAATACCCCATGGGATTCAGGAAGATTTCCTGAATATTTTCTTTCAGAGTTCTGTTCGGACGGACCTGCTTGAGGTACATAGCCGTACCGCCAAATGCGCCGTACAGCATAAGCTTCTCTTCAGCGGAAAATTCCTGCAAAAATTTTACACTGGTGCGGTAATCAAAAGGTTTCATATGCAGCTGGGCCGTTCTGCGTCCGAATAGCGGACTTTTTGCACCAAGAACTTCTTTTTCCATAAAGCCCATATAGCTGCCGCACAAAATCAGGAATATTTTTCCGAATTGAAGCTGATGATCAATCAAATGCTGCAGCACGGAAAGAATCGCCGGATTGATATTGGCCAGATAAGGAAATTCATCAAAGACGAGAACCAAAGCTTCTTCCTGTTGCCTGTTGTTAAGGTATATCAGGGCTTTTTCCCAGGAAGTGAAGGGTTCTAAAGTATCTTCTTTATAATGCTGAAATACGAGAGTTGAAAATTTCTCCAGATTCAGTTTCTCATTACTCTGCTCTGCGGAGAAAAAGATAGATTGTTTATTCTTACAAAACTCTCGTAACAGAGATGTTTTCCCCACACGCCTGCGGCCATAAAGCACAAAAAGCTGGAAACAATCTTCATTATAAAGATGATTTAATTCCGCAAGTTCTTTTTCTCTTCCGATAAACATAGCAGCATCTCCTCCATCAGAAACAATTG